>JAZJZQ010000810.1:0-1583 GCA_040389625.1 Pseudomonadota bacterium | reverse complement strand
GGCGACATCGAGTCGCTCAAGTCCTTCTACCTGAACCGCGGCTACATCGAGATGCAGGTCGAGTCGACCCAGGTCTCGATCACGCCCGACAAGAAGGACATCTACATCACCATCAACATCACCGAGGGCGAGCAGTACAAGGTGTCGGACCTCAAGTTCGACGGCGAGACCTTCGGCCGCGAAGCGGAACTGCGCTCGCTGGTGCTGCTCAAGAAGGGCGAGATCTACTCGGGCGAGCGCCTGACGGCCACCAACAAGCTGATCTCGGACCGGCTGGGTACCTTCGGCTACGCCTTCGCCAACGTCAACGCCAACCCCGAGATCGACCGCGCCAAGCGCGAGGTGGCGTTCACCTTCTTCATCGATCCGGGCAAGCGCGCCTACGTGCGCCACATGAACATCGCCGGCAACACCACCACCCGCGACGAAGTGATACGGCGCGAGTTCCGCCAGTTCGAGTCGTCCTGGTACGACGCCAACAAGATCAAGCTCTCGCGCGACCGGGTCGACCGCCTGGGCTACTTCAAGGACGTCACCATCGACACGCCCGAAGCGCAGGGCACCTCCGACCAGGTGGACGTGAACCTGACGGTGACGGAAAAGCCGACCGGTAACTTCCAGATTGGCGGCGCGTTCTCGCAGGCCGAGAAGTTCACCTTCCAGGCCGCCATCCAGCAGGCCAACTTCGCCGGCAGCGGCACGACCGTGGGTCTGGAACTGAACACGAGCAAGTACAGCCGCACCATCTCGTTCTCCGATACCGATCCGTACTACACGGACGACGGCGTGTCGCGCTCGTTCTCGGTCTACCTGCGCACGCAGCAGCCGCCGGCCCTGAACGTGGGCAGCTATACCATCAAGCAGCAGGGCGGCACCATCAACTACGGCGTGCCGTTCTCGGAAACGGACACCGTGTTCTTCGGCATCGGCGCCGAGCGCTCGCGCATCGACACCGACAGCACCAGCCCGAAACGGTTCAAGGATTACGTCACCAGCCTGACCGGCGCCGCCGACGGCGTGGGCAGCGCCGTCACCAACGCGCTGCCGCTGACGGCCGCCTGGGCCCGCGACAGCCGCGACAGCGCCATCACCCCGACCATCGGCCGCTACCAGCGCGCCAACCTGGAACTGGACGTGGCCGGCCAGCAGAAGTACTACCGCGCCGTCTACGAGCAGCAGTGGTACAAGCCGCTGCACCCCAAGGTCACGCTGGCGCTCAAGGGCGAGATCGACTTCGGTCACGGCATCGGCCACAATCCCTACCCGGTGTTCAAGACCTTCTACGCGGGCGGCATCGGTTCCGTGCGCGGCTACCTGAGCTCCTCGCTGGGCGCGGTGGACCCGGTCAACTTCGACGCGCTGGGCGGCGCCGAGCGCCTGATCGGCAACGCCGAGCTGCAGATGCCGTTCCCCGGCTCGGGCACCGACCGCAGCCTGCGCTGGTTCGGCTTCCTCGACACGGGCCAGGTCTACCAGGAAGGCCAGAAGATGCGCGCTTCGGAACTGCGCTATTCTACCGGTCTGGGTATCAGCTGGATTTCGCCGGTCGGTCCGCTCAAGTTGAGTTATGCTAAGCCCCTGAA
>JAZJZQ010000809.1:0-12048 GCA_040389625.1 Pseudomonadota bacterium | reverse complement strand
CAGGCCAGCGACCTGGCCCAGGCCGTCAGCGCCTTCACCATCGACACCGCCCAGCGCACCGCGGCCGCGCCGCGCCGCGCTGCCGTCCCGGCCCCGGCTCCGGCTGCCCCGGAGCCAGTCCCCGCAACCCGCGCGGCGGCCCGCCCATCGGCCAAAGCCGCGGCGGTGGCGAGCGAGTGGGAAGAGTTCTGATCCATCCGCCGTTGGAGATGTTGACAACGCCGTAAGCTGTTGTTAGCCTCTCCAACATAATGGCCCTAGCTTCTCCAGCCCGAATCATTATCCAGGCAGGACAGTGCTCAATACGGTGAGGTGGAACGATGAAGACCGTCGTCCTTGATGTGCGCGCCACATCCGACGCCATGTCCGACTTCACCGCAGCATGGCAGACTGGCAAGCCGCAACGCAACGCCCGCATTAGTTTTGCCACGCCCGAACTGCTATGGCAAGTGCTGACGGCCAAGCGCTGGCAATTGCTGAAGATGCTGTGCGGCGCTGGCGAAATGTCCATCCGCGAGGCGGCGCGCCGGGTCGAACGCGACGTCAAGGCCGTGCATGGCGACGTCACCGCTCTGCTCCAGGCCGGCGTGCTGGAACGCGGTCCGGCCGGCGGCATCGTCTTCCCTTATGATGCCGTGAAGGTGGAATTTCTCCTGCAAGCGGCACAAACACCGCTGGCGTGCCCCGCGCACCACTGACACTGCCGCCAGCGCTGCCAGCATGTCATCGGTCGGCTGCGCCGCTCGGCCGCGCTCGGCCGCGTCTCGACCGCGGAGCTGCCGCTGGCCAGCCGCTGTTCAACCGCCGGGCGGTCGCTGATCTACCGCTCTGTTCAACCGCTGATCACGGCGCTGGGCCCGTGCAGCTGGGCGTGCAGGCGGAAGCCTTCACGGATGTTCTCGCGCAGCACGGCGCCCTTCCACGGCTTGGTGTAGAAGCGGTCGATGGCGCCGTGGTTGATGGCGGCCATGATGGGCGTCAGGTCCGCATAGGCCGACAGCATGATGCGGAACGTGTCCGGCGCCAGGTTCTTGACCCGCTCCATGAATTCCGTCCCGCTCATCAGCGGCATGCACTGGTCGCACAGGATCACCTGCACCCGGTGTCGCGCCAGCACGTCGAAGCCTTCGGCCGCCGTCTGCGCCGTCAGGATGCGGTAGCCATCCTGGGCCAGGAAGTCCGTCAGCACGTCCAGCATGAACGCGTCGTCGTCCACGATGAGCAGGGTTTGTTGCTCGAGCACCGTCTCGTCGGCCGGCGTCTGCAGGGATTTTCCTTCGCTTAGCATTTGCTCGAACTCCTCTTCCGGCAGGGGACGGCTGAAATAGTAGCCCTGCATTTCATCACAGCCGTGGCGGCGCAGATAGGCCAGCTGCGCGTCCTTCTCCACGCCCTCGGCGATCACTTCCAGTTTCATGCTGTGCGCCATGTTGATGATGGCCAGCACGATGGCCGCATCGTCCGGGTTGCTCGTCACCTCGCGCACGAAGGCGATGTCGATCTTGAGCTTGTCGATCGGGAAGCGCTTCAGGTAAGCCAGGCTGGAATAGCCGGTGCCGAAGTCGTCGATCGAAATCTGTATTCCCAGCGCCTTCAGGTTCTGCAGCACGGTGATGGTGTCTTCCGCGTTCGACATCAGCGAGCTTTCCGTCAGTTCCAGCTCCAGCAGCTCGGGCGCGATGTCGTGGTCGCGGATCGCCTTCATCACTTCCTCCTCCAGCCCGCCGACGAAGAACTGGATGCCCGACACGTTGACCGACAGGTGCACGGGGCCGATACTGCTGCGGCTCCACTGGGCGATCTTGCGGCACGCCTCGTTGAGCACCCAGGTGCCGACCCGCACGATCAGCCCCGTCTCTTCCAGGATGGGGATGAACAGGGCCGGCGACACCATGCCGTGGCCGGGGCGCTTCCAGCGGATCAGCGCTTCGGCGCCGCTGATGCGGCCCGAGCCGATGTCCACCTTGGGCTGGAAGAACAGCACGAACTCGTCGTTGTCGATGGCCCGCCGCAGCGCGTTCTCCAGGTCCAGCCGGGCCAGCGACTGGGCGTTCATCTCGGCCGTGAAGAAGCGGAACGCGTCGCGCCCCGCTTCCTTGGCGCGGTACATGGCCGTGTCGGCGTACTGGATCAGGGTGTCGGCGTCGGCGCCGTCGTCGGGGAACACGGAGATGCCGATGCTGGCCGTGACCGTCACCTCATGCCCCTTGAGGTCGAACGGGCGGCGCATGGCTTCGCGGATCTTGTCGACCACGGCGATGGCATTCTGCGCCCCTTCCGGCAGCATCAGGATGGCGGCAAACTCGTCGCCGCCAAAGCGCCCTATCGTGTCGCGCACCCGCAGGCAATCGACCAGGCGGCTGGAGAACTGGCGCAGCAATTCGTCGCCGATGGTGTGGCCCAGCGTGTCGTTGACGTTCTTGAAGCGGTCCACGTCCAGGAACAGCACGGCCAGCGCCCACTTGTGCTCGGCCGCCTGGTTCAGCGAATGGGTCAGCGATTCGTAGAACTGGCTGCGGTTGGGCAGGCCCGTCAGCGTGTCGAAGTGGGCCAGCTTGAGCAAACGCTGCTCGGCCTCCTTGCGCTCGGTGATGTCGCGCGCCACGGCCACCAGGATCCAGCTCTGGCCCGAACGCAGCGTGCGGCGCTGCACTTCCACCGACAGCGGACTGCCGTCGTGGCGCTGCAGCAGCAACTCCGTCATGGCCCCGCTCTGGTCGCCGGCCAGCAGCTTGTCGTACAGGTCTTCCAGCCGGGCCAGCTTGCTGTCGGCCGATTTCTGTGGTCCCACCTTGAGGAAGTCTTCGCGGTGGTAGCCCAGCATGCGGCACGCCGTCACGTTGACGTCGACGAAGCACATGCCGGCCCGGTCGACCAGGAAGATGGCGTCGGCCGTGGCATCCATGGCCAGCCGGAAGCGGCGCAAGTCCTCGTCGAGCCGGATGCGGGCGTTCATGTCCGACGTCAGCTGGGCGTGGTGGCGGCGGATTTCCTCGTACAGCAGCAGGTTTTCGTAGGCCACGGAAATCTGCGCCGCCACCGTGGCCGCGACCCGCTCGTCCACCTCGGAAAACTCGTCGGCGCCCAATTTATCGACCAGGTACAGCCAGCCGTGGGTGCGCTCGCGCGAGGCGATCGGCACGCCCAGGAAGGAATGGACGGGCGGATGGCCGGGCGGCAGGCCGATCCGGCTGGGGTCGCCCTGGACATCGTTGATGCGGCATGGCAAACGCTGCTCGAGCAGGCCGCGCAGCACGCCCGAGCGGGGCGCGCCGGCCACCACCCGCACTTGCTGGCCGGTGCCGCAGGAAGCGAAAAAGCTCAGTTCGGAGGCACCGTTGTCGAGCACGCCGATGCAGGCGTACTTGGAGACGCAAATGTTCTGCGCCACCCGGCAGCCGATCTCGACGAGCGCCTGTGGGTCGCGCTCGGCGCCCAGCTCGATGCCCAGCTCGATCAGGGCCGTCAGGCGCAGGCTGACGGCCTGCAGGCTGGAGAGCGAGCTCGACAGGCGGGCCGTCATCAGCGACAAATGTTCCGGCGCTCGCTCCTCGCCCTCCGTGTGGTTGGCCAGCTGAGTGATCTGCTGGCTGCTCGCCTCGAGCACGTCCAGGTACTCGGCCACCTTGTGGTCGATGCCATGGAAGCGGCCCTCGGACGGCGGCTCGGGCGAGAAGCTGGGCATGCCCTCCGGTTCCGGCGCCAGCCCCAGCGCCTCGTGCACGGTGCGCAGGATCACGTCCGGGTCGGACGGCTTGGGCAGCACCCAGCGCACGCCGCAGGACTGGGCCACGGCCATCGCTTCCCGTTCGCGGTAGGTGGCCGTGTAGAAGATGATGGGCACATCGGCCGTGGTGGGGTCGGCGTGCATGCGGGTGACGAACTCGTAGCCGTCCATGTTGGGCATCAGGATGTCGGAGATGACCAGGTCGGGCCGTTCGGCGTGCACCATCTTCAAGCCTTCGGCGCCGTTGGACGCTTCCAGCAGGCGGTGGCCGCCATAGCCGAGCAGCGTCATGAGGAACTCGCGGTTCAATACATGGTCGTCCACGATCAGGATGGTGGCGACCTCGCTTTTACCGGGGGCCGACGCCCCCGGCAAAAAAGACTCGATCTGGCTCACGAAGGTATCGGGCTCGATGGGCTTGCCGATGTAGCCGTCAAAGCCGGCCGCCAGCAGCTTTTCCCGGTCGCCCACCATGGCCAGCGCCGTCACGGCCAGGGTCGGGATGGCGCGCAGGGCCGGATCGCCCTTGAGCGCGGCCACCACGCCGTAACCGTCCAGCTTGGGCAGGTGCACGTCGCAGATGATCAGGTCCGGCACTTCCTGGCGGGCCGCCGCCACGCCGGCCTCGCCGTCGGCGGCCGTCAGCGGGGTGTAGCCGAAGGCGCGCAACAGATACACCATCAGCTCCATGTTGGTGGGGTTGTCTTCAATGATAAGGATGCGTGCCGACACGTTTGCGCTCCTGGTTAATCGTTCTGCCCTGCGGGGCGCTGCCGCCCCTTCATGTGCTGGTGGTCCGCCGTCGTCAATCCAACGGCAGCTGCAGCGTGAACGTACTGCCCACGCCGTACTGACTTTCACAAACGATCTCGCCCTGCAGCAGGCCCGCCAGTTTCTGGCTCAGGTGCAAACCCAGTCCCGTGCCCTCGTACTGGCGGGTGTTGCCCGCGTCGAGCTGGGTGAAGGCCTGGAACAGCCGGCCCTGCTGCTCGGCTGCGATGCCCGGCCCCGTGTCGTGCACGCTGATGGCGGCGCACTGGCGCCCGTCCACCGTGACCAGGTCTAGCCCCACCTGCACCATGCCGCGCTCGGTAAATTTGATCGCGTTGTTTATCAGGTTCATCAATATCTGTTGCAGCGCGCGCCGGTCCGTCAGCAAGCCCACTTCCTGCGGTGCGCTGCGAAAGCTCAGCTCCAGGCCTTTCTGGCGGGCCGGTTCGCGAAACAGTTGCAACACCTCCTCGATCAGGAGCCGGCATTGCAACGGCGAAAAATTCAATTCCACCTTGCCCGACTCGATCTTGGTCAAGTCGAGCAAGTCGTTAATCAGCGACAGCAGGTGACGGGCGCTGCCCTGGATGGTGCGCAACTGGCGGTCCTGCTCGGCGTTGATGGGCCCGGGCAACTTCATCAACATAGTACCTGTAAATCCGATGATCGCGTTGAGCGGCGTGCGCAATTCATGCGACATGCCGGCCAAAAAGCGGTCCTTGGCGGCATTGGCGTTGGCCAGTTCGATATTTTTTTCGTGCAAGGTGAGTTCGATTTGCTTGCGCTCGCTGATATCGCGTATGGCGCTCATGATGAGCATGCCCTCTTCCGTCTCGATGGGACTGAGGCTGATCTCGACGGGGAACTCCTCGCCGCTCTTGCGCAGGCCGTACAGGTCGCGTCCCGAGCCCATGGGCCGCACCTGCGGCTGGGTGAAATAGTCGCTGCGGTGGCCCACGTGGGCCATGCGCAGGCGGGCCGGCATCAACTCCTCGAGCAAGCTGCCGCGCAGCTCGCCGCGGCTATAGCCGAACAGGGTTTCCGCCTGGCGGTTGGCCAGCACGATGCGGCCGCTGGCGTTGGCCATGATGATGGCGTCCGGCGTCGATTCGAGCAGGCCCCCGAAGCGCGCCTCGACCAGCTTGGCGTCGCGCAGCACCTTGAGGTGGGTGACGTCCTTCTTGCTCCACAAAATGTACTCGACCTCGCCATCGCCTTTACGGATGGCCTTGCTGGAACTGTCGATGTAGACCAGCGTGCCATCCTTGGCCCGGCGCACCGATTCGTAGGTGGCCGCACCCGTCGTCAGGGTCTGGCGCACGACGGCCTCCTCCTCGCCCAGGCGGTCCGGCGGCACGATCAGGTCGCTCAGCACATTGCCGGTTGCCTCCGGCGCGCTGTAGCCGAACACGGCCTGGGCGCCCGGTGTCCAGCACAACACTTCCCCGGCGGGCGTGGTCAGGATCACCGCGTCCGGCGTTTCATTCAGGATCAAGGTACCGAAGTCTGTTGCCATCGTCGCGCCTTGGGTGGGTGCGCGTATGCCTCGCGCCGGGTCGCAGCCTGCGCCGGCCGTGGCGGCCGGGCATGTCGGCGGCATGGGCCGCCCTGCTTAGGAATAACCATACAGCAACGCACAAGCGAAAATCTCACTAAAAATCACCTGCCCGCCGGTTTGCGGAACAGGTGGCCGCAAGTGTGACTTCGCGCCAGCGTAAAAACAGTCTACCCAAGCTGGCCGGCACTGTCCACGCGATGTGCGGCGGGCGGCACGGCGCGGATTTCTTCCAGCACCCGGCGCAGGATGAGGGGATGGCGTCCCAGCGCCACATGGCCGATGGCGCCCACCGCCACATGCCGGGCGCCGGGCAGCTGGCTCGAGTCCTGTGGCGCAACAATGTTGTCGTGATGAGAATAGATGGAAGTAATGATGCTACGTTGCAAATTTGCCTCAGCCGCATCGAGGGCCTGCAGCCAGGCGCTGTCGCAGCGCATCTGCGCCGCGTTGCGGCCCAGGCCCCAGCCGGCCAGCGCGGTGCCGTGATGGGGTGTGCCCAGCGTGATGATGCGGGCCACCCGGGCCGGGCCGTAACGGCGCAGATAAGCCCGCGCCACCAGCCCGCCCATGCTGTGGGCCACGATCACGACGCGTTGGGCGTGGCCGGCCTGGCACAGCTGCTCGATGGCCGCCTGCACTTGCGCCACATAATGGTCGATGCCGGCGCCCAGCGGTTCCAGGTCCGGCGCGCAATAACTGATGCCGGCCGCGCGCAGCCGGGCAGACAGCTGGGTCCAGTACCCGCTGTTGCAGGCATAGCCATGCAACAGCAATACGGGCGCTTGGCCACTGCCGGCGTGCACATGGGGCCGCGTACTATGCAGCATGTGTATGGAAGAAGCGGCCATCGATGCATGGAATTCATACAGCACAAGGCGCAACCAGGCCAGCGGTGTCAGCCTGAACGGTGGCGGCACGACGCTGCCGGCGCGCCAGCTCAGGTAGAAATTGTGCAGCGAGATCAGCAGCCGCACCAGCAGCACCGCCCCCGCGCCCACCGCGAGGGCCGGCCCCGGACCCAGGCCCCAGGCATGCCGCGCAGCCAGCGCCAGCCCCAGCGCGGCGGCCGCCTGCACCAGCAACAGCACGATCAGGATACGTTTCAACATGCCATCGTCCTCTTCAACGAAGCAGCCAGCGATGTGCCGTCAGGCGCTCGCGCGCGGCGCCGGCTTGCCGGTCAGCTGCTGCGCCAGGGCGCTGGCCAGGCGCGCCGTGATGCCGTAGATCGACAGCTGGGGATTGGCGCCGATCGAGGTGGGGAACAGCGAGCCGTCATGCACCGACAGGTTGCTCACGCCATGATAGCGACCATCCGCCCCCACCACGCCCAGCCGCTCATCGTCCGACAGCGTGCAGCCGCCCATCACGTGGGCCGATACCACCTTGGCCTGCAGCACCTTGTACGGCAGGCTGTTGATGGCCTGCCGCGCCGCATCCCACGAGCTGTAGCTGCCCGCCATTTCATGCACCGGCGTGACGCTCCTGGCGCCGGCCGCGAACTGGATCTCGGCCATGGTGAGCAGCGCGCGCCGCACGCCATCCCACACGTATTCCGTGATCGGGTAGTCGAGCACCGGCGCGCCGGCGCCCGTCAGCGTGACGGTGCCGCCCACGGACTCGGGATGGAAGCCGTCGCGCAGCAGCGCCAGCATGCCTTGCAGATGGGGGAACTGGCGCATCATGTCCGCATGGCGCGTGCCGAAACCGGGCATGGTGGACGACAGCAGCAGCGGATGCAGCGGCGGCGCCTCCAGCTTGTAGCCGATGGGACCGTCGATGGCGTCCGTGTGCAGGAAATGGTCCGAGTACACGGACTGCGGCGCGCCCGCATAGCCATCCACGCGCTGCTCGAACAGGCCGGCCGAGATCAGGGTGGGATGGAGGAAGGTGCGCTTGCCCAGCAAGCCGTGGGGATCGGGCGCCCCCGAACGCATCAGCAGCGCCGGCGAGTTGATGGCGCCGCCCGCCAGCACGAAGTGTTTGGCACGCAGCGTCACCTTGCGGCCAGTGGGTGCCAGGCCCGCCTCGTCCAGCGCCACGCAATCGAGCTGCTCGACCCGCCCGCCCTTGAACACGAAGCGCTCCGCGCGCAGGCGCGTGAGCAGCACGGCGCCGCGCTTGAGGGCCGACGGCAGCGTCGTCACCAGCATCGACTGCTTGGCGTTGGTGGGACAGCCCATGCCGCAGTAGCCGAGGTTCCAGCAACCGTTCACGTTGCGGTGGATGGTGGCCGTGGGCACGCCCAGCTTGGCCGCGCCCTGGCGCAGCAAGTCGTTGTTGGCGTTGGGGGCCGTGCCCCACTCGTGGATGCTGAGCCGTTCTTCCATCATGCCGAACCACGGCGCCAGCGCCTCCGGCGTATAGCTCTTCAGGCCAAAGTGTTCAGTCCAGTAATTGAGCGTGCCGGGCGGGGTGCGGAAGCTGGTGGTCCAGTTGACGACGGTGGTGCCGCCCACGGTACGGCCCTGCAGGATGTTGATGCCCTTGTCGCGCGTCTTGCGCGCGCCCGATTCCTGGTACAGGGCGGGATAGGCGTCCGCCTCGCGCATCTTGAAGTCCCTGGACGACTTGAGCGCGCCCTCTTCCACGATCAGCACCTTGAGGCCGGCCAGCGTGAGGATCTCGGCCGTCACGCCGCCGCCGGCGCCGCTGCCGACGATGACCACATCCGCCTCCAGCGTGCGGTCGCCCTCGATGCGGGCGCAGTCGGTGACATCCCAGCCGGCGGCCAGGCCGGCCTGGATGGGATCGGGAATGGGGCCCGTGGCGGGCGCGATGGCGATATTCGTTTTGATCATTACAACTTCCAGAAGAGTGGCGGACGGTTCAGCTCAATTCCTTGATCGGGCCGGGATAGCCGATGGCTTCCCAGCACGCGGGATCGGAATACCAGGCACCGGCGATCAGGTCATGCAAGGCCTGGTAGGCCGTGACCAGCATGGCGATGCGGTGGTGCTGCCAGCTGTGCAGGAAAGCGTCGGCCTGGGCCGGGGTGGCCTCGTTCCAGCTGGCCGGCACGCCGGCCAGGAAGCGGCGCGCCGGTCCCAGCGACAGCAGGCCGAACAGGTCCTGCACTTCCTTCTGGGTGGCCAGCGGCAAGCCATGCACGGCGCCCGCCACCCGCTCCACGGTGCCGGCCACGGCCGCCGCGCGCGCCGGCTGCGCCGTCGGCAACACGGGGCCCAGCATGGACGGGATGATGGCCGTCAGCACGCTGCGGGCGTTGTCGTCCAGCGCGAACGGACGCAGCTGGGCCGGCCCCTGCACGGCGCGGTACAGCGCGCCGCCAGCGGCCAGCGTCAAGGCGCCGAGGATGCCGATCTTGAGAAACGATCTGCGGGAAGTGTGCATGTCTCCATCCGGTTCTAGTGTTTTTTTCTAGTGTACGTCAAAGGCAAGCTTGATTTTGCGGCGAAAAATAGAGTGCCGCGTCTACCAGCTTCTGGTAAAACAGTGTCATGAAGAAAGAAGAATTGGTGCAGACACTGCAACAGCAGCTGCATGCCGTCCAGTCGGAACGGCAAGGGGCGAAACGCGATCCGGCCCTGCTGGCGGCCCGCACGGCGCTCAAGCAATTCCAGTCGCAGCGGCTGGCCGCCACCCACGCCGACCTGTTGGCCGCGCCCGATTCGCGCGACGCCGCCCTGTTCTTTTTCGAGGAACTGTACGGCGCGCACGACCTCAGCCAGCGCGACACGGACCTGGAACGCATCATCCCCACCATGCAGCGCCTGCTGCCCGTCAACGCCCTGCAGGCGATCACGGAAGCGATCGTGCTCGACGCCCTGTCCGAGCGGCTGGACACGGCCATGGCGCGCCAGCTCGGCACGCAGTTCGACGCCGACGATTACGCAGCCGCCTACCGCGCCTGCACCGCGGCGCCCGACCGTACGCGCCAGCTGGCCCTGGTGGAGGCGCTGGGGATGTCGCTGTGCGAACTGGTGCGGGTGCCGTTCCTGAGCGCCACGCTGCACATGATGCGCGCGCCGGCCAAACTGGCCGGACTGGGCGACTTGCAGCAATTCCTGGAGCGCGGTTTCACGGCCTTCAAGCGCATGAAACAGGCGCAACGGTTTGTGGCCACCATCATCGGGCGCGAACGGCAAGCGATGGAGAACATCTACGCCGGCGCCAGCGCGCCGTTCGACGTGGCATGACGTGATGATGTGAAGGTAGCTGGCGGCGCATCATCGTTACGGCAGGCCATCTTTACCTTTTGCATCATGATGCACGCGGCCGTCATCAACTGTCTCACCGCAAGCATATTCCATCGGTGCTGCAATCAGGAAAAATAATTCCTCGACAGTTAGCCAATCAGAACAGTTGAAATTGTCAGCGTGTTTCCGCTTAAATCGACGTCAGGCTGACTGAACTCAAAGGTATCCCTCCAATAACGCACAATAATTGCCATATCGACCACTCTCAGCTATTGGAGGCTATATGGCTATCGACGTCTATCTTCAAATTGACGGGATTAAAGGCGAATCAAACGACTCCGCCCACATGGGTTGGATCGAGATTAGCACTGCCAACATGGGTGTATCGCAACCAAAAAGCGCTACCTCATCCACTGCGGGCGGGCATACCGCGGAGCGGTGCGAACATCGCAGTATCGCGCTGACCAAGCTTGCCGACTTGTCGACACCTATTCTCATGCAGACCTGTTCAGCAGGGAAAACGATCGCCAAAGCAAAACTCGAATTCATGCGGGCGGATGGTCAGGGCGACCGCGTCAAGTACTACGAGGTGGAGCTTGAAAATGTCCTCATCGGCAGCATCACCCAAGCGGTGCACCAGGGAGATATCCTCCACGACAGTCTCGGGCTGAAATTCTCGAAGATCAAGTGGAAATACACCCAGCAGAAAATTAGCGGCGGCGCAGGCGGTAACACGTCGGGCGGATGGGATTTGTCGGCCAACAGGATCGCGTGAGGAGTCCGCCATGACACAAGAGATCGGCCTCCAGCCGCAGGACTCAAGAAGATATTTCATGCTTCCCCAGGCGCCAGAAGATTCAGGCTATTACGTGTACGGCAAGCTGAATTACAAGCCCAGCCTTGGTGCGTATCAATACGCCACTGCCTCGATGCTTACAGCTATCTTATGGGTTGAACGTGAATGGCAAGCCATCGATAATCGGAAATTCGGGGTCGGCGACATCAGTCTGGCTGGCGGTCCGAAGTATAAAGACCACCACACGCACATGAGTGGACTGGAAGTGGATATTCGTCCCATGCGCAAGGACGGCAAGCATGAGCCGGTTACGTGGATGGAGCCGGAATATGACCATGATGCAACGGAGAAGCTGATTGAATTGTTTTGTATCTGGTCGCCGGTAGTCCGAATCTACTTTAATGCGCCAAATTTGCCGGTCGTCAGACCAATGACAGGCCATGACAACCATTTCCATGTCGAATTGGCGGGCTGACATGAAAAAAACCTCGTCATCGATTATCGGCGCGGCCATGCTAAGCGTACCAATCCTGGCCGGCGCTGCGGAGTCGCCAGGCGAGGAATATAAGCCCCTTAACGCGACTTATTCGATCTATTCCGGGCAAATGGGGGACGAACGCGGCGCGCCAACAGCGACAGATCGCAAACTTGCCATCGCGATAGAAGGCAGTTCTGCCAAGGACATTTTTGACTCAATCGGGCCGGATGTTCGGCTAACTTGCAGTCAAGAAAAAGGCGACCGCGAGCGACGCAAAGGTGAAGTCAGTTGCAGCTACGCCGCGAAAGGGGCTGCGCGCGGCTACCGATGCTGGATCGGCGTCGATCTGCGGACAGGCAAAAGTATCCCAGGAGTAAGTTGCTGAACGCATGGTTCAACACCAGCAAAGTCGTCCAAGCAAACGGCGACGATACAGCCAACATTTCCGCTCTTCCGTTGCCTTCAAATCGAGCGGTAAATCCCGGCGGTTTGTCCCCCTTCCGCGTTCAGCGCCGGCGCGCGCCCTTGCCCTGGGCCACGGCCGCCATCTGGCGCGCG
>JAZJZQ010000808.1:0-4958 GCA_040389625.1 Pseudomonadota bacterium | reverse complement strand
CGGCCTTGACGTCGTGGTTGGTGACCGCTTCGATTTCCTTGATGCGGGCCGCGTCTTCCTCGGTGAAGTCGTGGGCGATCTTGTCGAGCAGCGCCATGGCATCCTGCGAGAATGGCTTGATTTCGTCGAAACCGGCCAGCGACAGCGCCTGCAGCCACGAAATCTCCACCTTGACGCGGTGGTGCATGAAGCCCGATTCGGACAGGATGGGACGCAGCTTGTCGGTCTTGGCGGCGTAGCGGCCGTCGAGTGGGGACAGGGCCGACAGCGTGGAGTAAGGAGTAGTAGTCATGGACAGGGCAGCAGAAGTTAAGAAAACCAGGAAAACGACGGTGCGCGACGGTGCGCCATGGCGGGCCACGGGCCGGGCCGGCAGGGGCGGATACGGCCGGCAACGCAGCCAAAGCGCGCGCAAAGTGCGATTTTACCATTGGCCGGGCCGGCCCGCCTGTTGCGGCGCCGCGCCGGCTTTGCACGCCAGTGTGCGGTGTGGGCCGCCATCGCGGTGGGCCGATGCTATACTGTTACCTAATCTTCTACTCCTAGCGTCTATGAAACTCATCGGTTCCCTCGCCAGTCCTTATGTACGCAAAGTCCGTGTCGTGTTAGCGGAAAAGAAGCTCGACTACCAGTTTGAACTGGAAAATGTGTGGGCCTCCGAGACCACCATCCAGAAACTGAACCCGCTGGGCAAGGTGCCTAGCCTGGTCATGGAGGACGGCACGGTCATGATCGACTCGCGCGTGATGGTCGAGTATCTCGACACGCTCACGCCCGTGTGCAAGCTGCTGCCGCCCAACGGCCGCGAGCGGGCCGACATCAAGTGCTGGGAAGCGCTGGCCGACGGCGTGCTCGACGCCGGGGTGCTGGTGCGCCTGGAGCGCACCCTGCGTCCACCCGAGCAGCAGAGCCCCGACTGGATCGCCCGCCAGCTGCGCAAGGTGGAGCTGGGCCTGGCGTCCATGGCCGACAAGCTGGGCGAGCAGCCCTATTGCGCCGGTATCCACTATTCGCTGGCCGACGTGGCCGTGGGCTGCTGCCTGGGCTGGCTGGCGTTCCGCTTCCCGGAAATCGAGTGGCGTGACAGCCATCCCAACCTGGCCCGCCTGCACGACAAGCTGGCCGAACGGCCTTCGTTCAAGGATACGGTGCCGCAGTAAGCCGCGCGTTCAGGCCAGCCGTGCCCAAGACCCCGCCGCCCGCCGCCGACAGCCCCAGCCCGGCGCAGCAGCAACGCCTGCAGATGGCCGACATCGCCCGCCTGGCCGGCGTGTCCACCTCGACCGTCTCGCGCGCCCTCAGCGGCAGCAAGCTGGTCAACGATGAAACCCGGGCCCGCATCATGGAGCTGGCCCGCTCGCTCAAGTACACCATCAACATCGGGGCCCAGAACCTGCGCCTCAAGCAGAACCGCACGGTGGGCGTGGTGGTGCCGTACGACTCGGCCACCCGCCAGCACCTGACCGATCCCTTCTTCCTGGCCATGCTGGGCAGCCTGGCCGACGCCCTCACCGAGCAGGGCTTCGACATGCTGGTGAGCCGGGTCGACGCCGAACAGCTCGACGCGGCCGCCGCGCCGTTCGACACGGGCCGCGTGATCGGCGTGGTGCTGATCGGCCAATGGCGCCATCACGACCAGCTCAACCAGCTGGCTGCCCGCCACGTGCCCATGGTGGTGTGGGGCGCGCAACTGCCCCAGCAGCTGTACTGCACCGTGGGCGGCGACAACGTGGCCGGCGGCCGCCTGGCCACGGCCCATCTGCTGCAGCAGGGCCGGCGCCGCATCGCCTTCCTGGGCGACAAGGGCTTGCCGGAAGTGGCGCAGCGCTACCAGGGCTATGCCGAGGCGCTGGCCGCGGCCGGCCTGGCGCCCGATCCCGCCTTGCAGGTCGATGTGTCGTTCCTGCCGCAAGGGGGCAGCGAAGGCGTGCTGGAACTGGGACGGCGCGCCGTCCCGTTCGACGCCGTGTTCGCCTGCAGCGACTTGCTGGCCATGACCGCCGTCAACACGCTGCGCCAGCAAGGGGTGGACGTGCCGGGCCAGGTGGCCGTGGTCGGCTACGACGATATCGAACTGTCCAGTTACTTCCATCCGCCCCTCAGTTCCGTGCGCCAGCCCATGCGCGAGGCGGGGCGGGCGCTCGTGGCCTCGCTGCTGGAGTTGACGGAAGGCCGTCCCGCGCCGTCGCGGCTGCTGCCCACGGAGCTCGTCGTACGCGACAGCAGCGTGGCGCCGGCCGCCCGCTGACTTCCCAGGCAAGGCAATATTGTTGCGGGCTCAAGTAAATTACAAACGATTGCATTTTATTTGCAAATAAGCGACAGTTTTCGTGCTGCGTTGCAGCATATAACTTGCATACTCTCATCTAATAACGCAGTAAAAATACGCATTTCATAGAGCGAAGGCTTGTCGTTGATGCCCGTAATCGCATGTTGCGCTGCTTCATTGCAATCGATTGCAATAAATCCACAATCGAGGAATAATGGCGCACCTGCTCAGCAATTCAGCACCATAACAACCGGCCCAACAGGTTGCGCTGCATGCGAGTCCCAACCGCCGCCAAGACGCGGTGCATAACACTGGAGGAGATTATGGAAACATCGAAAATCAAACTGAGCGGCATGGCCGCCGCCGTCGCCCTGGCCATGCTGCAACTGGGCGCCGCCCACGCCCAGCAGGCCGCCGCCCCGTCGGATGCCGCCACCCCGTCGGACGCCGCCGCGCCGGCCGCTGCCGCCGCCCGGCCGGCCGACGGCCTGAACCTGGAACGCATCGTCGTCACCGGCACCACCGGCGGCTCGTCCAAGATGAAGTCCAGCCTCTCCATCAGCACCATGGACCCGGACGCCATCAAGCAGTCCGTGCCCACCAGCGCGGCCGAAGTGCTGCGTTCCGTGCCGGGCGTGCGCTCGGAATCGTCGGGCGGTGAAGGCAACGCCAACATCACCGTGCGCGGCGTGCCCATCTCGGCCGGCGGCGCGCGCTACGTGCAGATCCAGGAAGACGGCTTGCCCGTGCTGCAGTCGGGCGACTTCAACTTCATCACCCCGGACAGCTACGTGAAAATCGACGGCACGCTGGACCACCTGGAAGTGGTGCGCGGCGGCTCAGCCTCCACCCTGGCCACCAACTCGCCGGGCGGCATCATCAACTTCATCAGCAAGACGGGCGACGAGAAGGGCGGCCATGTCGGCATCAGCCGCGGCCTGGGCTACGACGAAACCCGCTACGACTTCGATTACGGCGCCCCCCTCTCGGACAAGACCCGCTTCTTCATCGGCGGCCACTACCGCAGCGGCGAAGGCATCCGCAACACGGGCCTGAGCACGGAAAGCGGCGGCCAGATCCGCGGCAATATCACCCATGAGCTGGACAACGGTTTCATCCGCATCTCGTTCAAGCACCTGGACGACAAGTCGCCCACGGCGCTGCCGGTGCCGGTGCGCGTGGTCAACCAGCAGGTCACGGAAATTGCCGGCCTCGATCCGCGCAAGGTCAGCTTCTATTCGCCGTACTGGGTGCGCGACGTGGTGCTCGACAAGAACAACAACCCCGTCTCCACCAACGTGAACGACGGCCTGCATGTGAAGAGCGATGCGCTGGGGCTGGAAGGCTCGTTCGACCTGGGCGGCGGCTGGACCCTGAGCGACAAGTTCCGCAAGGCCAGCAACAGCGGCCGCTTCGCCGGCGTGTTCCCGGCCGATAACGGCACCGTGGGCAGCTATGTGTTTGCCACCGGCCCCAACAAGGGCAAGGCCTACGACGGGCTGGCCATCCATGCCGTCGTGTTCAACACGTCCATCGACGACGCCGGCAACACCCTCAACGACACCAAGCTGTCCAAGACCTACACGCTGGCCGGCGGCGGCAAGCTGACGGGCACGGCCGGCCTGTACGCCTCGACCCAGCAGCTGGGCCTGACGTGGAACTTCAACCAGTACCTGCTGCAGGCCACCGGCGACAAGCCGGCCCTGCTGCAAACGGCCAGCGCCACGCCCGGCTATGTGGGCCCGGCCTGGGGCGGCTGCTGCATGCGCGCCGTCGACATGGAGTACAAGCTGACCTCGCCCTACCTGAACGTGGGCTACGAACAGGGCCCGCTCAACGTGGACGCCAGCGTGCGCCAGGACCGCCAGCGTGCCAGCGGCACGGCCAACATCGCCACCGGCGGCCTGCATTACGACGCGGCCAATACCCAGATGGTGGACTACAAGATCAACCATAATTCGTACTCGGTGGGCGGCAACTACCGGCTGACCAAGGACCTGGCCCTGTTTGCCCGCGTCAGCGACGGCGTGGCCTTCAATGCGGACCGCATCCTGTTCGGCACCCCGCTCGACGGCACGGCGCCCATCAACATCAACACCGTCAAGCAGCTCGAAGGCGGCCTCAAATGGCGGCGCGGCGGCGTGAGCACCTTCGTCACGCTGTTCCAGGCCAAGACGGACGAAACCAACTACGAAGCGACCACCCAGAAGAGCACGGCCAACAGCTACGACGCCAAGGGCGTGGAGCTGGAAGCGGCCTACAACGCGGGCGACTTTCGCATCAATGGCGGCCTCACCTACACCGACGCCAAGATCACCGGCACCGCGCCTGGCGACGTGGCCGTGATCGGCAACACCCCGCGCCGCCAGGCCAAGGTGGTGTACCAGCTGGCCCCGACCTACACCTGGAACGACCTGACGCTGGGCGCCAGCGTGATCGGCACCGGCAAGTCGTGGGCCGACGACGCCCACACCATCGTCATGCCGGCCTACCAGGTGGTCAACGCCTTCGTGAACTACCAGCTGTCGCCACAGGCCGTGCTGACGCTCAGCGCCAACAACCTGCTCGACAAGATCGGCTACACGGAAGTGGAAGGCGACGGCCATGCGGCGCGCTCCATCACGGGCCGCTCCGTCAAGCTGAGCCTGAGCTACGCGTTCTAAGCGGACGATTGCGGGCAACCGCGGGC
>JAZJZQ010000807.1:7511-12546 GCA_040389625.1 Pseudomonadota bacterium | reverse complement strand
TCGACGGCGTGGCCGTCAACGACACCTTCGGCCTGGAGTCGAACGGCAGCCCGACGGCCAAGCAGCCGATCTCGATCGAGGCGATCCAGTCGGTGCAGGTCAACGTGGCCAACTACGACGTGACCCAGAAGGGCTACACGGGCGGCAACATCAACGCAGTCACCAAGTCCGGCACCAACACTGTGCACGGCAGCGTCTACTATGTGTTCCGTAACGACCGCCTGGCTGGCGACCGCTACAACAGCACTTCCGACACCTACTACGCACCGCCGTCGTTCAAGGAAACCACCAAGGGTGCCACCGTTGGCGGCCCGCTGATCAAGGACAAGCTGTTCATCTTCGCGGCCTATGAGAAGCTGGAATCGACCCGCGCCGCACCGGCCTTCGGCCCCATCGGCAGCCCGCTGACCAACGTCGGCATCACCAATTCGGCCATCGCCGGCGCCACCGCCATCGCCAAGGACAAATACGGCTTCGACGTGGGCACCTCGGTCACCCCGAGCAACGCCGCCCTGAACGTCGATGACAGCCTGGTCAAGCTGGACTGGAACATCAACGACAACCACCGCGCCATGTTCCGCTGGGCCAAGACCAAGCAGGACGAGCCTAACTTCTCCGGCCTGGACGCGTCGAGCATCTCGCTCAACTCGCGCTGGTTCAACCAGGGCAAGACCATCGAGACCAAGGTGGCCCAGTGGACCGCCGACTGGACCCCGACCTTCTCGACCGAGCTCAAACTGTCCTCGCGCGACTATGACAGCGTACCGTCCCTGAATTCGCAACTGCCGCTGGTCAACCTGACCTTCACCGGCCCTACCCCGGCCGGTACGCCGGCCGGCGTGTCCACGGCCAGCCGCACGCTGTCCTTCGGTACCGACAACAGCCGTCACCGCAACATCCTGGGCACCAAGACCAAGGATGGCTACCTGGGCGCCAACTGGTCGCTGGGCGACCATGAAGTCAAGTTCGGCGGCGACTACCAGAAGAACGATGTGTACAACGCCTTCCTGCAGAACATCTGGGGCAACTACACCTTCTCGTGCATCAACAACCTGGCGTACTCGTTCGCGGCCGTCAACACCCTCGATTGCGGCAAGGCCAGCAACGCCCAGATCGAGCAGGCCGTGCTGGAAAACTTCAGCCGTGGCCGTCCTTCGTCGTACACGCTGCAAGTGCCTAACACGGGCCTGACCCTGGACGACGCCGTGGCCCGCTTCAGCATGAAGAACTACGGCCTGTTCGCCCAGGATACCTGGAGCGCCACGTCGCGCCTGACGGTAAGCTACGGCGTGCGCTTCGATTCGGCCCATGTCGACGGCCATCCGCTGCGCAACGCTGCCGTGGCCGCGCCCATGGTGGCCGGCAACCCGGCTACCGGCGCACGCCAGAGCGGCGGCTTCGGTCTGGACAACACCACCACTTTCGACGGCCAGACCCTGTGGCAGCCACGGGTGGGCTTCAACTACACCTTCGACAGCGCGCGCCAGATGCAAGTGCGCGGCGGCACCGGCCTGTTCCAGGGCGCGGCGGCCACGGTCTGGCTGTCCAATCCGTTCTCCAACCCCGGCGTGGCTACCCACAACGTGGTGTGCGGCGGTTCCGGCGCTTGCCCTTCGACGGACGGCAATTTCAACGCCGACATCAACAAGCAGCTGACCAGCCTGCCTGGCGTGAGCAACCAGGCCAACGTGGACGCCCTGGCGCCCGGCCTGAAGCAGCCTTCCGTGTGGAAGTCCAATATCGCCTTCGACACGGAACTGCCATGGTTCGGCCTGGTGTTCAGCGCCGAGTACCTCAACACCAAGGTGCATGACGGCATCTACTACCAGAGCCTGAACCTGGGCGCGCCGACCAAGATCGGTACCGATGGCCGCGAGCTGTACTACACCCAGCAAGCCTACAACCCCGCTTGCTGGACCAGCGCCGGCGTGATGGTCAGCAATGGCGCAACGTGTACCGGCGCCCGCAACAAGGCGCTGAGCAATTCCGCCTACGGCAACGTGCTGGTGGCGACGGGCACCGACAAGGGCCGCAGCAACCTGGCCACCGTCTCGCTGAGCCGTCCGATGACCAACGGCCTGAACTGGTCGGTGTCGTACACCTACTCGGATGCGACGGAAGTATCGCCGCTGACCTCGTCGACCTCGGGCTCGAACTTTAACGGCCGTTCCGTGTTCAACCCGAACGAAGAAGTGGCCGCCAACTCGGGCTACCTGGTCAAGAACCGCATCAACGCCCTGGTCAACTTCCAGAAGCGTTTCTTCGGCTCCTACAAGACCACCTTCGGCATGTTCTATGAAGGCCGCAGCGGCAAGCCATACAGCTGGACCGTCAACAATGACTTGAACGGCGACAGCCAGGGCGGCAACGACCTGATGTACATCCCGTCCGCGCCAGGTTCGGGCCAGGTGGTGTTCGCCGGCGACACGGCCACCAGCCACGCCAACGAAGACAAGTTCTGGTCCATCGTCAACGCCAATCCGGTGCTGAAGAAGGCCGCCGGCGGTATCGTGAGCCGCAACTCGGACTTCTCGCCATGGACCAACTCGATCGACCTGCGCATCAAGCAGGAGATCCCTGGCTTCTTCAAGGATCACAAGGGTTCGTTCACCTTCGACATCTTCAACTTCGGCAACCTGCTGAACAAGAAGTGGGGCCGTATCAACGAAGTGGGCTTCCAGCCTGCCGGCGGCCAGGCGCGCAGCTTTGTCGACTACGTCGGTCTGGATGCACAGGGCCGCTACATCTACAAGGTGCGCGACGTGGAGACGCTGGACACCCGCCAGGTCAAGGGCGAATCGCAGTGGGCCATCCAGGCGACCGTCAAGTACGAGTTCTGATCGCACTGATGCATAGCTAGGCAAGACAAGACGGCTGATGGCGACATCAGCCGTTTTTTTTGCGCTGTTTTCTCTCCGGCGCGGGCCGCAAGCAGGGCCGCGCCGCCTGTACAATATCCGCTTCTCACCGACCCACGATGCGATGAATTCCTTGCTCCGTTCCCTGGCCGCCGGCGCGCTGGCCGCCTCGCTGCTGGCCGGCTGCGCCAGTGCGCCGCCACCTCTGCCGCCCCACACGGCCGTCATCAACCTGGTGGCCCTCAACGATTTCCACGGCAACCTGGAGCCGAGCGCTTTCAGCTACACAGGCGCGCGCGACCGGCGCGAGACGACGGTGCAGGCCGGCGGCATCGACGCGCTGGGCGCGGCCCTGCAAGCCTGGCGCAAGCAGGACAGCGAACTGCTGCTGGTGGGCGCGGGCGACCTGGTGGGCGCCAGCCCGTCGATCTCGGCCATGTGGGCCGACGAGCCCACCCTCGGCGCGCTCGACCTGCTGGGCCTGCGCGCCAGCGCACTGGGCAACCACGAGTTCGACCTCGGCCGCGCCGAACTGCTGCGCCAGCAGAAGGGCGGCTGCGTCTCGCCGCGCGCGGCCAAGGCTTGCCAGTACGCGCCCAACTATGGCGGCGCCCGCTTCAGCTACCTGGCCGCCAACGTCATCGACATGGTCACCCGCAAGCCCATCATGCCGGCCTACAAGATCGAGACGGCCCACGGCGTGCGCGTGGCCTTCATCGGCGCCGTGCTCAAGGACACGGCGGCCCTGTCGCTGCCCTCCAGCGTAAGCGGACTGGAGTTCGGCGACGAGGCCGACGCCATCAACCGCCAGCTGCCGGAATTGCGCAAGCAGGGCGTGGGCGTGTTCGTGGTGCTGATCCACCAGGGCGGGCGCACCACCGATGATTTCGACGAACCCGGCTGCAGCCACCTGACGGGGCCCATCGTGGACGTCGTCAAGCGGCTCGACCCGGCCATCCGCCTGGTCGTCAGCGGCCACTCGCACAAGGGCTATCTGTGCCAGGTGGACGGGCGCACGGTGACCCAGGCCGAAACGGCCGGCCACGTGCTGTCGCGCATCCGGCTGACGGTGGACACGGCCAGCAACAGCGTGCGCGACGTCAGCGCCAGCAACGAGATCATGCTGTCAGGCCGCTATCCGGCCGATCCGGCGCTGGACGCCTACCTGGCGCGCGCCCGCGCCCGCGGCACGGCCGCGCTGGCCCACCCCGTGGCGCGCCTGGCCGTGCCGGTCGTCCCGCTCGACAAGGATGACGTGGACGAGTCGCCGCTGGGCGACCTGGTGGCCGACGCCACGCTGCACGCGGGCCTGCCGTTCGGCGCCCAGATCGCGTTCATGAACATCGGCGGCATCCGCCATGACCTGGAAACGGGCAAGGATGGCCGCGTCACCGTGGGCCACGTGCAGACCGTGCTGCCGTTCGTCAATACGGTGGTGGTGATGAACCTGACGGGCGCCCAGATCGTCACCTTGCTGGAGCAGCAGTGGCAGGGCGCCGCCACGGATGCGCGGGGCTTGCTGCAAGTGTCGCAGGGCTTCCGCTACCAGTGGAATCCCAAGCTGCCAGAAGGCGCCCGGGTGGTGCCCGGCAGCGTCACCCTGAACGGCGTGCCGCTGGAGCCGGACAGTCCGTACCGCGTGGCGCTGACCAATTTCCTGGCCGAAGGGGGCGACTTCTTCCCCATGTTCACCAACGGCCGCAGCCGCGCCGACACCGGCATCTACCTGAGCGACGCCGTGGCGGCCTACCTGGCCAGCCGCGATCAGCTGGGCAAGCCGGCCGGCGCCACGCAATCCCGGGGCCGCATCGCGCGCGCCCCGCAACCATAAGGACCATGATGCGTCGTTTGTCTTCCACCTTGTTTGTTTCCGCCCTGCTGGGCACGGCCGGCCTGGCCCACGCGGAGTTCGCCATTCCCGGCTTCGAGCTGGTGCAGACCGCGCCGCGCGAAACCACCCTGTCGAGCGCCGACCTGCGCGACCCGGCCACCGTCTGGAGCGAACTGTTCGATCTGGCCCGCAAGGAAATCGTGCTGGGCCAGTTCTACGTCGTCGGCCAGGCCGGCAGCGCCTTCGAGCGCGTGCTGGCGCGGCTGGAGGCGGCCGGCCGGCGCGGCGTGCATATCCGTTTCCTGCTGGACCAGAAGGGCGTGCACCTGTCCGACGCGGCCACCAT
>JAZJZQ010000807.1:4965-7411 GCA_040389625.1 Pseudomonadota bacterium | reverse complement strand
ATATCCGTTTCCTGCTGGACCAGAAGGGCGTGCACCTGTCCGACGCGGCCACCATCGCCCGCCTGAAAGCGATTCCCAATCTGGACCTGCGCATCATCGATTTCAATAAGCTGACCGGCAACGGTATCCTGCACGCCAAGTACCTGGTGGTGGACCGCGCCACGGCCTATGTGGGCAGCCAGAACTTCGACTGGCGCTCGTTCGAGCATATCCACGAGACGGGTTTGCGCATCACCGAACCGCGCATCGTCGGCCAGGTGCAGGCCGTGTTCGACCAGGATTGGCGGGCCCAGGCGCTCGCCACCCAGGGCATGGAAGTGCCGGCGCTGAACCAGCAGCCGGTGGCGGCCGACTACCGCCAGGACGCCTTCCTGCTGGCAAGTCCCAACCGCTACAACCCGGCCGGCGTGGGCGACTCCGAGACGGGCTTGCCGGCGCTGCTGGCGACGGCCCAGAGCGAGGTGCGCATCCAGCTGCTCGATTATGCCCCGCTCAGCTACGGTCCCAAGGGCACCCGGCCCTATTACGCCGTGATCGACAACGCCGTGCGCAGCGCTGCCAACCGGGGCGTGAAGATCAAGCTGATGGTGTCGAACTGGAACCTGGAGGAGCCGGAGCAGGTCTACCTGAAAAGCCTGGCCCTGCTGCCCAACGTGGAAGTGCGGGTGGTGACTCTGCCCGTGGCCTCGAGCGGCTTCATCCCGTTCGCGCGCGTGATCCACAGCAAGACCATGGTGATCGACAACAAGCTGGCCTGGGTCGGCACCAGCAACTGGACGGGCGGCTACATGGACCTGTCGCGCAACCTGGAAGTGGTGATGCGCAACGAGAAGATGGCGCAGCGCCTGGCCGCCCTGCATGAGCAGACGTGGAGCTCGGCCTACACCCAGCCGCTCGACATCAACAAGGCTTACGCCAAGCCGGCCAAGGGGAGCCCGCAATGAAGCGCAGCGTGCAGCAGCTCGCCATGGCCGCCGCGCTGGCCAGCGTTTGCCTGTCCGGCGACGTCCTGGCCTGGGGCAGCGACGGCCACCGGGCCGTGGCCGCCATGGCCGGCCAGCTGATCCGCGGCAGCCACGCCGAACAGCATGTGGCGGCCCTGCTGGTGCCGGGCGAAAGCCTGGAGCAGGCGGCCAACTGGGCCGACTGCGTCAAGGGCACGTTCTGCGGGCCGCAGACGGCGGAAATGCAAGCCTACACGGCCGCCCATCCCCAGCACAGCGAGTTTCACTACACGGACGTGCCGTTCCAGCTCGAGCATTACCGCGACCACGCCGTCGGCACGGCCGACGACGACATCGTCCAGACCTTGAAACAAGCCATCGCCGTACTGCAGGGCAGGGATGGCGCGGCCGATAATCCGCAGCGCTTCACCCAGCGCCAGGCGCTGCTGCTGGTGACCCACCTGGTGGGCGACATCCACCAGCCGTTGCACGTGGGCGCGGCCTACGTGGGCAAGGACGGCGGCTTCGTGCTGCCGGAACGGCGCGGCCAGGTCGATGCCGTCAACATGTTCGACGCCCGCGGTGGCAACAACCTGCTGCTGGACGACGCCCGCCTGGGCGAAACGAGCGCGCGCCTGATCCCGCCGCCGCTGCCGCGCCCGGCCGACGAGGCGCCGGCCTGGGTGCCGCCCAAGTCGGCCACCAAGCCGTTCCACAGCTACTGGGACACGACGGTGGTCGACTACGCCTTCCGCCGCAGTGGTGTGCGCACGCCGCAGCAATTCGCGCAGGCCATGATCGCGGCCCGGCCGGCCATCACGGCCAACACGGGCGACCCGGTCAGCTGGCCTTACCAATGGGCCGACGACGGCCTGGCCGTGGCCAAGCTGGCCTATGCGGACGCCACCCCGGGCGCCATCGCCCGGCAGACGGGCCGCAATGGCGAGGTCTATTACGTGTGGGGATTGACGGTGCCGGACGACTATCCGGTGCCCAGTTCGGCCATCGCCCGCACCCAGCTGACCAAGGGCGGCTACCACCTGGCCGCGCTGCTGCAGGCGATCTGGCCTTGAGACGGGCGGGGCGGGCCGCCCCGCTCGCGCGGCACTTCGAGCGCATGCCGCCGGGATGACAGGCGTCGTTCCGCTAGTAGGCGCCAAACACCCGGTCTAATGCAGACTGTATGGCGAATTGGTGGGCTTGGGCGGAGCCCACTTTGTTTTTTAGTTCAGTCGACGGGATGGCACCCATTTGCGGCATGTCCAGAAAATGGTCTACCCCGTCAATCGCGATCAGCGGGAACAAGTCGCCAGGCAAAGACAGCGATGCAAACGTTGCCAGGGGACGTAAGGGGACCACTACCCTGGTGGCCAATCCACTAATTACATTGCTTTGTATATCAACTAGAAACGGTACGCTTTTCCTGTTCTTGCCAGGATTGCTGTAGATGTCGAAGCGCGCCATCAGAAGGCGCGCCATTCCTGCAGTGCGACGCCTTCCTC
>JAZJZQ010000807.1:1260-4865 GCA_040389625.1 Pseudomonadota bacterium | reverse complement strand
ATGTCGAAGCGCGCCATCAGAAGGCGCGCCATTCCTGCAGTGCGACGCCTTCCTCTTCCACCAGACCGTTGTAGGCTGCGATGAAGTCGGCATGTTGCGCATTCCACTGTTGTTCCTTGCGCGTCTGTATTTCTTCGCGCAATCGTTCCTCGCAGACTTGAGAAATGTTGATGCCCAACGCTTTGGCATCAAGGTACACATCCATGGCCAGGCTGATATTGGTCGCCTTTTTGGACGGGACTTTCTTCACTGGTGCCGTGGCGTTTGCCGGTTTCATGTTTGGTATTGTGCGCATCGAAAATGTGGATCGCTAATGCGCATTATACGCACGTCCGATCAACGTGGCTGTGTGCCAAATCGGATGGGTCAAGCGCGGCCGTCAAATGGCCGCGCTGTTGCGGGCGACCCGGATCGAACGCCGAGATCCCTTACAGCCCGGCATCCCAGCGGTACGCGGGCAGCGTGTGCTGGACGGTGCCGAGCTGGATGACGATGGAGCGGTGGCTGGTCAATTCCAGGTCGCCGATTTCGCCGGTCCATTCCAGCACCGCGTCGCCATCGTTGTAGAACACGTTGACGGCCTGGCCGCTGATGCCGGCCACGTTGCTGCGGCTGAGCGGCTGGCCCCAGACGGCGAACAACTGCCCCAGCGTGAACTTGCGGGCGCTGGACGTTTCGACGTGGATCACGCCCGACTGGTCGTGGGTGTGCAGCTCGTAGGCGCAGCCTTGCAGGCCGATATGGGCGGGGATGGCCAGCGCATTGCCGTCGCGCAGTATCGTCAGGTGGGCGTGGATGTGGTAGTCCTCGGTGACCAGGCAGTTGACGCCCGCCACCGGCGCGCCGTTGCCGCCACTGGCGGTGGAACCGTCCGGCCAGTTGGGTGTGCCAACCGTGGTGCCCGCCTGCAGCAGGGTCGGGCTGGTGGACAGCTGATATGCCGCGACGGGCGTGGTGACGGGAGCCGCAGCTGGCGTGGCGCTGCCCCCGCCGCCGCAGGCGCTCAGGGCGCTGGCGAGTAACAAAGGGATGGCGTATTGGATAGCGCTGCGGCTACTTGTCATGGTCGGGACTCCTGATCGAATGTGGTGCGAAGACGTCGACGCGTCGCGCAAAAAGCGTTGACTGTATCAAAAAATACAATAGTTCGTCTAACGCAATTTTGTGCAAGCGCAAAGACTGGGGGCGCCGCCGTTCACTTGCCGTTCAGCGGGTCATACCACAGCTCGCTGCGCGACAGCGGCGTCTGGGGCGACAGGGTGGGATTGGGGATGGTCAGCACGCGCCGTTGGCGCAGGTTGGCGCGGGCGATGGTGGCGCCCTTGTAATGCTGGAACAGGGTGTTGAGCGAGCCGTCGCGCACCATGGTTTCCAGTCCCGCCTCGATGCGGGCGGCCAGCTGCTTGCCCTCGGCGTCGCGGCGCAGGAAGAAGTAGCGCGGCAGCGGGTAATACAGCAGCACGGTCGGCTCGATGGCCAGCTTGGGATGGCTGGCGCGGCGTTCTTCGTATTCGCGCAGCGCCTCGTCGGCCCCGCGCGAGAAATAGTCGAAGCGGCCCGCTTCCAGCATGGAGAACAAGCCTTCGTAGGCCGAGCCCTCTTCGGTTGGCAGGCCGGCCGCGCGCAGCACGGGCACGTCGACCCAGTCCTTGCCCAGGCCGGCGCGCAGGCGGCGCAGGTCGTCCAGCGTGCGCACGGCCGCAAAGCGGGCCAGGTCATCCTGGCGCACGAGGAATACCCGGTAGCCCAGCAGGCCGCGGTCGACGGGAATGCGCACGGGCAGGAATTCGCGCTCCAGTTCGGGCGCCGTGGCCCGCACCAGGACATTGATGTGGCCGGTGGGCATGAGCAATTCCTGGGTGATGCGGGCCGGCGACATGGAGGTGGCGGCCTGGTGCAGGCTGTAGGCGCCGTAACGGCCCCGGCTCTTGTCGAGCGCCATGCGCAGTACGGCCCAGTCGTACTGGTAGCGGCTGTCCACACCCACCGACAGCGGATAGACCAGGCGGTCGAAGGCCTGGGCCCAGGCGCCGGGCAGGCACAAGGCCGCCAGCAGCGCCAGCTGCCGGGCCGGGATGCGCCATTTCTCGAAGTGTTTCATGCTGCGCCGTGTCCACGGTGAAAGTCCATGCCAGTGTGGCATGTCATGCTGGTGTTTTGCAAGCGGCCCCCGTCAAGCCAGCACCAGTGCGATACCGCGCCGGCGGTAGGGCGCCAGTAGCGCTTCCGGCGTGCCGGCCTGCACCACGATGGCGTCCACTTGGGACAGCGGTGCGATCTGGTAAGGCGCGGCTGTGTCCAGTTTTTCCGGCGAGGCCAGCACCACCGTGCGCCGCGCCGCGTGGCTGATGGCGCGCTTGATGCCCGCCTCGTCATAGTCGCCCGTGCTCAGGCCCAGGTCCGGATGCAGGCTGCACACGCCCATGAAATAGATGTCGGTACGGATGCCGGCGATGGCCGCCAGCGCGGCCGGCCCCATGGCGACGATGGAGTGCTTGAACAGGCGGCCACCCACCATGATGACCTCCACCAGCGGATGCTCGGCCAGTTCCACCGCCACCGACGGGCTGTGGGTGACGACGGTGGCGCGCAGGTCAGGCGGCAGCTGGCGGGCCAGCTGCACGGCCGTCGTGCCGCCGTCGATGAACACCACCTGGCCCGGTTCGATCATGGCCGCCGCCGCGCGTGCGATGGCCGGCTTGGCTTCGGTGGAAATGTGCTGGCGCTGGGCGAAGTTGCCCAGTGCGGGCGAGGGCGGCAGGGCCAGCGGCAGCGCGCCGCCGTGCACCCGTTGCAGCAGGCCGTCGCGCGCCAGTTCGCGCAGGTCGCGGCGTATCGTGTCCTCCGACAGGCCCAGCTCCGCGCTGAGGGTACGGGCCACGATCTGGCCATCGTGTTTCAGGCGTTGCAGCAGCAGTTCCTTGCGGTGGCGGGTCAGCATGATGTGCATGAAATTTCTTGATATTGCACGATATTGCATGATAATGTAGAAAAAAGCAAGTTTGCCTTTACCTCAGCAGGAGTCTCGCAATGTCCCACGACCACATCCGCATCCAGCGCGTCGACACCCTGTCGCATGACTGGTATCTGCTGCAAAAGACCACCTTCGACTACCGCCGCCGCGACGGCAGCTGGCAGACCATGACGCGCGAGACCTACGACCGCGGCGACGGCGCCACCATCCTGCTGTACAACCGTGCCAGGCGCAGCGTGGTGCTGATACGCCAGTTCCGCTTTCCCGCCTACCGCGACGGCCACGACGGCTTTTTGATCGAGACGGCGGCTGGCCTGCTCGACAGCGCCAGTCCCGAAGAGCGCATCCGGGCCGAGGTGGAGGAGGAAACGGGCTACCGCGTGCAGCAGGTGCGCAAGGTGTACGAGGCTTACATGAGTCCCGGATCGGTCACGGAGCGGCTGCATTTTTTCGTGGCCGAATACGAAGCCCACGCGCGCGTGGGCGAAGGCGGCGGCATCGCCCACGAGGGCGAAGACATCGAAGTGCTGGAACTGCCGCTGGAGCAGGCCATGCGCATGGTGGAGCAGGGCCAGATCGCGGACGGCAAGACCATCATGCTGCTGCAGTACGCCCAGCGCCATCTGCTGCC
>JAZJZQ010000807.1:0-1160 GCA_040389625.1 Pseudomonadota bacterium | reverse complement strand
CCGCGGCGATCGGGGTCACGGCCGAGGCATAATGCCGGGCAGCGCGAAGTGCGCTGTATTTGGAACGAATGATGAAGATACGACGAAAGTTTATGTTACTGCCGGTGCTGCTGGCCGGCGCCGCGTCAGGACCGGCCATGGCGGCTGGCGATGTGGAGGCGGGCAAGGTCGCGTTTCGCAAGTGCGCATCGTGCCACCAGGTGGGGCCGGCCGCGCGCGGCGGCTTTGGGCCACAGCTGAACGGTATCGTCGGCCGTCCGGCGGCATCAACCACGGACTACAAATATTCAGACGCAATGAAGCAGTCCCGCATCGTCTGGGACGACAAAACCCTGGCCGCCTTCCTGCATGGGCCCAGCGACGTGGTGCCCGGCACGCGCATGCGCTTCTGGGGCATCAGCGACGAGCAGCAGATCGCCAACCTGCTGGCGTATCTGCGCACGTTACGCTAAGCAGCGATTTCAAGTGACGACACCAAGCGACAGCACTTGGCGACGACACTAAATGACGATACTAAAGAACGACGCCGTCACTTGGACGTCTTGTGGCCGGCGTTGTCGTTGCGGCCCACGTTTTTGTGGCGGCCCGCCACTTCGGCCTGTTCGGCCTGCTGTTTCTGCTTGCTGACGGTGTCGATCTTCGATGGTGGTGCGTGCATGGGCCGGGGTTGGTGGCCTTGGCTGGACTTGGGCATGATTTCCTCCTGTGCGGTGGGAACGCGACAGCCCGAGCGGGCATCGCAGAAAGTCCATCATACGCCCAAGCAGCGCACGGCACCGCACGTCAAATCAAGTTGGCCCGTACGGTGGCAGTGCAGGGAAGTGAAGCAGGAGAGGGGCAGCGCCCGCAACGGCGCGCTGCCCGCTTGGCTGAGCCGGCGGCTCAGCGCGATTTGACGAACGGCGTGCCCAGCGCCTTGGGCGCCACCGACTTGGCCATCAGGCCGGCCAGCACGATGACGGTGACCACGTACGGCACCATCTGGATCAGCGAGCCGGGGATGCGGCCCACCACGGGCAGTTCCACCCCTTCGATCTGGATCTGCACGGCGCCGAAGAAGCCGAACATGAGGCAGCCGAGGAAGGTGTAGAGCGGACGCCAGTTACCGAACACCATGGCCGTCAGGGCCAGGTAGCCGGCGCCGGCCGACATGTCGCGCA
>JAZJZQ010000806.1:0-5408 GCA_040389625.1 Pseudomonadota bacterium | reverse complement strand
CGCCGTCTTCGTCGAAGGTGGCGATGTTCATATCAAACAGGGAGTCGGTCTTGGAGTCGCGCGAGACGACGATCACGTTGCCCTTGTACAGCTTGACGCGTACCCAGCCGTTGACGGTGGACTGGGTGTGGTCGATCAGCGTCTGCAGCGCCACGCGCTCGGGCGCCCACCAGTAGCCGTTGTAGATCATGGAGGCGTAGCGCGGCATCAGGTCGTCCTTCAGGTGCGCCACTTCGCGGTCCAGCGTGATCGATTCGATGGCGCGGTGCGCCTTGAGCATGATGGTGCCGCCCGGCGTTTCATAGCAGCCGCGCGACTTCATGCCCACGTAGCGGTTTTCCACCAGGTCCAGGCGGCCGATGCCGTGCTTGCCGCCCAGGCGGTTCAGTTCCGTCAGTACGGCGGCCGGCGACAGGCGCACGCCGTTCAGGGCCACGATGTCGCCCTTTTCGTATTCGATGTCCAGGTATTCGGGCGCGTCGGGCGCCGCTTCCGGGCTCACGGTCCAGCGCCACATCGTTTCTTCCGCTTCCGCGCTGGGGTTTTCCAGGTGGCGGCCTTCGAACGAGATGTGCAGCAGGTTGGCGTCCATCGAATAGGGCGCGCCACCCTTCTTGTGCTTCATGTCGATCTCGATGCCGGCGTCTTCCGCGTACTTGAGCAGCTTTTCGCGCGACAGCAGGTCCCATTCACGCCACGGGGCGATGATCTTCACGCCCGGTTTCAGTGCGTAGGCGCCCAGCTCGAAGCGCACCTGGTCGTTGCCCTTGCCGGTGGCGCCGTGCGAGATGGCGTCGGCGCCGGTCTCGTTGGCGATCTCGATCAGGCGCTTGGCGATCAGCGGACGGGCGATCGAAGTGCCCAGCAGGTATTCGCCTTCGTACACGGTGTTGGCGCGGAACATGGGGAACACGAAGTCGCGCACGAACTCTTCGCGCACGTCGTTGATGTAGATGTTTTCCGGCTTGATGCCGAACTTGAGCGCCTTGGCACGTGCCGGCTCCAGCTCTTCGCCCTGGCCCAGGTCGGCCGTGAAGGTGACGATTTCACATTGGTAGTTATCCTGCAGCCACTTGAGGATGACGGAGGTATCGAGTCCGCCCGAATAGGCCAGGACTACTTTTTTGATGTCGCTCATTTTCGATTCCAATCTACGGTTCTACGGTTATTCTTTGCTGTCGATGCGGCCCAGCAGCAGGTATTCGATCAGCGCCTTCTGGATGTGCAGGCGGTTCTCGGCTTCGTCCCACACCACCGACTGCGGGCCGTCGATCACTTCGGCCGCCACTTCCTCGCCGCGGTGGGCCGGCAGGCAGTGCATGAACAGGGCGTCGGGCGCGGCGCGCGCCATCTTGGCGCCATCCACGATCCAGCCGTCGAAGGCGGCGATGCGGGCCGCGTTCTCGGCCTCGTAACCCATGCTGGTCCAGACGTCGGTGTTGACCAGGTGCGCGCCTTCGCAGGCGTCGGACGGGTTGGCGAACAGGGTGTAGCGGTCGGTCGACACCAGCGACATGTCCATGTCGTAGCCCTTGGGGGTGGACACGTTGACGTGGAAGCCGAACACTTCGGCCGCCTGCAGCCAGGAGTACAGCATGTTGTTGGCGTCGCCGATCCAGGCCACGGTCTTGCCCGTGATGGGGCCGCGGTGCTCGTAGAAGGTGAAGATGTCGGCGAACACCTGGCAGGGGTGGTGTTCGTTGGTCAGGCCGTTAATCACCGGCACGCGCGAGTTGGCGGCGAAACGCTCGATGATGTCCTGGCCGAAGGTGCGCACCATGATGATGTCGCACATGCGGCTCATGACCTGGCCGGCGTCTTCCACCGGCTCGCCGCGGCCCAGCTGGGAGTCGCGCGTGTTGAGGTAGATGGCCGCGCCGCCCAGCTGGTGCATGCCGGCCTCGAACGAGAGGCGGGTGCGGGTCGAATTCTTTTCAAACACCATCACCAGGGTGCGGTCGATCAGGGGATGGTAGATCTCGTAGTTCTTGAATTTCCGTTTGATCAGGTGCGCCCGCTCGATGACGTACTCGTATTCGGCCAGCGTAAAGTCGGAAAACTGCAGATAGTGTTTGATCGTTTTTTGGTTAGACATAGTCACGGCGAGTCACAACGGATAGGGGCGTGGGCGCGGGGCGATGTGCCCGGGCGGCCAGCACAGCAAATCAATTATAAAGGGAATTTGGCGAAACGGCCTAACGGCGGCAGATTATGCTGTCTATACAGGTTGGCGGCGCGGCGCCGGGCAGGCGCTTGCCGCGCGGGCCGCCACGCCGGCGCTCAATGGTAGATGCGCGGCGCGCTGGCGGCGTCGTGCTGGGGCGCCGTCAGGGGCAGGTCGAGCGTGAACACGGTGCCGTCGGCGCCGCTGGTCACGCTGATCTGGCCGCCCAGCAGCGAGGTGACGATGTTGTAACTGATAGACAAGCCCAGCCCGCTGCCGCCCTGGCCCAGCTTGGTGGTGAAGAAGGGGTCGAAGATGCGCGACAGGTGTTCCGGCGCGATGCCGTTGCCGTTGTCGCCGAACAGCACCAGCACCCGGCCCTCGACCGGGGTGGCCGCGCGCAGCCACATGCTGCCCGTCTGGCCGCGGCTGAAGGCGTGCAGCAGGGCGTTGTTGATGAAGTTGGCGATCACCTGGCCGAACGGACCGGGATAGCTGTCGAGCGCGATGTGCTCGGGTACCTCCGAGGCGATACCGTGGTTGGAGGCGCGGATGCGGTTCATCATGGTGGCGATCAGCTCGTGCGCCACCTGCTGCAGGTTGAACATGCGGCGCTGCTCGGTGGTGCGGTCGACGGCCACCTGCTTGAAGCTGTTGACCAGGTCGGCCGCGCTGGTCAGGCCCCGCATCACCAGTTCGGACGCCTTTTTCGCGTCCGTCACGTAGGCGCTCAGGTCGGAGCGGCGCAGGCCGGGGCCGTTCATCTGCCGTTCCAGCTGCTCCGTCTTCTGGGCCAGGGTGCTGGCGATCAGCAGGCTGTTGCCGATCGGCGTGTTCAGTTCATGCGCCACGCCGGCCATCAGCGAACCGAGGGCGGCCAGCTTTTCCTGCGACAGCAGCTGGGCCTGGGCATCTTTCAACTGGCGGTAGGCCTGGGCGTTGTCGATGGCGATGGCGCCATAGGCGCACAGGGTGCGGAAGATCAGCCGTTCCCGCTCGCCGTAGGCGCCGGGGCGCAGCGCCTGTACCGTCATCACGCCAAGCGCCCGCTCGCCCACCAGCATGGGCGCGAACAGGGCCGACATGCTGGGCAGGGTACCGGGGGTGCGGGTGTCGTGGGTCTCGCTGGGCACGTGCTCGATATAGACTTCGCGCCGCTCGCGCAGGCTGCGCACGGAGTGGGCGTGCGGATGGTCGAGGGCGATGGTGTTGGTGGCCAGCGGCCGGCCCGCCTCCACCCCGAAGGCGCGGCTCAGGGTGGCGCCGCCGGGATCGGTCAGGTAGACGGCATAGGTGTCGGCCGGCAGCAGGGCGTGCACGTGGCGGTCCAGCGCCTGGAATACGGCTTCCACGTCCAGGTGGGTGGTGATTTCCTGGCCGATGGCCGACAGCCGTTCCAGCGTGTCGCTGGTCTGCTGCAGCACTTCGGCCCGGCGCGCCTCGGAGGCGGCCAGCTCGCGGTGATGCTGGCCTTCGGCCCGCGCGTGCTCGGTCTGGTGGTGCACCTGCATGGCGATGGCGCGGTTGGTGGCCTCCTGGCTGTGGGTCTTGTCGCGCGCGGCGCTGGCGGCCAGCGCCGCCTCGTAGGCCTGGGCGTAGCTGCCCACCTGGGCGTACTCGCGCGCCAGCGACTCGAGCAGGTCGCCGGGCAGGGTATAGCCGTCGATGGTGGAGGCCACGGCCAGCGCCTGGTGCAGATAGTGCAGGGTGGCGTTGAGTTCCGTCATGCCGTCCGGCGCCGGCAGCCGGTGCTCGGTGTGGATCAGGGACAGCACGCGCAGCGCGGCGATGTGGTGGTAGGCGTTGGCCTGGGTCGCCGCCAGCGCCACGGCCTGCTGCGCCGTGGCCAGCGCCGCCTGGTCCTGGCCGAGGAAGCACAGGGCATGGGCCTGGCCGCGCCGGGACACGGTCTGGAAGTCGGCCTGCTGCAAGGCGTCGCCCCGCTGTTCGAGCAGGCGGAAGGTGTCCAGCGCGCGCCCGTAGTCGCCCTGGTCGAGCGCCAGCTCGCCCAGGTATTGCAGCGCCACCGCGTAGCTGCGCGCGCCCGACAGGGGGGCCAGGATGGCCAGCGCCTCCCGCAGCAGTTCCTCGGCCGCGTCCAGCCGGCCCAGGCGGCGCATGGTGTCGGCCGTGTGCATCATGCACGCGCCCACGCTGCGCGGCCAGCCCGTGGGGCGGGCCAGGTCGAGCGCGCACTGCATCCATTCCAGTGCCGAGTGGTGGTCGTTCAGGTTGGTGAAGTCTTCGCCGATGTTGGTGGCGGCCGTGATGGCGGCGCGCAGCTGGCCCGTCTGCAGGGCCGCCTCGTAGCACTGGATGTAGTGGCCGGCGGCCGTGCCGAAATCGCTCGACAGGCTGGCCGCCAGGCCCAGGAAGTCGCTGATCCAGGCCGCCGCGGCCGGCGGCTGGCGCTCGCGCAGCGGGGTCAGATGGGGATCCCAGCGCTGGCGGGCGGCGCGGGTGTCGCGCAGCACGTCCCAGCGCGCCATGGTCGCCTCCATCACCGTGGTGCGCAGGGTGTCGCCGGCCTGCCGGGCCGCGTCCAGCCCCAGCGCCAGTTCATCGTCGCAGCGGCCATGGTCGCCGCGGTCGATGGCGATCCAGGCCCGCAGCCAGTGGGCGTCCGCGCAGCCGGCCAGTTCGCCCAGGGCGCACAGCTCGGCGTTGGCGGCGTCGGCCAGCGCGTCGGCATGATCGAGTTCGCCCTGCAGCCACAGGTGCTCGCCGCGCACCAGCTGCAGCCGGGCCAGGCAGGCACGGGCGTGTTCGGCATCGGTGGCGGCGTCCGGCAGCAGGGTCTCGGCTTCGTCGGCCAGGGCGGCGGCGCGGGCCGGGTCGCGCTGGCGCAAGTGCCAGGCCAGCCGCACCAGCGGCGCCAGGCGCACCGCCCCGCGCAGCGGCAGCAGGGCCGTTTCCCATTGCGCTACCGCTTCGTCGACCACGAACATTTCCATCGTCTACCTCGGACAGGTGGGGACAGGCGCCGGCGGGCCGGCGCGTCACAAGTGGCGCCGGCAAGCCGGCGTTTCATTGCTTCACGGAATTGTAATCCTTAGTGACGGGATTTGTGCAACTGGTAACGCGATTGTTTTTAATACAGCGTTTGCGCCGACTCGTGCAGCAGCTGGCCGTACAGCGTGTGGCGCATGCGGGCGATCTTGCCCGCCTCCACGGCGGCCAGGATGGCGCACTGGGGCTCGATCAGATGCCGGCAGTTGTAGAACTTGCAATGGCCGAGATAGGG
>JAZJZQ010000805.1:0-3073 GCA_040389625.1 Pseudomonadota bacterium | reverse complement strand
TGTCGAGGAAGATGGTGGCGATGTCGGTGCTGTTGAGCAGGTTCTTCATGTCGCCGTTGACCATCGACAGGTCGTCCACCTTGGACTGCAGCTCGGCGTTGACAGTGTACAGCTCCTCGTTGAGCGACTGCATTTCCTCCTTGGAGGTGGTCAGCTCCTCGTTGGTCGACTGCAGTTCCTCGTTGGTCGACTGCAGCTCCTCGTTGGCCGACTTGAGCTCCTCGCGCGAGGCTTGCATCTCGTCGCGCACGGTCTGGATATCGATGCGCGCCTGCATCAGCTGCTGTTCCAGCTCCTGCACCCGCGGGTTGGACGAACGGCTGCGGCGGCGCTGCGGCGGCAGCGGCGCCGTGGCAAAGGTCACCAATATCGTGCCGGCCATAGGGTCGTCGTCCGGCATGGCCTCGGCCGTCAGGTCCACCGCCAGCGGCGGCGTGTCGCCTTCCTTGAGCACCAGGCCGCGCACGGCGATCAGGCCGCCGCCACGCGCGGCGCGCGAGATCAGGTCGGCCAGCTCGAAGCGCAGTCCTTCGCGCGCCATGGCGTGGATGTTCCAGTTGGCCTTGCCCGCGGCCGGTTCCAGGAAGGCGCCGGTACGGCCATGGATGTACAGGATGTCGCCCTGCGGATTGAGCAGCGCCGCCGCCGGCGTGTGCTTGCGGAGCAGATGCTGCTCCACCTGGTGTTGTAGATTGCCGCTCATGGATGGGGTGCGCGTTTCGCTCGCAGGTGGTGGGGCCGTGTTGCCGGCCCGGGTGGGAAAATAGTGGGTCACGCGCTGGTCGGCGCCGTCCAGCCGGCGGTAGATGCGTCCCGACCCCGGCACGGCCGCGAACAGGTCGGTAAAGCGGCCCGGCGTGTCGGCGCTGCCCAGTATCAGCAGGCCGTCGCGCTTGAGGGCGTAGTGGAACAGCGGAATGAGCTGCTCCTGCAGCTTGACGTTAAAGTAGATCAGCAGGTTGCGGCAGCACAGGATATCGAGCTTGCTGAACGGCGGATCGGAAATGATGTTCTGCTGGGCGAAGATGATGCTGTTGCGTAGTTCCTTGCGGATGCGGTAGCCCTGCTCGTCGGCCACGAAATAGCGCTGCAGCCGCTGCGGCGACACGTCGGCCTCGATACTGCGCCCGAAGTGGCCCTGGCGCCCGCGGTCGATCGCGTCCGGATCGAGGTCGGTGGCGAAGATCTGCAGCGTGTAGCTGGCCGCGGGCGCCAGCCGCTCCACCACTTCGGAAAACACGATGGCCAGCGAATACGCCTCCTCGCCCGTGGAGCAGGCCGGCACCCACGCCTTCAGCGCCAGTCCCTCGGGATGGGCCGCCAGCAGTTCCGGCAGCGCTGTCTGGGCCAGGTAGTCCCACACCTTGGCGTCGCGGAAGAACTGGGTCACCCCGATCAGCAGCTCCTTGAACAGCAGCTCCACCTCCTGCGGATTGTCGTGCAGATAGTCGACATACTGCTCCATGCTGCGGAACTGGCGCAGCTTCATGCGGCGCTCGATGCGGCGCAACACGGTATTGAGCTTGTAGTCGGAAAAATCGGCGCCCATCTGCTGCTGCAGCAGCTGGTACAACTCGTGCATGGCGTTGCGCTGGCCGGCGCCGACGGCGTCGAGCATGAGCGCGGGGCGGCGCCAGTGGGCCAGGATCAGGGCCGGCATATCGCCCGGCAGCGCCACGATGTCGGCCGCGCCGGCGTCGATGGCGCTCTGCGGCATGGGATCGAACCTGGCCGACGAGGGGGTTTGCACCAGCGTCAGGCCGCCCTGCACCTTGATGGCCTGCAGGCCGCGCGTGCCGTCGCCGCCCATACCCGACAGGACGATGCCGATGGCGCGGTCGCCGCAGCCGTCGGCCAGCGCGGCGAAGAAGGAATCGATCGGCAGCCGCTGGCCGCGCGGGGCGGCCGGGGGCAGCAGGGTCAGCGCGTTGCCGGCCAGACCCAGGTCGCGATTGGGCGGGATCACGTAGACGCAATCGGCTTCGAGCGCCATGCGGTCCGTAATCTCGCGCACCTGCATCGGCGTCACGCGTTGCAGCAGCTCGGGCAGCATGCCCTTGTGTTCGGGGTCCAGGTGCTGGATGACGACGTAGGCCAGGCCGCTGTTGGCCGGCACGCTGGCCAGGAAATCGCTGATCGGCTCCAGCCCGCCGGCCGAGGCGCCTATGGCCACCACCGGCACGGCATCGTCCGCCGGGGCGGAGCCGGATGGGGCGGGAGATGGCGCGGTGGCGTGCTTGGTCATCGTGGCATGCGATAGGCTGGAAGTGGACCGCCGGGCGGTAGACGCCGGACGGGCGTTATATTTCTGGTCATCTTGCCAGCCGATTATACAAAGGCCCACCCCAAACGCCAAGCGCCCCTTGGCGGGGCCCGATTACTGCGGCGGGCGCCAGCCGCCGCCCAGCGCCTGGATCAGGGCCACGGCCGTGCTCTGGCGGTCGGCCTGGGCCTGCACCAGGGCGCGGCGGGCGGCCAGCGCCGTGTTCTGGGCAGTCACTACCTCCGTGTAAGCCACTTGTCCGGCGCGGTAGCGGTTCAGCATCTGCGCCTCGACCTGGTCGGCCGCCTCGGACGCGGCGCGGCGCAGTTCCTGCTGGCTGGCCAGCGTGCGGCTGGCCGCCAGCTGGTTCTCCACGTCGGCAAAGGCGGCCAGTACCGTCTGGCGGTAGTGGGCGATGGCCGCGTCGCGCCCTGCCTCGGCGCCACCCACGCGGGCCGCCGTGGCGCCCGCGTTGAACAGGTTCTCGGCCGCCGACAGGCCCAGCGACCACAGGCTGTTGGATGCATTGAACAGGCCCGCCGCCTGGCCGGCGCCCACGCCGTATGACGCCGTCAGGTTCAGGCTGGGAAAATAGGCGGCGCGGGCGATGCCGATCTGCGCGTTGGCGGCGGCCACCCGGCGCTCGGCGGCGGCGATGTCGGGCCGGCGCTGCAGCAGCGTGGACGGCACGCCGGCCGGGATCTCCGGCACGGTCATGCTCCACGGCGCCGGCGCCAGTGTGAAGGCGCCGGCCGGCTGGCCCACCAGGACGGCGATCGCGTGTTCAAACTGGGCGCGCTGGCGCACCAC
>JAZJZQ010000804.1:4821-7371 GCA_040389625.1 Pseudomonadota bacterium | reverse complement strand
AACAACATGGCATACCTGGCACCTTCAGAGTTCGTCACCAAAATGGTCGATGCGGGCGAGTCCAAGATTTACATGGCCACGCGCGATTCGCTGATCCGCGCCTACATGGCCGGCGCCATCCTGGCGCTGTCGGCCGTGTTCGCCGTCCACTGCTCGGTGCAGACCGGCATCCCGCTGGTGGGCGCGCTGCTGTTCCCGGTCGGCTTCTGCATGCTGTACCTGCTGGGCTTCGACCTGCTGACCGGCGTGCTGGTCCTCACCCCGCTGGCCTGGATCGACAAGCGCCCCGGCGTCACGCTGCGCGCCGTGCTCAAACACTGGGGCGTGGTCTTCGTCGGCAACTTCCTGGGCGCGCTGACGGTCGCCTTCCTGATGGCCATCGTGTTCACCAACGGCTTCCAGACCGAGCCGAGCAAGGTCGGCATGACCATCGCCGGCATCGGCGAGGCGCGCACGCTGGGCTATGCCAAGTTCGGCGCCTACGGCATGCTGACGCTGTTCGTGCGCGGCATGCTGTGCAACTGGATGGTGTCGACCGGCGTGGTCGGCGCCATGATCTCCACCTCCGTCAGCGGCAAGGTAATCGCCATGTGGATGCCCATCATGCTGTTCTTCGCGATGGCCTTCGAGCATTCGGTGGTCAATATGTTCCTGTTCCCGTCGGCCATGCTGATGGGCGGGCATTTCTCCATCCTCGACTATCTGATCTGGAACGAGATCCCTACCGTGCTGGGCAACCTGGTGGGCGGCCTGGCCTTCACCGGCCTCACGCTGTACACTACCCACGTCAAGACCCTGCCTAAACGCGCGCTCAAGAAGGCGGCCTAACTTGCCGCCTGTGCCGCGGGCCGGCCGCACAGCCGCCCGCGGGCATCGCCCTCCATGTCCAAGCAACTCACCATCTCCACCGGCCAGTACTCCTGCAAGGGACGCAAGGACGTCAACCAGGATTTCCACGGCATCTACCTGGCGCGCGGGTCGCAACTGACCTGCAAGGGCATCGCCGTCGCACTGGCCGACGGCATCAGCGGCAGCGACGTCAGCCAGGTCGCCAGCCAGTTCGCCGTGACCGGCTTCCTCGACGACTATTACTGCACCTCGGACGCGTGGAGCGTCAAGACCTCGGCCGAGCGCGTGCTGGCGGCCACCAACGCCTGGCTCTACGCGCAAACCCAGCAGGGGCGCGGCCGCTACGACAAGGACCAGGGCTACGTCTGCACGCTGAGCACCATGGTCATCAAGTCGGCCACCGCGCACCTGTTCCATGTCGGCGACAGCCGCATCTACCGGCTGCACGGCGCCGTGCTGGAACAGTTGACGGTCGACCACCGCATCCAGGTCTCAGCCGGACAAAGTTACCTGGCCCGCGCGCTGGGCGCGGCCGGCCAGCTCGACATCGATTACCGCAGCGTGCCCATCGAAGCGGGCGACCTGTTCGTGCTGGCCACGGACGGTGTCTACGAATACACGGACGGCGCCGCGATCGCCGCCGCCATCGCGGCCACGCCGCAGCAGCTGGACCTGGCCGCGCAGGCCATCGTCGAACACGCCTACCAACGCGGCAGCCCGGACAACCTGACCGTGCAGCTGGTGCGCATCGACGCCCTGCCCAGCCCCGAGGCCGACGAGCTGGTGCGGCGCTACGCCGCCCTGCCATTCCCGCCGCTGCTCGAAGCGGGCCAGCTGTTAGATGGCTACCGGATCGTGCGCGAACTGCACGGCAGCAGCCGCAGCCACATCTACCTGGCGCATGACCCCGACAGCGGGCAACGGCTGGTGATCAAGGCGCCCGCCGCCGACCTGCAGGGCGATCCGGCCTACGTCGAACGCTTCCTGATGGAGGAATGGGTGGCGCGCCGCATCCACAGTCCGCACGTGCTGAGGCCGGTGCCGCACGGCCGCCCGCGCAACTTCCTTTATCTGCTGACCGAATTCGTCGAGGGCCAGACCCTGGCGCAATGGCTGCACGACCATCCGCGGCCGGGGTTGCCGGTGGTGCGCGCCATCGTCGGCCAGGTGGCGAAGGGCTTGCGCGCCCTGCACCGGCTGGACATGGTGCACCAGGACCTGCGCCCGGAAAACATCATGATCGACGGCGCGGGCATGGTCACCATCATCGATTTCGGCGCCGCCAGCGTGGCCGGCATCAGCGAATACGCCGCTCAGGACGAATACGCCTCCGTGCCGGGCGCGCTGCAATGCATGGCGCCCGAGTATTTCCTCGGCGAACAAGGCAGCGCGCGCTCGGACCTGTATGCGCTGGGCGTGCTGGTCTACCAGATGCTGACGGGTACACTGCCGTACGGCGTCGACGTGCCCAAGGCCCGCACCCGCGCGGCCCAGCGCAAGCTGCGCTACGACCCGGCCCCGCAACACAACCGCGACGTGCCGCCATGGGTGGACGAGGCCATCAGCAAGGCCGTCCATCCGGACCCGCTGCGGCGCTACGACGACGTGGCCGAATTCCTGTACGACCTGCAACAGCCGAACCGGGCCTTCCTCGCCCGCAAGCGTCCGCCGCTGATCGAACGCCATCCGCTGGCGTTCTGG
>JAZJZQ010000804.1:0-4721 GCA_040389625.1 Pseudomonadota bacterium | reverse complement strand
AAGGGGCATGGCGATGAAACAGGATCTGGCAGGACAGTGGGCACTCGTGACGGGCGCATCGAGCGGCTTCGGCGTGGATTTCGCGCGCCAGTTGGCCGCGCGCGGTGCGCAACTGGTGCTGGCGGCGCGGCGCGCCGAACCCATGCAAGCGCTGGCCCGTGAACTGGCCAGCCAGTACGGCACCGTGAGCGAAGTGGAAAGCGTGGACCTGTCCCAGCCGGGCGCGGCGCACGCGCTCAAGGCCACGCTCGATGCGCGCGGCATCCGCATCGACATCCTGATCAACAACGCCGGCTATGGCCTGTGGGGCCCGTTCCTCGAGCAGCCGCTGGACCGCACGCTCGACATGATGCAGCTGAACATGGTGGCGCTGACGGAGCTGACCCACGCGTTCGCGCACGACATGGCCCAGCGCGGGCGCGGCAAGATCCTGCTGGTGTCGTCCATCGGCGCCTACCAGGCCACCCCGACCTATGCGGCCTACGCCGCCACCAAGGCCTACGTGCTGCTGTTCGGCGAGGCCTTGCACGAGGAACTGGCCCCCAAGGGCGTGACCGTGACCGTGCTCTCGCCCGGCATTTCGGCCACCAGCTTCCTGGCCGTGTCCGGCCAGCGGGCCACGCTGTACCAGCGCCTGCTGATGATGCAAAGCGCGGCCGTGGTACGCATCGGCCTGCGCGCGCTCGACCGTGGCCGCGCCTCCGTCGTGCCGGGCTGGCTGAACGCGCTCACGGCCTTCGGCAACCGCTTCATGCCGCGCATGGTGCAGCGCCGCGTGGCCTATCAGCTGATGAAGAACTGAGCAGGCACGGCGGCGCAACCGGCGAGATCGGCGGCAAGGCCGATTCATTGTAGAATCCGGAGCCATTCAACGCCAAGGAAAACCATGGGACGCCCCGTCCTGACCGAGCAAGACCGGGAGCAGCGCCGCCGCGTGCTGCTCGACGCCGCCCACCAGCTCTATCGCGAGCGCAACGCCCTGCCGCCGGTGGCCGATATCGCCAGCGCGGCCGGGCTGGCCAAGGGTACGGTGTACCTGTATTTCCGCACCAAGGAAGAAATTTTCGTCGCCCTGCTGGAAGACAGTTTCGCGCACATGTTCGCGGCGCTGGCGCCGCTGCTGGCGCAGCTGGACCTGGAGCAGCCCGGCGCCGCGGCCCGCTACGCGCAGGCGTACACGGCACTGGTGCGCAACAGCGGCGACCTGCTGCGGCTGGCCGCGCTGGGCAACACCGTGCTGGAAAAGAATTTGCCGCTGGAAGCCATGCAGCGCTTCAAGCTGAACCTGGCACAGGGCATGACGGCAGCGGGCGCCCTGCTGGAGCGGCGCGCCCGCGCCCGCGCGCCCGGCTGGGGCGCCACCCTGCTGCTGCAAACCTATGCCCTGACACTGGGCCTGTGGCAGGCGCTCGACTTTCCCGACGTGCTGCGCGGTTTCCTGCAGCAGCCGGCGCTACGGGTGCTGGAACGCGACTTCCATGCCGAACTGGAAGCGGCCGTCGAGCGCCTGTGGTCGGCCGCCCTCGACTGATCCGGCCGACGGGACGCAACACGGCGCTGCCGCCGCGGCGCCCGGCCGGCGCCGCCGTCACCACATCAGGTCGTCGGGAATCTGGAACGCCGCGTAAGGATCGTCCTCCTCCACTTCAGTGGTGGTCTTGTTGACCCGCACCACCAGCGTCGCGTCGCGCTCGGCGATCTTGTCGGCGATCACGCGCGGCACCAGTTCCACCCCGTCGCCCAGGCACACGATCACCAGGCGCCCGGCCACCAGGTGCTCGCGCACCTCGGCCGACACATAGATGCGCTCGATCTTGGTGCCATGGGTGAAGTTGTAGGCGATGTCGCCCTTGCCCTTGTGCTGGCGGTTCTGCTGCACCATCTGGACGATCTGGGCGTGGATGGCCTTCTGGGTGGCGGCCTCGTCGCGCTGGGCGTTCAGCTCGCGGGCCCGCTCGGCGTTCTTGCGCTGAATTTCAAGCGCGGCCAGGCGCGCCTCGTCCACGCTCTGCGCGCCGGTGCGGCGCTCCTCTTTCTTCTGCTTGCTCTTGTCCTGATTGACCTTCTTGACCTTGTTCTTGTCGACCAGGCCGGCCTTTAACAACTGCTCTTGCAAGGAAACCATGCTTACCGCTCCGTAAATAGGGGCGCCGGCCGGGCACTGCCGCCGGCCGGCGCAAAGGCGCTAGCATAGCAAAGTTGCCGCCGCCGTCGCCAATTGCCGGCCCCGCCACGCCAGCAGCCCCTAGCCCAGTTCGAACGTCGTGACGCCATACTGGCGCGCCATATCCATCGCCGGCAATCCGCCCGTGTACATGCGCGCCGTCTCGAAACAGGGCCGCAGCTGGTGGCGGGCGGCCAGCGAGACGGCGGCCGGGTTCGCTTCCGGCACATCGAGGTAGACCGGCACGCCCGGCGTCACCTGTCCCAGCAGGTTGAGGAACAGGGTCTCGGCCTGCACCGCCGTCTCGGCGAACAGGGGGCCGATCTTGTAGCCGTTGCGGCAGGGCCGCAGCACGGCATAGGCGGCCACGCCCTGCGCCCCCGGCAGGCCGACGGCGATGCAGTCCGGCTGGGTGATCCAGCACTGGAGAAAGCGGCTGCGCTCGTCCGGAAAACAGCTGCGGTCGTAACGGTGCACCTCGTCCAGCGGCAACGATGCCAGCGGCACCGCCGCGTTGTCCACGCCGGGGCGGCCCACGGCTTCGTAGCGGATGTTGCGGTGGGCCAGGTGGAAACCGGACTTGGCGTAATTTCCCTGCTGGGCCAGCACCCCGTCCAGTCCGATATTGCGCCCGGCCAGGCGCGCCATGCCGGCTTGCCAGATGGCCATGCCGTAGCCGCGTCCGCGCCACGCCGGCCGCACCATGTAGCCACCGATAAAGCCGAACGTGGTGCCGTATTGGATGGCGAAAATGCTGGCCACCGGTTCGCCGTCCACCAGGCCCAGCAGGAAGCCGCCCGGATCGGCCGCGTGGAAGCACGCGGCATCGTTCAGGCCGGGATTCCAGCCTTCCTCGGCCGCCCAGTCGAGCACGGTTTCCAGCTCCTGCAGCTGCATGGGACGGATCAGCATCGGTTCGGGCGTCATCATGTGCTCCCATCGGTCGGCGATGTCCTACTGTAGGCGATTTCACGGCGGCGCGCCATTGGCGCACGCAACCGCCAGTCGCCAATCTGGCTGGCCCACCTGCTGCTGCGCGCACCGGCCGCCCATGCCGCGCCCACCTTGACATCCGTCCCCCGCGCACTAGGCTGATCTGATCGGCTACTCCCGGCACGACCATCCGCGACTGCCGCGGGGCGGACGAGAACCAGGAGAGACGCCATGAATGCACAAGAGAACAAGCAACTGGTGATGCAGGGCTACCGGCTGTTCCAGAGCGGCGACATCCGCAAGCTGATGGACCTGTACCACGACGACGCGGAATGGGTCAGTCCCGATTCCGAATACACGCCCTATGCGGGCAGCTACCACGGCAAGCAGGGCATAGGCCAGTTTTTCGCCAAGCTCGACGCGGCCGTCCAGCCGGTCTTGTTTGAAGCGCGCCAGTTCATCGCCGAGGGCGACACGGTGGTCGTCACCGGCGACGCCACCTGGATCGCCAAGTCCACGGGACGCCGCTTCGACAACCCCTGGGTCCACGTGTTTACCATGCGTGACGGCAAGGTAGCCCGCTTCCAGGCCTATTACGACACGGCTCCCGGCGACCGCGCCTTCCATCCGGAACTGGCCGGCATGGCCGCCACCGTACCGCTGCACCACTGACCTCGTTCCACCTGCGCCCGCCGCGCCGGCCATGCCGGCCCCGGCGGCGCCGCACGCCCATCGTCCACCCCTGCTACACTGCCCCTGCCGCGCGCACCGATGGGCTGCGCCACGGCACACTGTCTACGTCTATTGTCTTCAGGAACCACACCATGTTGAATTTCGAGTATTACAACCCGACCAAAATCGTGTTCGGCGCCGGCACCACGGCCGCCCTGGCGCGGCTGGTGCCGGCAACGGCGCGCGTGCTGCTGCTGTACGGCGGCGCCAGCGCCGAAAAGACGGGCACCCTGGCCGACGTGCGGGCCGCGCTGGGCGACCGCGTCGTGCGCGAGTTCGGCGGCATCGAACCCAATCCCAGCTACGAAACGCTGCAGGGCGCCATCGCCCAGGTGAAGGCCGAGCGGCTCGACTACCTGCTGGCCGTGGGCGGCGGCTCCGTCATCGACGGCACCAAGTTCGTGGCGGCGGCGGCCCTGTACGAGGGCGACGCCTGGGACGTGGCGCACAGCCGCGGCGCCGTCGTCACGCGCGCGCTGCCGTTCGGCGCCGTGCTGACCTTGCCGGCCACCGGTTCGGAAATGAACAACGGCGCCGTCGTCACCCGCAAGGCCAGCCACACCAAGCAGCCGTTCCGCAGCGAACACCTGTTCCCCCAGTTCTCCATCCTGGACCCCACCCGCAGCTACAGCCTGCCCCTGCAGCAGGTGGCCAACGGCCTGGTGGACGCCTTCGTCCACACGACGGAGCAATACCTGACCTATCCGGCCCAGGCCCTGCCCCAGGACCGCTTTGCCGAAGGCTTGCTGCAGACCCTGGTCGAGATCGCCCCCCGCGCGCTGGCCGCGCCCGACGACTACGACACCCGCAGCAACCTGATGTGGGCCGCCTCGCTGGCCCTGAACGGCCTGATCGGCGCCGGCGTGCCGCAGGACTGGGCCACCCACATGAT
>JAZJZQ010000803.1:2831-5121 GCA_040389625.1 Pseudomonadota bacterium | reverse complement strand
CTGCGCCGCTACACCGACCTGGTCAACCAGTGGCAGATCCTGGCCTGCGCCGAGCATGGCGTGACGGCGCCGCTGGTGGCCCCGTTCAAGCCCAAGGACGCTAACCTGTTCGCCATCGTGTCCGCCTTCGACGCGGCCTACGCGGCCTATGCCGACTTCCAGTCCAATATGGAACGCTACTGGTGCCTGCGCTGGCTGGGCCAGGAACAGGCGCGCCAGGTGGAAGCGGTGGTGCTCAAGGATGAAGTGCTGCGCCTGGTCGACATTCCCCTCATCATCCGCCTGCCCGGTATGCCGCAGGTGGCGCGCGGGGCCCAGGTCAAGCTCGACATCCTGCGCTGGGACGAGGTCGACCTGTCGATCGAGGCGCGGCTGCTGGAAATCCCGGCCGCCGCCACGGTGGCCGCCGACGCCGAGCTGGACTACGAGGACGAGGACGAGGTGTCGGCCGTGGAAACGGCCGCCGAGGAGCAGGCCGAAGCGGCCCCCGCCGAGGACCAGCCCGTGATCGTGACGGGCGAGTCGACGGCCGAAGCGCCGCTGGCCGGCTAAAGCACGCCGGCGGGGCGGCGGCGGCACAGTCGCCGCCCCGCCGGTTCCGGGTTAAAATCAGCCCACTTTGTTACCCCAGCAGCCTGGCACAGCGTGAAGTCTCTCCAAGAAAACCGTTTCCTGATGATTGCGACCGGCGTCTCGCTGCTGGTGCACGGCGCGTTGCTCGCGGTGCATTTCGTCGCGCCCAAGGCCTTCAAGGTGGAGCCCACCGACCCCGGGCTGGAAGTGATCCTGGTCAACGCCAAGCATGCGCGCGCGCCGCTCAAGGCCGAAGCCCTGGCCCAGGCCAACCTGGACGGCGGCGGCAATGCGGACGCTGGCCGCGCCAAGTCGCCCCTGCCCGACATGCGCAAGATGGAAATGGGCGACAGCGTCAAGGCCAGCAAGCGCCGCATCGCCGAACTGGAAGAGCAGCAGCGCAACCTGCTGACCCAGGTCAGCAAGAGCAACCCGTTCACGGCCCCGCCCGTGACGGAAAAGAGCAAGCCCGATCCGCTGCCCACGGGCGCCGACCTGCTCGACAGCAGCAAGGCCATCGCCCGCATGGCGGCCGAGATCAGCGAAACCATCGACGACCAGAACAAGCGGCCCAAGAAGACCTTCATCACGCCCAGCACGCGCGAGGTGGGGTATGCCGAGTATTACAAGACCATGCAGCGCCGCATCGAGGAAGTGGGCACGCTCAACTTCCCCCAGCAGAACGGGCGCAAGCTGTATGGCGAACTGGTGGTCTACATCCCCGTGTTCCAGGACGGCTATATCTACACCAAGGATGGCGGCGCCCGCGTCGAGCGCAGTTCCGGCAATCCGGCGCTGGACGCCAAGGCGCTCGAGATCGTGCGGCGCGCCCAGCCGTTCGGGCGCTTCCCGCCCAAGATGCTGTCCAACGACAAGGATGACCTGTGGGTCATCATCACCCGATTCAAATTTACCCGTGAAGAAAAGATGGAAGCTAACCTGAGCGGCGGTGCCCTGTGATGGACCGTTACTGCGTCTTCGGCAATCCCATAGGCCACAGCAAGTCGCCCGCCATCCACGCGGCGTTCGCGGCCCAGACCGGCCAGCAACTGAGTTACGAGGCGCGGCTGGCGCCGCTGGACGGCTTTGCCGCCGCCGTGCACGCCTTCATCGCAGAAGGGGGCAAGGGCGCCAACGTGACCGTGCCGTTCAAGCTGGAAGCGCACAAGCTGGCGCAGGCGCTCACGGTGCGGGCCCAGGCGGCCGGCGCCGTCAACACGCTGCACTTCACGGAGCAGGGCATCATCGGCGACAACACGGATGGCGCCGGCCTGGTGGCCGACATCGTCAACAACGCAGGCGTGGCCATCACGGGCAAGCGGATATTGCTGCTGGGCGCAGGCGGCGCCGCGCGCGGCGTGGTGCTGCCGATCCTGGAACACCGGCCGGCGCGGCTGGTGATCGCCAACCGCACCGTGGCCACGGCCGAGCAACTGGCGTCCCAGTTCGCCGCCCTGGGCGGGGCGGACGTGGTGCGCGGCTGCGGCTTCGACCAGGTCGGCGGTCCGTACGACATCGTCGTCAACGCCACCTCGGCCAGCCTGCACGGCGACTTGCCGCCGCTGCCGGAGGGCGTATTCGCGCCCGGCACGCTGGCGCTGGACATGATGTACGGGAAGGAACCGACGGTCTTCATGCAGTATGCGGCCGAGCATGGCGCCCTGGTGCGCGACGGCCTGGGCATGCTGGTGGAGCAGGCGGCCGAAGCGTTCGCCGT
>JAZJZQ010000803.1:0-2731 GCA_040389625.1 Pseudomonadota bacterium | reverse complement strand
TGGTGCGCGACGGCCTGGGCATGCTGGTGGAGCAGGCGGCCGAAGCGTTCGCCGTATGGCGCGGCGTGCATCCGGCCACGGGCGAGGTGCTGCACCAGCTGCGGGCCTCCCTGTGAACGCGGCGGGCAAGGCCAAGCGGGGCGGGGCACGCCAGGGCGGCGCGGCTGGCTGGCGGCGGTGGATCAAGTGGCTGGTGATCGGGCCGCTGGCGCTGCTGTTGCTGGTCCAGCTGTACTTCTTCCTCAACATCTGCTGGTGGGTGGACCACAATCCCGGCATGAGCAGTTTCATGCGCGAGCAGCAGGCGGCGCTGCGGGAAAAGAACCCGAACGCCAATATCCAGCAGCTGTGGGTGCCGTATGGGCGCATCTCGAACAACCTGAAGCGGGCCATCATCGCCTCGGAAGACGCCAACTTCTCCGAGCACGACGGGGTGGACTGGGAAGCGCTGCAAAAAGCCTACGAGAAGAACAGCCAGAAGCACAAGGTGGTGCGGGGCGGTTCCACCATCACCCAGCAGCTGGCCAAGAATTTGTTCCTGTCCGGCTCGCGCAGCTATGTGCGCAAGGGCCAGGAGCTGGTCATCACCTACATGCTCGAGACGGTGATGGACAAGGAGCGCATCTTCGAGATCTACCTGAACGTGGTCGAATTCGGCACCGGCATCTTCGGCGCGGAAGCGGCGGCGCGCCACTACTACGGCGTCAGCGCCGCCAGCCTGAGCGCGGCGCAGGCCGCCAAGCTGGCCGTGATGCTGCCCAACCCGCGCTTTTTCGACAAGCACCGCGACTCCGGCTACCTGGCCCGCCGCACCGGCGTGATCCTGCACCGCATGGGCGCGGCCGAACTGCCTTGAAGTTTCCACCCCCGTTCCACCCTGTGAGCAAAGGAGTAGTCATGCACCGATACCAGCGCGGCCTGGGCCTGATCCAGGTGGCCATGGCGATGGCGACGCTGGCCGCCATCGCCATGGCGGCCATGATGTCCATGCGCAGCGAGCGCAATCTGTTCGCCGAAGCGCTGGGCAAGCTGACCGGCCACCCGGTGGCGCCGGCCCCCGGCGCGGTCCCTGGCGCCGTGCCGGGCAGCGCGGCCGATGCGGCGGCGGCCCAGTTGGCCAAGCCGGCCCGCCCGGCCGGCGTGCTGCGCAAGTGCGTCATCGACGGCAAGACCGTGTTTTCGGACGTCGACTGCACGGACGCCAATTCCACCAGCACCGTCGTCAAGGTGCACGAAACGCGCGGCATCGAATCGCCCAAGGTGCCCAAGCCGGAACCGGCGGCCGACAGCGCGCCCACCGCGCAGGACAAGGCGATAGAAAAAGCCACCCGCTAAGGCGAAAAAAGGCCGTGCCGGGGTGGCCGGCGGCGGGGCGAGCGGGTACACTTGCGCTGTTTTGATGCGGCGTGCCGCGCCCCACCACCGTCGTCCGAGAGTGCCCATGATTAATGTCTTCGTTCTGCAAAACGGCCGGCTCAACCAGGTCCCCATCGCCACCCGTGCCGATCTGGAGAACGTGGCGCCGGTCTGGGTCGACCTGACCGACCCGAACGAGGACGAGCGGGCCTGGGTCAAGGCCATCTACGGGGTGACGCTGCCGGGCGAGGACGAAGTGAAGGACATCGAGGCGTCGGCCCGCTACTACGAGGCGGAAAACGGCGACCTGCACCTGCGCACCGACTTCCTGCTGGAAGAGGATGACGGCCCATCGCGCATCGTCACCGTGGCCTTCATCCTGGCGCGCAAGATGCTGTTCTCGGTGCACACGGACGACCTGCCCGTGTTCCGCCTGGTGCGCATGCGGGCCCGTTCGCGGCCCGGCTCCATCGCCGACTACATGGACGTGCTGCTGGACCTGTACGCGACGGACGCCGAATATTCGGCCGACGCGCTGGAGGGCATCTACCAGCACCTGGAAGAGGTGAGTACGCGCGTGCTGCAAAAGCAGTTCACCGACCAGGACGCGGCCGCCGCCCTGAACGCCATCGCGCTGGAAGAGGACTTGAACGGGCGCATACGCCGCAACATGATGGATACCCGGCGCGCCGTCAGCTTTTTGATGCGGGGCCGGCTGCTCAATGTGGACCAGTTCGAGGAGGCGCGCCAGATCCTGCGCGACATCGAGTCGCTGGACGGGCACACGTCCTTCCTGTTCGATAAGATCAACTTCCTGATGGATGCCACGGTCGGCTTCATCAACATCAACCAGAACAAGATCATCAAGATCTTCTCCGTGGCCAGCGTGGCCTTCCTGCCGCCGACGCTGATCGCGTCCATCTACGGCATGAACTTCCACGGCTGGTTCCCGGAGCTGGACTGGTCGCTCGGTTACCCGTTCGCGCTGCTCCTGATGGTGACGTCGGCCATCGCGCCGTTCTGGTACTTCCGCCGGCGCGGCTGGCTCAAGTAACTGGCCGGCGCCTCACAGCAGGCGCGGGCTGAATTCCAGCGACAGGGTGCTGAAGTAGGGCGCCGTGCTCCATTGCCGGTGCAGGGCCAGGGCCCGCTCGTACAGGCAGCTTTGCACGTCGTAGGGGCTGAAGTCGAACGGCGGCTGGGCGCGCACGGCGCAGGCCCGGGCGGCGCTGTCGAGGAAGGAGGCGAGGTCGAAGCGGCCGGCCGACAGCTGCTGCTGCAGCTGCTCCACGATCGCCTCCGTCTGCACCGCTTCCGGCGCCACCGTGCCGTTGACGGGATCGCGCACGGCGCGCTTGACCTGCTCGGCCTCGTG
>JAZJZQ010000802.1:0-1540 GCA_040389625.1 Pseudomonadota bacterium | reverse complement strand
GGCCGGCCAGCGGCGAGTTGTTGACCATGAAGTTCATGGTCAGGGTAGGCTCGTCCACGGTCAGCATCGGCAGCGCTTCCGGGGTGTCCGGTGCGCACACGGTGGAACCGATGCCGATGTCTTCGATACCGTTGATCAGGATGATGTCGCCGGCGACGGCTTCATCGACCAGCACGCGCTCCAGGCCCTTGAAGTTCAGCACCTGGTTGATGCGGCCCTTGATCGGGGTCGAATCAGGACCGTTCAGTACGATCACGTCCTGGCCGGTCTTGACGCGGCCGCGGTTGATACGGCCGATACCGATCTTGCCCACATAGGACGAGTAGTCCAGCGAGGTGATTTGCATCTGCAGCGGGCCGTCCGGATTGTCGTCGCGCACGGGTACGTGCTTGAGGATGGCGTCGAACAGGGGCTTCATGTCGCCTTCGCGCACGGAGTCGTCCAGCGAAGCGTAGCCGTTCAGGGCCGAGGCGTACACCACGGGGAAGTCCAGCTGCTCATCGGTCGCGCCCAGCTTGTCGAACAGTTCGAAGGTGGCGTTGATGGCCCAGTCAGGACGGGCGCCCGGACGGTCGATCTTGTTGACGACGACGATAGGCTTCAGGCCCAGCGCCAGTGCCTTGCGGGTCACGAAGCGGGTCTGTGGCATCGGGCCTTCCTGCGCATCGACCAGCAGCAGCACGGAGTCGACCATCGACAGCACGCGCTCCACTTCGCCGCCGAAGTCGGCGTGGCCGGGGGTGTCGACGATGTTGATGTGGGTGCCTTCGTACTCGACGGCGCAGTTCTTCGACAGAATCGTGATGCCGCGTTCTTTTTCGAGGTCGTTCGAGTCCATCACGCGGGTTTCAACTTGCTGGTTTTCGCGGAAGGTACCGGACTGGCGCAGCAGTTTGTCGACCAGGGTGGTTTTACCGTGGTCAACGTGGGCGATGATGGCGATGTTGCGAATTGCGCGTTTTGTAGTAGACATGGTCGTTATATTTGCTGAAAAACTGCGGGGTGCGTACGGGGGTGTACGAGGTGTTCGGGTGCTTGCCAATTTCTGGAACCGCGTAGTATAGCATGGTGCGTTGCAACTCTCCTTGAAATTCCTAATATTTTCAACGAGTTGCCAAACCGCGCGGCGCCAGGGGCTTCAGGTGTGGGCGGTGGCGATCAGCCGCTCCGGGGCCAGGATGCTGTATTCGCCCAGCTGGGCCGTGCCCAGCAGCTTGTCATCGAGGTAGACCCGCACCCTGCCCTGCCCGGCCGGCACGGTCACGGGTTCCTTGCCCAGGGCCAGGCGCTGGCCTTGCAGGAAGCGCTTGGCCAGCTCGGCGTTCAGCTGCACGGCCGGGAAACTCGACAGCAGCGCATCGACCGGGGCCAGCAGGCTGAGCGGCTCGGGATGGGCCAGCAGCGCCTCCAGCGTGATCATGCCGTCGGCCGTCAGCGCCCCCACCTGGGTGCGGCGCAGGGCGTTCAGGTGGGCGCCGCAACCGAGCGCTTCGCCGATGTCCTGGCCCAGCACGCGGATGTAGGTGCCCTTGCTGCAGGT
>JAZJZQ010000801.1:0-5103 GCA_040389625.1 Pseudomonadota bacterium | reverse complement strand
CGCACTGCACCAGCCGGTTGCTGAACTGGCGCAGCAGCTCGTCGCCCAGCGCCGCCCCCAGCGAATCGTTGACGTTCTTGAAGCGGTCGAGCGCGATGAACAGCACCACGATGCGCCACTCCTTGTCCTGCGCCAGCTCGATCGATTCGGCCAGGGTCTGGAAGAACAGGGTGCGGTTGGGCAGGCCCGTCAGGCTGTCGTAGTGGGCCATGTGCTGCAGCCGTTCCTGGGCCTGGCGCCGTTCGCTGATGTCGCGCGCCACCCCCAGCAGCACGGGCGGCTGGCCCGGCGCCACGCCCGGCTGCAGCTGCCAGTAGATCTCGGCCGGCACCTTGACCTGGTCCTGGCGCGCCAGCTCGATCTCGGCCAGCTCCGGGGCCCGCGCCGCGCCGGCCGCCGCCGCGGGTCCGTCCAGCTGGGCGGCCTGCTGGACGGCCAGTTGAGCGGCCAGTTGAGCGGCCTGCTCGCGCAACACCTCGGCGCTGCCCAGCGCCAGCCGCTGCGGCGTTTGCGCCAGCAGGGCATCGCGCTCGTAACCGAGCATGCGGCAGGCGCCGTCGTTCACGTCCAGCAGCGCCAGGCTGTGGGCGTCGAGCAGGAAGATGGCATCGGCCGTGGCGTCCATGGCGCTGCGAAAGCGCTGCAGCTCGGCCGTGCGTTCGCGCACGGTCTGCTCCAGGCGGGCGTTGTAGTCGCGCGCCTCGCGGTGCAGCAGCCGCACTTCCAGCATGTTGCGGATGCGGGTCAGCACTTCCACCGGGTCGAACGGCTTGCTGACGAAGTCGCGCGCGCCCGCCTCCAGCGCGGCCAGCTTTTTCTCCGGCTCGGCCGTCACCACCAGCACCGGCAGATAGGCTTCCGTCTCGAGCGGCTTGAGCGCCTCCATCACGTCGAAACCGCTCATGTGCGGCATGTGCAGGTCGAGGATGATGAGGTCGTAGCGGTGCTCGGCATGCCAGGCCGCCACCACGGTGGGGTCGCCGGTGGCGCTGACGGCCAGGTAGCCGCTGCTGGCGAGCAGGAATTCGAGCAGCTGGATGTTGACCGGCTGGTCGTCCACGATGAGAATTTTCGCCCGCAGGATATCGTCCTGGTTGATCATGTGCGCTCCGCTGCCTTGGCCAGGGCGCGCCGGCTGGCCAGGTGGGCCAGCGTGGCGTTGATCGCCTCGGTGAATTCATCGATGTTGATGGGTTTGACCAGGTAGCGGAAGAAGCCCAGCGCCAGCCCTTTTTCCACGTCGCGCGGCATGGCGTTGGCCGTCAGCGCGATGACGGGGATGTGGGCCGTGGCCGGATCGGCCCGCAGCAGCTGCAGCGCGTCGACTCCGCTCACGCACGGCAGGTTGATGTCCATCAGGATCAGGTCCGGCAGGTGGGCCCGCGCCAGCTCGATGCCCAGGTGGCCGTCCGGCGCCGACAGCAGCCGCAGGTCGGGCCGGAAGCGCAGGATTTCCTCCACCAGCTTGAGGTTGGCCGGATTGTCTTCCACGTACAGCAGCGTGGCCTGGCTGGACGCCCCGGCCCCGGCCGGCAGCACCGCCAGCGTGCGGGCCGCCTCGTCGTCCAGCTGGCGCGGCAGCGGCTGGGTGGTCTGCAGCTCGATCCAGAACATGCTGCCCACGCCGGCGCTGCTGGACACGCCGATGGCGCCGCCCATCAGTTCGACCAGGCGCTTGGTCACTACCAGGCCGATGCCCGTGCCCTCCTCCGCGCCCGCTTCCTGGCCCAGGCGGTTGAACGGCTGGAACAGCAGCTCGAGCTGCTCGGGCCGCAGGCCCAGGCCCGTGTCCTGCACCGACAGGCGCAGCCGCTCGGGCACCGACAGGCGCAGCCGCTCGGGCCCCGTCATGCTGCAGTCGACCACCACGGCGCCGCCGTCGCGGTTGTACTTGATGGCGTTCGACAGCAGGTTGAGCACGATCTGCTTGACGCGGGTGCGGTCGGCCAGCACGTTGGCGTGGCAATTGGCGGGGAACAGCAGGCGGATGTTGCGCTGGGCCGCCAGCGGTTCCGTCATGGTCTGGCATTCCTGCAGGATGTCGGCCAGCGCCACCGGCTCCAGCGACAGGGCCACGGTGCCCGACTCGATCTTGGCCAGGTCCAGGATCTCGTTGATCAGCGTCAGCAGGTGGCGCCCGGACTTGAGGATGTGGTTGGCGAATTCCTTCTTCTGGGGCAGGGTCGAGGGCAGCTTGTCGGAAGTGAGGATCTGGGCGAAACCGAGGATGGCGTTGAGCGGCGTGCGCAGCTCGTGGCTCATGGACGACAGGAAGGCCGTCTTGGCCTGGTTGGCGCTGCGCGCCTCCTCCATGGCCCGCTCCAGCTCGGCGTTGGCCGCCTCCAGCTGCAAGGTGCGCTCGTGCACGCGCTGTTCCAGCTCCTCGTTGAGGCGCATCACTTCCTGCTGCGCCTGGGTGCGCTGTTCGGCCTCGCGCGCCAGCTCGCCGTTCGACGCTTCCAGCGCGCGGGTGCGGGCCTCGATCTCGCTCAGCATGCGGTTGAAGGAATCGACCAGCTGCGCCACCTCGTCGTCCGACAGCTTGCGGGCCCGGCGCGAATAGTCGCCCGTCTCCACCACCTCGCGCGCAATGCCGGCGATGTCGAGGATGGGCTGGGTGATCACGTGGTTCAGGCGGCCCATGATGAGCCAGGCCACCAGCATGGCCAGCGTCGTCACGCCCAGCGCGATGACCAGGTAGTCGGCGATGCGGCCCACCATCTCGTACTCGGCCCGCAGGTAGACCGTGCCCAGCAGCTCGCCATTGTCGACGATGCGCTTGAACAGGATCAGCTTGCCCTGCTCGAAGCGCACGCTGTCCTCGGGCGCCGCCTCGCGCGGGAAGTCGCCTTCCTGGCCCGGCGCCACGTAGCTGGCGAACAGCTGGCCGCGCGCGTTGTAGATGGCGCCCGCGTTGACCTTGGGCCGCAACCGCAGCAGGCCCAGGTTTTCCTTGGCCAGGCGCTGGTCGTCGAAGGCCAGGGCGGCCGACGTCATGTGCCCGATCAGCTCGGACTGGGTGCTCATGTCGGTCAGGATGTTGCGGTGGTAGACCCGCAAGTCGTAGGCGATGATGGTGCCCACCGATACCAGCAGCGCCACCAGCGTGGTCAGCAGCACCACGCCCAGCAGTTTCTGGCGCAGGGTACGGGGCCGCATCATATGGCCCCCTGCACCCGGTAGGCGGCCGACAGCATGCGGGCGCTGATCTTGATGCGGGCCGCCATGGCCTGCTTGAGGGCCACTTCGAAGCGCAGCTTGTCGTCGGCGATGACGAAGTTGATCATGCTGCCCAGCGCGTGTGCTTCCTCGCTGTCGGACACGGTCAGCACGGCCTGGCTCTGGCCGCTGGCCAGCCAGTCCTGCAGCTGCGCCTTGTCCACCGTGCCCACGAACAGGATGTGGATGCCGGCCAGCGGCTCGCCCTTGTGCAGCCGCCTGACCTGCAGCGGATGGCCGCCGGCGCTGCGCCCGGCCACTGTCTGTTCGAGCTGGTCGGCCAGCGCGTCGGCCCCGGCCACGCCGATCACGAGCGCGCTGTCGGGCCGGGCGAAACTGCCGTCGGGCCATTCGACGAAACCGGCGAACTTGTACAGGTAGGCGGCCTTGACCTGGCGCTCCAGCGCCCCCGGCTGCGCCAGCGCCGCGGCCGGCAACAGCAGCATGGCGCCGGCCGCCGTCAGCAGCAGGCGCCGCCGTGGCAGCGCGGGCGCAGCGGTGCGCGCGGGCGGTATCATCCCAGTGTCGAAGCCGTTCAACAACGTCATAGCTGAGCTGCCAGAAAGATGCGGTCGGGGGAGAGCCTGGACGGTGCCGCCCGGTGCGGACGGCGCCATCGGCCATGCCCGCGCGACGTCGGCGCGCGGCTTGCAAATGAACAGTCATGCAGCGCTGGCGCGGGACGGCGGGCCGGGGCAATGCGTCTTCGAGTGTACGCAATTTCCCCGGGCTTGGGGAGTTTTTTTCGTAAGATTGACAGTTGACTAGGACCGTCGCCGGCGGCCCGGCACGGCATTGGCACGGACCAAACCGGCATGGTAAAGTGGGCTCAGCCCGTGACGGGGAGACCGTCCCGCATCCGACAGACTCTGCATGCAAAGGAGCACACCGTGACTACCCCAACCATCATCGACCTGGCCGCCAAGGTGGGCCTGGCGTTGCAGGAAAAAGGCTTGCTGCTGACCACGGCCGAATCGTGCACGGGCGGCGGCATCGCCCAGGCCATCACGGAAATTGCCGGCTCCACCGGCTGGTTCGACTGCGGCTTCGTCACCTATTCCAACGCCTCCAAGACGGAAATGCTGGACGTGTCGGCCGCCCTGATGGCGCAGCTGGGCAGCGTGAGCGAAGAAGTGGCGGCCGCCATGGCCAGCGGCGCGCTGGCGGCCAGCAATGCCCATGTGGCCGTGTCCGTCACGGGCATCGCCGGTCCCTCGGGCGCCGTGCCGGGCAAGCCGGTGGGCACGGTGTGCTTCGGCTGGGCCAACGGCGAGCACGTGCACACGGAACGCCTGGTGTTCCCCGGCGACCGCCAGGCCGTGCGCGAACAGACGGTGGTGCACGCCCTGCGCGGACTGCTGCGCTTTATCAACTGACGGTGCACCGGGCTGGCCTGGCGGCCCGGCCGCTGCCCGCCCTCGGTCACCGGCCGGCAGCGCCCGTCGTGCAAGCGGGCGCCATGGTTGCTATCCGCTCCCAAAACAATTACCCTCGACGCTGTGCGGCGGGCCCCCGGCCCCCGCACGTCCGACGGAATTACAGACTCAGGGAGTATTTCGATGCAAAACACGGTACATTTCATTCTCCAGGGCAAGGGCGGCATCGGCAAGACGCTGGTATCGACCATCCTGGCCCAATGGATTGCGGGCAAGGATGAAACGCCACTGCGCTGCTACGACACCGACCAGGAAAACGCCACCTTCTCGCGCTACAAGGCGATGGGCGTCAAGCATGTGCCGGTGATGACGGACGCGCGCAACATCGACCCCAAGCGCTTCGACGCCCTGATGATCGACATCCTGGAGGAGGATGGCAACTGCGTCATCGATAACGGCGCCAACACCTTCTCGCCGCTGATGGGCTACCTGATCGAGAACGACTGCT
>JAZJZQ010000800.1:0-2868 GCA_040389625.1 Pseudomonadota bacterium | reverse complement strand
TCTTCGGCAGCCCGGACGACCTGAAGTTCCATTCCTGCCTGACCCTGTTCGAACGGGCGGCGCCGCCGGCCGAGGCGCCCATTTTTGCGCAATGCCTGCAAAAGTACTTTGCCGGCGCGCCGGATCAGGCGACGCTCGCCATCCTGTCCCGCGCATGAATGGCGGAGCGACCTGGCGTCAAGCGGCCGGCGCCGGGCGCAGCCTATCCGTCAAACTACATTTGTACAAATATTTCTCTATAATGGACGCTTCCGCCCGCCTATGAAGCCCTGCCATGTCCTCCTTGCACGACGTCCATTCCGCCTTCAAACGTGAATTCGCCAGCCCACACTTATGGTGGACGCGGGCCGTCGTGGTGGGGGCTGCTGCGGCGGCGGGGCTGACGGTGGTGGGCTTTACCTGGCTGGCCGAGAGCGCGCTGGCGCTGTTCCTGCGCCTGGGCACGCTGTCCTGGTGGGCCGCGCTGGTGTGGACGCCGCTGTGCACGGCAGCCATCGTGTGGCTGACGCGCCGCTACGCCGTGGGGGCCGCCGGCTCCGGCATCCCCCAGGTCATGGCGACGCTCGATCCGGCCGTCGGTTCGGCCCAGCGGCCGTTGTATGTGTCGCTGCGGCTGAGCCTGGCCAAGATCGCGCTGACGGCCTCGGGCATGCTGGCCGGGCTGTCGCTGGGGCGGGAGGGACCGTCGGTGCAGATCGCCGCCGGCGTGATGCTGGCGGCGCGGCGCTGGCTGCCCCGTCGTTCGGCCGTCAACGCCCACGCGCTGCTGGTGGCGGGCGGCGCGGCCGGCATCGCCGCCGCGTTCAATACGCCGCTGGCCGGCGTGATGTTCGCCATCGAGGAACTGTCGCGCAAGCCGGAACAGCGTAGCAGCGGCCTGATCGTGGCCGGCATTGTGCTGGCCGGGCTGATCGCCGTTTCCATCCATGGCAACGCGACCCATTTCGGCGTGATCCACCCGGGCCCCATCGGCGTCGCCCTGCTGTGGCCCGGTTTGCTGGCCACGCTGGCCAGCGGCGTGGCCGGCGGCCTGTTTGCGCGGTTATTGCTCGCTTCGTTGAGCGGCCATCCCGCCGATGCGGTGAGCCGCTGGCGGGCGCGCCGGCCCGTCCGCTTCGCCGCCGTCTGCGGGGGGCTGGTAGCGGGCTTGGGCCTGCTCAGTCACGGCGCCACCTTTGGCAGCGGCAACGACATCACGCGCGCCATGCTCGACGGCAACGGCGCCGTGCCTGCCGCCTTCGTGCTGTTCAAGTACGTGGCGACCTGGCTGACCGTGTGGTCGGGCGTGCCAGCAGGAATCTTCGCGCCGTCGCTGGCCATCGGCGCCGCGCTCGGGCATGACGTGGGCCTGGTGACGCATTACCCCTACGCGCCGGCCCTGATCGCGCTCGGCATGGTCGGCTTCCTGGCGGCCGCCACCCAGGCGCCGCTGACGGCCTTCATCATCGTGATGGAAATGGTCGACGGCCACGCCATGGTGCTCAGCCTGATGGCCTGCGCCGTCGTCGCCAGCACCGTGTCGCGGGTGCTCACGCCGCCCTTGTATGGGGCGCTGGCGCAATTGCAGCTGCAACGCATGGCAGTCCTGGCGCCGCCGGCTGGCGCGCCGTGATGCCCGATGCCGGCTGGCCTGGTTTTCCGTTATCATGCGGCCATGCCAGTTTCGACCCGCCCATCGCCCACGCCCGCCGCCATGCCTGACAACGCGGCTGCCGCCAGCCGCGTGCTGCGCCAGTTCCGCGTCGTGTTCAACGCCGTCAAGACCCATTTCCGTCAGGTGGAGAAGGTGGCCGGCATCGGCGGCGCCCAGGTGTGGGCCTTGAGCGTGATCCATGAACGGCCCGGCATCGGCGTGAGCGAACTGGCGCGCGCGATGGACGTGCACCAATCGACCGCCAGTAATCTGATCAAGCCGCTGCTGGAGCGCGGCTTGGCGCGGACCGTCAAGGACGCGCAGGACCGGCGCGCCGTCGGCCTGCACCTTTGCGACAGCGGCCGCCACTTGCTGAACCAGGCGCCGGCGCCGTTTGCCGGCGTGCTGCCCGATGCCCTGGCCGGTCTCGACGCGGCCACCCTGGCCAGGCTGGAGCGGGACTTGGGTACGCTGATCTCGGCGCTGGAAGCGGGCGATGCCGGCGCCGGTACGCCGCTGGCCGACCTGTAGTTGGCCGACCTGTAGTGGCGCCCGGACGGGGAAGCGGCTAATATCGGCCCACGGCGCCGTCCGCTGCGGTGCCGCGCGCCCTACCCATCAACTATCCTGTCAACCAACGAGGAATGACCATGACCCGCAGCATCCTGGACGAAGCGCACATTCACCCCGCCATCCGCACCGTTATCACGAACAGCCATGCCGACGTGGTGCGCGAAGTGCAGGCCGCCATCGCGGCCCATGCCGTGGTGGTGGTCGGCATGGCCCAGAACCCGTTCCCCCGCAAGGCGCGCAAGATCCTCGACGATCTGGGCCAGCCTTACCATTACCTGGAATACGGCAGCTACCTGTCGCAATGGCGCCGCCGCAATGCGCTCAAGATGTGGACCGGCTGGCCCACCATGCCCATGGTGTTCGTGCGCGGCGTGCTGGTGGGCGGCGCCCAGGAGCTGCAACAGCTGGTGGCGCAGGGCCAGTTCGCCGCGCTGCTGGGAGAACCGCAACCGGCCTGACGACCGGCCGGCCAGCATCGGCCGTTGCCGAAGTCCCGGGCCAGTCGTTGCATCGGAGAGCAACGATGGGCTAGGGACAACTCTGAACGATGACAGCGCCTTATTTTTCGCTGGCCAGTTCCGTTTCCTCCGACGCCGTGCCGCTGCCTAGCAGCTGGGTCAGGGCGGCGCGCAGCTCGCGCAGCTTGGGCGGCTTGCTCAGCA
>JAZJZQ010000799.1:7778-11629 GCA_040389625.1 Pseudomonadota bacterium | reverse complement strand
GGCTACGATGTCTCGCGCCTGCTGGCCGGCTCGCTCGGCACGCTGGGGCTGATCATGGACGTGTCGCTCAAGGTGCTGCCGCTGCCGGTATGCGAGGCCACCTTGCGCCTGGAGCTGCCCGAGATCGACGCGCTGCGCCGCCTGAACGAATGGGGTGGCCAGCCGTTGCCCATCTCGGCCAGCTGCTGGCACCGCGGCGTACTGACGGTGCGCCTGTCCGGCGCAGAGGCGGCCGTGGGCGCCGCGCGGCGCAAGCTGGGTGGCCAGCTGGTGGACGACGGCGCCGCATACTGGGACAGCCTGCGCGACCAGCGCCACCCGTATTTCGACGGCGGCGAGTTGTGGCGCCTGTCCGTGCCGCCAGCCGCCAGCGCCCTGGTGCTGAAGGGCGAACAGCTGATCGAATGGGGCGGGGCGCAGCGCTGGCTGCGGGTGGCCGGCGGCGATGCGGCCGCCATCCGCCGCACGGCGGCGTCCGTGGGTGGCCAGGCCACCCTGTTCCGGGGCGGCGACCGGCGCGTCGGCGTGTTCCAGCCGCTGGCGCCGGCGGTGGCCGCCATCCACCAGCGGCTCAAGGCCGGCTTCGACCCGGCCGGCATCTTCAATCCCGGCCGCATGTACTGACGGAGCGCCATGCAAACCAATCTCGCCGATTTCATCAAGAACACGCGCGACGGCGACGAAGCCGACGCCATCCTGCGCGCCTGCGTGCACTGCGGCTTTTGCACAGCCACCTGTCCCACCTACCAGCTGCTGGGCGACGAGCTGGATGGGCCGCGCGGGCGCATCTACCTGATCAAGCAGGTGCTGGAAGGGGCGCCCGTCACGGCCAAGACGCAGGGCCACCTGGACCGCTGCCTGACCTGCCGCAACTGCGAATCGACCTGTCCGTCCGGCGTCAAGTACGGCCGGCTGGCCGACATCGGCCGCAAGGTGGTGGAGCAGCGGGTGCAGCGCCCGCTGGCCGAGCGCCTCAAGCGCGCCGTGCTGCGGGAGGCGCTGCCGCGCAGCTGGATATTCACGCCGGCGCTGCGGGCGGGCCAGCTGTTCCGGCCCTTACTGTCCAAGCCCTTGCAGGACAAGATCCCGCGGCTGCAGGGCGCTGGCCGGCGTCCCGCGCGCACCCATGCGCGCAAGATGCTGGTGCTCGAAGGCTGCACCCAGCCGGGCATGGCGCCCAACATCAACAGCGCCACGGCACGCGTGCTCGATGCGCTGGGCGTGCAGCTGCTGAGCGCACCGAAGGCCGGCTGCTGCGGCGCGCTGCGCTACCACCTGAACGACCAGGACGGCGGCTTGGACGACATGCGCCGCAACATCGACGCCTGGTGGCCCTATGTGGAAGGCACGGACGGCGCGCCCAGGGTGGAGGCGATCGTGATGACGGCGTCCGGCTGCGGCGCCACCGTCAAGGAATACGGCCACCTGCTGGCGCACGATGACGCCTACGCCGCCAAGGCTGAACGCATCTCCGCGGTGACGCGCGACCTGAGCGAGGTGATGCCGGAATTCGAGGAGGAGCTGGGGCGCCGGCTGCGCGGCAAGATAGATCAGCGGGTGGCCTACCATCCTCCTTGCACGCTGCAGCATGGGCAGCAGATCCGCGGCAAGGTGGAGGGCGTGCTGCGCGCGGCCGGGGTGGATGTGCAGCTGTGCGCGGACAGCCATCTGTGCTGCGGCTCGGCCGGCACCTATTCGCTGCTGCAGCCGGAACTGTCGCTGCAGCTGCGCGACCGCAAGCTGGCCAATCTGGCGGCCACCGAGGCGCAGCTGATCGTGTCGGCCAACGTGGGCTGCCAGGCCCACCTGCAATCGGGCACGGACACGCCCGTCCAGCACTGGATCGAACTGCTGGACCGCGCGCTGGCGCCGTGAGCGGTGGGCCTTAGCGGGCCTTAGCGCCAGCGCTCGGCCTGTTTGACCAGGTAGTGGTCGTACACGTAGCGCCATGGGATGATGAAGGGGAAGATCAGCACCACCAGGCATTGGATGGCGTTTTCCAGCGTCGCCCCCTCAATGGTGCCGGCTTTCCACAGCGGGTAGGCGACGATGGACAGCCAGATCGCCTTCCACGTCAGTTCCCACAGCAGCAGGGGCAGCATCTGCAACGGATAGCGCAGGCCCAGCACGCACAGGGCGGAAAAGGCGGCCAGCATGCATATCACCACGCCCTGCATCAGGTCCCACGGTTTGTCGTGGTGGATCACACCGGGCCAGATGAGGATGCCGAGCCCCACGACGACCAGCAGGTAGAGCGCTCTGAGTAAGTACAACCGGATCACGGACACTTCTTTCATGCTGCTATCTCCTTGTGTTGGGCGCCGCTCGGGCACCGGGATGGGCAATGCAGGCTTACTCGACTTCCTTCAGTACTTTTTCCACCGTCGCCAGACGGGATTTCAGGTCGCTCAGCGCCGCGTCGATGGACGTCAGGCGCCGCGCAGCTTCGGCCTGCGCTGCAACGGCCTGTTCGGCGAGCTGGCGGTAGGCGTTGTCGTTGGCCAGGTGCGCCTTCGCCTGCTGGACGGTGGCGTAGGAACGCATGCCGAACACCAGGACGATGGCGGCGAGCGGCAGGCAGATCGTCAAAAGATAGACACTTGCGGACATGATGGCCTCTACGTTTCAGTATTGTTGGTCAGGGACTGCACCGCCTGTGCGATGGCGGCCGGGGTAAGGTCGACGTCGAAATCGGCCGCTGCAAAATACTTGAGCGCCTTGCCGTCGTGGGACAGCTCCAGCTGGCTCGTCACCAGGCCCGCGTCTTCCAGCTTCTGCAGGTGCAGGTGCAGCAGCGGGCGGCTGATGCCGAGCTCCCGCGCCAGCTGGCTGACGTAGTTGCGCCCGCCCGATTCCAGCATGGCGACGATGCGCAGCCGGTGCGGGTTGGCCAGCGCCGACAGCATGGCCAGCAGCCGGTTTCCGTCGATTTGTAGTGTTTTCGTTTTCACGTGTAAAGAATAGCTGACACGTGACAGTAAAGCAAGCGATTTCGCTGCGATGGCTGCGCAGCGATACGGACGGGTGCAAAAGCGGGGCCGGGTCAGCGGTTGCGGAATACCGGGCAGAAGGCCGTATTGCCGGTGTAGCTCTGTCCGGCCGTGCCGTCGGGCTTGAGTTCCTTGAGCCAGCCGTCGGGATGGGCCGGCGTCGGCCGCTTGCCGCAGTTGGTGTGCACCCAGTGGATGCCCACGCCCTTGGAGTAGAGCTGGCCGCACACGCCGATCTTGTCGTTCACCTTGATCGCGTTGAGCGGGGCGGGAATGCCGGCATTGCCCTGGTCGAAGCCGGGGACGAAGACGTTGTCGATGGCGACGTCGTAGATCCTGCCATCCTGGTCCGCCTTCATCGTCAGGTGGGTGTGCGACAGCTCCACGCCCTTGCGATACTGGCCGTGCGCGAATTTGGGGCCGCGCACGACCACGCCGGTGCGGTAGGAACCGGCGGCCGCGCTGCAATCGCTGGCCTCGTCGGCGAACGCGCCGGTGGCGGTAACAAGCAGGCAGGTGGCCAGCAGGGTTTTCATCATGACGTCCTCTATGTGGTGGGTGATTCGGGAAATGGGAACGGGTGCCGGCTCCGTGGGTTCTAGAGCAGCTTGTGATAGATGACGAATCCCGGCTTGTCGGCCACTTTATCGTAAAGCTGCATGGCCGTGAGATTGGTTTCGCGCGTTTGCCAGTAGACGCGGGCAATGCCTGCCGTCCTTGCCTGTTCGTAGACCGCGTTGATCAGCGCCCGGCCCACGCCCAGTCCCCGGGCCTCTTCGGCGGTGAACAAATCCTGCAGGTAGCAGGTCGGTGCGATCTGTATCGTGTTGCGGTGGTAGAGGAAATGGACCAGTCCCAGCA
>JAZJZQ010000799.1:0-7678 GCA_040389625.1 Pseudomonadota bacterium | reverse complement strand
GGCCACCCAGGCCAGCACCTCGCCGGCCGGCATGGGGCGGGCGATGCCGTAGCCCTGGGCCAGGTCGCAGCCCAGCCGCAGCAGCATGGCGCCATGCTCCACCGTTTCCACCCCTTCGGCGATGATGCGCATGCCGAACGAGCGCGCCAGGCTGATGATGGCGCTCACCAGGTGCAGGTCTTCCCGGTCCACCAGCATGGCGCGTACGAAGCTCTGGTCGATCTTCAGCGTGTCTGCCGGCAGCCGCTTGAGGTAGGACAGCGACGAATAGCCGGTGCCGAAATCGTCCAGCGCGAAGCTGATGCCCTGCTGCTGGCAGGCCAGCATGATGGCGCGCACGTGGGCGATGTCGCTCAGGGCCGACGATTCGAGTATTTCCAGCTCCAGCATGGCCGGCGGCACGTCCGGGAATTCGGCCAGTATGGCGCACAGGCGCTCGACGAAATCGGCGCGCTGGAAATGGCGCCCGGCGATGTTGATGCTGACCACCCAGTCCGGCATGTCGGCCCGCCACGCCTGCAGCTGGCGCAGCGCCTCGCGCAGCACCCATTCGCCGATGTCGACGATGATGTCGCTGTGCTCGACGATAGGCAGGAAGTCCATCGGCCCCACCAGCCCCCGCTGCGGATGCTGCCAGCGCAGCAGCGCTTCCATGCCGATGATGCGGCCGGTGCGCATGTCGAGCTTGGGCTGGTAGTGCAGCCGCAGCTGGCCGGCGCGCAGCGCGGCGCGCACCTCCGTGCGGCGGTTGTGGTGGGTGCGCACCTGTTCGTCCAGGTCGGCGTCGAAGAAGTGGAAACGCTTGCGGCCCGTGATCTTGGCCTGGTACAGGGCCTGGTCGGCGTGGCGCAGCAGGAGGTCGGCGCTGGTCTCGGTGCCGGTGTAGATGGCCACGCCCACGCTGGCCGACATCTTCACCACTTCTCCTTCGCACAGGTAGTCGCGTTCCAGCGCGGCCATCAGGCGCTGCAGCACGGGGGCGACGGCGTTGCGTTCGCCAAGTTCGGGCAGCAGCAGCACGAATTCATCGCCGCCCAGGCGCGCCACGTACTGGCGGTGCTCGGCCAGCTCGTGCAGGCGGCTGGCCACCTGCTTGAGCAGGGCGTCACCCACGGCCTGGCCCAGGCTGTCGTTGACGTGCTGGAAGTGGTCGAGGTCGAACAGGCACACGGCCAGCCGGTAATGGCCGTCGCGGGCGCGCGCGATCTCGTGCTCGAAGCGGGCCGCCAGCGCGGCGCGGTTGGGCAGGCCGGTGAGGATGTCGTGATTGCTCTGCCATGACATCTGCTGGATCAGCTGGCGCCGTTCCGTCACATCGCGGAACACCAGCACCATGCCGTGCACGGCCCCGTTGGCCGAGCGGATGGCAGCGGCCGTGTATTCGATGGTCGACAACTGGCCCGACAGGTGGCGCAGGGCCTGGTTGCTCATCTTGACTGCGCCGCCGCCGGCGCAGATGGCGTCCGTGGCCTTGAGCAGCGCGTGCTGGCCGAAGTTGTTGGCCAGCGCGAACACCTGATGCAGTTCCATGCCGCGCGCCTGCTCCTCGCCGCGTCCGGTCAGGGCCTGGGCCACGGCATTGACGGTGGCGATGCGGCCGGCCGTGTCGGTGGTGATGACGGCGTCGCCGATCGAGGCCAGCGTCACTTCGATGCGCTCCTTTTCCGCCCGCAGCTGCTGCTGGCTGCGCCGCAGCGTGTGCACCAGCGCCGCCACCTTCTCGGCCATGTTGTTGAAGGTGCGGGCCAGGGCGCGCGCTTCCAGCGTGCCGCGCACGCGCATGCGCACCGTGTAGTCGCCGTGCTGGAAACGGTCGGTGGCCGCTTCCAGGCGCCGCAGCATGCGCTGGTTGAGGCACACGAGCATGGCCAGCAGGGCGTAGATGATGGTGATGTTGATGGCCGAGATTACGGCTTGCTGGCGCACCGTGTGCCACACGGCGTTCAGCTGCGCGGTGGGCGCGAACTGCAGCGCCAGCGTGGCGCGCGGGCCGATGGCGCGCTCCATGGCCAGCGCCGGCACCGTGCCCAGGCCGGCGAACCAGGAGGGGAAGCGGACCGGCTCCGGCGCCGCGCGCAGCGCTTCCAGGTGGCCGCCCGGGTAGTCGAGGCGGACATCGGCCACGTCGGGATTGAGCAGCAGGGCGCCGGCCAGCACCGTGTCGAGCGCGCCGCGGTCGCGCGCGGCCAGCGCCGGCTGCAGGGCCGTGGCCAGGTAGCTTTCCAGCTCGCGCGCCTGCTGCCGGTAGCGCGCCCCGGCCGCCTGCGCTTCGCCGTCGATCAGCAGGGTGTAGCGCACGCCGGTGACGACCGCGATGATGACGAAGATCGGCAGGAACAGGCGGGAATAGGTTCCCATCCGCATCCAGCGTGATAACAATTTCCCGAGCAGCGGCATAGACGGTCGATTTAATCCGGCAAATTTATCCACACTCATTATTACCGAAAAGTTAATCCACACGCATTTTATTTTGCCACTCGTAAAGTTCGCGGGGCCGCGGGATGGCGACCCCGGTGTGGCGGGCGGCCCGGGCGGCCCGGGCGCACGGCTGCCCGGCCCTCCGGCTTGCATATTGCAAGCCGGAGGACCGTCGTACGCCTGATTGTGGGTGGGGAGCGGGAGACTGACGGGGCCTGGCCGCGATTATTCGGCCAGCAGCTTTTCTATGTCGGCGATCAATTCTTCGGGCTTGGTGGCCGGCGCGTAGCGCTTGTAGACGGTGCCGTCCTTGCGCACCAGGAACTTGGTGAAGTTCCACTTGATGCCTTCCGTGCCCAGCAGGCCGGGCGCGTCCTTCTTGAGCTGCTTGAACAGGGGATGGGCCTGGCTGCCGTTCACGTCCACCTTGGCGAACATGGGGAAGGTGACGCCGTAGTTCTTTTCGCAGAAGGCGCCGATCTCGTCTGCCGAGCCCGGTTCCTGGGCGCCGAACTGGTTGCACGGGAAGCCCAGCACCACGGCGCCCTTGTCCTTGAACTGTTCGTACACCGCTTCCAGCCCCTGGTACTGGGGCGTGAAGCCGCACTTGCTGGCCGTGTTGACGATCAACAGCACCTGGCCTTTGTACTGGCCCAGGCTGACGGGCTTGCCCGACAGGGTGTCCGCTTCCAGGTCGAAAATAGTATGCATCAGATGATTCCCAAATGTTCGGTGCCGGCCGACAGGTCGCGCGTCTTGGCGGCCTTGCCTTCCAGCTTGATGGTGAGCCGCAGGTCGTTCACGGAATCGGCGTTGCGCAGGGCGTCCTCGTAGGTGATCAGGTCGGCCTCGAACAGGTCGAACAGGGACTGGTCGAAGGTCTGCATGCCCAGCTCGCGCGACTTCTTCATCAGCTCCTTGATCTCGTGCACCTGGCCCTTGAAGATCAGGTCCGAGATCAGGGGCGAATTGAGCATGATCTCGATGGCCACCGCGCGGCCCCGGCTTTCCTTGCGCGGCACCAGGCGTTGGGAGATCATGCCGCGCAGGTTGAGCGACAAGTCCATCAGCAACTGCTGGCGGCGCTCTTCCGGGAAGAAGTTGATGATGCGGTCCAGCGCCTGGTTGGCGCTGTTGGCGTGCAGCGTGGCCAGGCACAGGTGGCCCGTCTCGGCGAAGGCGATGGCGTGGTCCATGGTCTGGCGGTCGCGGATCTCGCCGATCTGGATCACGTCCGGCGCCTGGCGCAGCGTGTTCTTCAGGGCCACTTCCCAGTCTTCCGTATCGACCCCCACCTCGCGCTGGGTGATGATGCAGTTCTTGTGCGGGTGCACGTACTCGACCGGGTCCTCGATGGTGATGATGTGGCCGTAGCTGTTCTCGTTGCGGTAGCCCACCATGGCCGCCAGCGTGGTCGACTTGCCCGAACCGGTGGCGCCCACCATGATGACCAGGCCGCGCTTGGACATGACCACTTCCTTGAGCACCTCCGGCAAGCCCAGGTCTTCCAGCCGCGGGATTTCGCTGGTGATGGTACGCAGCACCATGCCGACCGAACTCATCTGCACGAAGGCCGATACCCGGAACCGGCCCAGGTCGCCGGGACTGATGGCGAAGTTGGCCTCCTTGGTCAGCTCGAAGTTGGCGGTCTGCTTGTCGTTCATGATGGAACGGGCCAGGTCGGCCGTGTGGGCGGCCGTCAGGGCCTGGGCCGACACGGGCGTCATCTTGCCGTCGATCTTGATGGCGGGCGGAAAGCCGGCCGTGATGAACAAGTCCGAACCCTTCTTGCTGAGCATCAGGCGCAGCAAGTCGAACATGAATTTTGATGCCTGGTCCCGTTCCATGGTGACCGCTCCTTGCAGGGCGGGGGGCAGTTGCGGCAAGTGGACAGAGGCGCTGCCTTAGTCCACTTGCCGCAACTGCCCCCCTGGGTTATTAGCCGGGGAAGTTGTCCGGCGTCTTGGCGGCCGAGCGGGCCGCGGCGGACGAGATGACGTTGCGCCGCACCAGGTCGGTCAGGGTCTGATCCAGCGTCTGCATGCCCACGTTGCTGCCGGTCTGGATGGCCGAGTACATCTGGGCGATCTTCGCTTCGCGGATCAGGTTGCGGATGGCCGGCGTGGCCACCATGATCTCGTGCGCGGCCACCCGGCCGGAGCCGTCCTTGGTCTTGAGCAGCGTCTGCGAAATGACGGCCTGCAGCGATTCGGACAGCATGGCCCGCACCATTTCCTTTTCATCGGCCGGGAACACGTCGACGATACGGTCGATGGTCTTGGCGGCCGACGAGGTGTGCAGCGTGCCGAACACCAGGTGGCCCGTCTCGGCCGCCGACAGGGCCAGGCGGATGGTTTCCAGGTCGCGCAGCTCGCCCACCAGGATCACGTCCGGATCTTCCCGCAGGGCCGAACGCAGCGCGTTGTTGAACGACAGCGTGTGCGGCCCCACTTCGCGCTGGTTGATCAGGCATTTCTTGGAGTCGTGCACGAATTCGATCGGGTCTTCAATCGTCAGGATGTGGCCGTATTCGTTTTCGTTCAGGTGGTTCACCATCGCCGCCAGGGTGGTCGACTTGCCCGAACCGGTAGGGCCGGTGACCAGCACCAGGCCGCGCGGCTTCAGGGCCAGGTCGGCGAAGATGCGCGGGCAATTGAGTTCTTCCAGGCTCAGGATCTTCGATGGAATGGTCCGCAGCACGGCCGCCGCACCGCGCTCCTGGTTGTAGGCGTTGACGCGAAAGCGCGCCAGGCCGGGAATGGCGAAGGAAAAGTCGCATTCGAGGATTTCCTCGTAGTTCTTGCGCTGGCCGTCGTTCATGATGTCATAGATCATGCCGTGCACGTCTTTGTGCTCGAGCGGCGGCAAGTTGATGCGTCGCACGTCGCCGTGCACCCGTATCATCGGCGGCAGGCCGGATGAGAGGTGCAGGTCTGACGCCTTGTTCTTGACGGAGAATGCGAGTAATTCGGAGATGTCCATTTATAATCCCTGTGCCTGCCGTTGATGGGCGCGAGACCGGCCCGGTTGCGCGCACGCGGCTAACCGCCGTGCCCCCTTTGCCCGCTGAATTTGATTATGTCCACAATCGCCCAGAACTTGCAAGCAGTGCATGCGACAATTGTTGCCGCAGCGAAGGCCAACGCGCGTCCCGCCGCGGACGTGCAATTGCTCGCCGTCTCCAAGACGTTTCCCGCAGCAAGTGTGCTGGAAGCGGTTGCGGCCGGCCAGCGCGCCTTTGGCGAGAATTATCTGCAAGAAGCGGTGGATAAAATCGCCGCCGTCGCTGCCGCTTTGCCCGGGGAAACGGTGGAATGGCACTTCATCGGCCCGATCTAGAGCAACAAGACGCGGCCGATTGCGGCCCATTTCGATTGGGTGCATACGGTCGACCGTTTGAAGGTGGCGCAGCGCCTGGCCGAGCAGCGTCCAGCGGACTTGCCACCATTGAATATTTGCCTACAAGTTAACATCAGCGGTGAAGCGAGCAAGAGCGGCGTGACGCCGGCTGAGTTGCCGGCCCTGGCCCATGCCGTGGCTGGCCTGGCGAGAATACGCTTGCGCGGCTTGATGGCCATTCCCGAGCCGGAAGACGATCCGGTCCGCCAGCGCTTGCCCTTCGCCCGCCTGCGCGCCCTGCGCGATGCCTTGAATGCGGACGGGCTGACGCTCGATACGCTGTCGATGGGCATGTCGGCCGACTTGCCGGCCGCCGTAGCCGAAGGCGCCACCATCGTGCGCGTGGGCAGCGCCATCTTCGGTTCCCGAACTCCACACAAGGAAGCACCATGAAATTGACGTTTATCGGCGGCGGCAATATGGCCACCGCCCTCATCGCCGGGCTGGCCGGCAAGTTGCTTGATGGCGCCAACATCCACGTGGTGGACCCGAATGCGGACGCGCTGGCGCGCCTGGCGCAGCAATATGGCGTGAGCACAGCGTCCGTGATGGGCGAGGGCGTGAGCGGCAGCGACGTGATCGTGCTGGCGGTCAAGCCGCAACAGATGCGCGACGTGGCGGCCGGCCTGGCGCCACTGCTGGGGCAGGCGCTGGTGGTGTCGATTGCGGCCGGCATCCGCGCCGCCGACCTGGCGCGCTGGCTGGGCGGGCACAGCGCGATCGTGCGCTGCATGCCCAACACGCCGGCGCTGATCGGCCAGGGCATTACCGGCATGGTGGCCATGGCGGGCGTGAGCGACACCCAAAAAGCGACCGCCGACGCCGTCCTGCGCGCCGTCGGCGCCACCGTCTGGCTCGACGACGAAGCGCTGATCGATCCGGTGACGGCGGTGTCGGGCAGCGGCCCGGCCTATGTCTTCTTCTTTATTGAGGCGATGCAGCAGGCGGCACGGGAACTGGGACTGACGGCAGAGCAGGGCAATGCGCTGTCGCTGGCCACCTTCACCGGCGCGGCCCAGCTGGCGGCCCAGTCGGACGAAGCGGTGGCGGTCCTGCGCGAGCGTGTCACCTCCAAGGGCGGCACCACTTACGCCGCCATCACCAGCATGGAGCAAGCTGGCGTGAAGCAAGCCATCATTGACGCCGTCAAGGCTGCCGCCGCGCGCGGCAAGGAACTGGGCGAGCAAATGGGTGCCGACTAGCTCTGCGGCAAGAATGCGGTGGCAGTCCGCGGCATGCCCTTAACGGTCGATGACTGTGCAGTCGGCATGTTTTTCGCTGCGAAAGACGGCTTCGTCGCGCTTGAACACATGGGCGGTGACGCTGCGACCAAAGTCGGGCGAGCAGCGCCTGGTGTGTTCCGTCAGCGTGGCATGATTGCCCTTGGCAAAGACGATCAGGCTAAATCCGTCCGAATGTTCGATCCCGTCATTGAACCAGGATTCCTGCAATGGAAAGCCAAGCAGCGCTTCGGCTTTTTCCGGCGTGGTGTAGGGGCCGAGCAGGGCAACCCTGTCCCATTCAAAGGTGGCAATCTGGCGCAAGTCGACAGTCGCCCCGGCCGGGGCTGTGGCGCTGGCCAATGCGTCCGAAATTCCCGGACGCAGCAAATGCCAGTAGCGGTCGAAAAGGAAAGCAATGGCCAATAGTGCGATTGCGGGCCAGACGATTTTTCTGACCGTTTTCCCTGGGCCGGGCTTGGTGTCTGCAGGGTCAATTTCCATGGCGGGCGATCTGTTGAACTTGGCACTGGTTTGCTCATTCGGCTGACAGGCAGTCAGTGAATGAGGCCAAGCTTCATGCCTATGCCTAGGGAAAGCAGATTGATGGCCATGGCGGTCTGGAATGCAATGCCCAGCCA
>JAZJZQ010000798.1:7861-12047 GCA_040389625.1 Pseudomonadota bacterium | reverse complement strand
GGAACATCCACAGCGGGATCATGGCGGGGAAGTTGAACGGCGTGATGCCGGCGCAAACGCCCAGCGGCTGCAGCACGCTGTAGGTATCGACCCCGCCGGCCACGTTCTGCGCATAGTCGCCCATCTGCAGGGTGCCGATATTGGCCGCGTGCTCCACTACTTCCAGGCCGCGGAATACATCGCCCTCCGCGTCGACCAGCGTCTTGCCCTGTTCGGCGGTGAGCGTCGCGGCCAGGTCGGCCATGTTCTCGCGGATCAGCTGCTGGAGCTTGAGGAAGATGCGGGCGCGGGCACCGATCGGGGTTTTGCGCCAGGTCTTGAAGGCACGCTGGGCCGACGACACGGCCTGCGCCACTTCCGCCTGGGTGGCAAACGGCACGCGGGCCAGCACTTCCTGCGTGGCCGGGTTGACGACGTCGCGCCAGACGGTGGTGGTCGATTGCACCCACTCGCCATTGATCAGCAGCGGTACGGTGGGGATGGCGGTATTCCTTGCGGTCATGTTCAGTCTCCTCGGGTTGGCGTACAAAGCAGGTTCAACTTGCATTTATTGCTATTTGTTTGCATTATTCGCTCAATCGAAATGCGCGTGAAGGAGTAAGAATGCGAGGAATTGCGAAGCTTCCGGCGGTGGATTGCGAAGATTGCGAAGATTGCCAAGAACGCAGCGGTGATCGGCCATGAGCAAGGTATTCATGGGCGTGCGGCTGCAGCGCCTGCGCGAACAGCGCAACCTGACCCAGGCGGCGCTGGCCAAGGCGCTGGCCATCTCGCCCAGCTACCTGAACCAGATCGAGCGTAACCAGCGCCCGCTGACAGTGCCCATCCTGCTGCGCATCGGCAGCGTGCTGGAGGTCGATCCCCAGATCTTTTCAGAACACGACAGTGCCAGCCTGGTCGCCGATGTGCGCGACGTCCTGAGCGACCTGCCCGGCAGCGAGCCGGCGTCGCTGGCCGAGCTCAAGATGTTGGTGGAGAACATGCCCGGCATGGCGCGCGCTATCCTGCAGCTGCAGCGGCGCTACCGCATGATGGCGGAGCGGGCCGAGTCGCTGGAGGTGCAGTTCGACAGCACGGACGCCCATCACCGGGCCTTGCAGCCCTCCGCCGACGAGGAAGTACGCGACTACCTGAACCGGCGCCAGAACTACATCGGCGAACTGGACGAACTGGCCGAGCGCATAGGCGCCAACAGTGCGGAAGCGCTGCGCCAGCGGCTGCATCAGGCCCACGGCGTGACTGTGTTGACGGAGCCGGGCGAAGGGATATTGCTGCGCAAGCGGCGCTACGATGCGCAGCAAGGCGTGCTGTGGCTGTCCGACGCGATGAACGCCGGCCAGCAGGCGTTCCAGATGGCGGCCCAACTGGGCTTGCTGGAACACACCGGCTTGATCGATGCGATCGTCGACCAGGCAGGGCTATCGGGCGATGCGGCGCGCGCCGGCGCCCGGCTGGCGCTGTCGAACTATTTTGCCGGGGCCGTGCTGATGCCATATGGCGCCTTCCTGCAAGCGGCCGAAGCCCATGCGTACGATATCGAATTGCTCGCCCACCGCTTCGGTGTCGGCTTTGAAGCGGTCTGCCACCGCCTCAGCACCATGCAACGGCCCGGCAACAGCGGCCTGCCCATGTTCTTCATGCGGGTGGACCGGGCCGGCAACGTCTCCAAGCGCCAGTCGGCGACGGCATTCCATTTCTCGCGCGTCGGCGGCACCTGTCCGTTGTGGATAGTCTACGAAGCGTTCAGCCAGCCGGGCCGCGTGCTGCGCCAGATCGCGCGCATGCCCGACGGCGGCACCCACCTCTGGATCGCAAGGCAGGTCAGCAGCGGACCGACCGGCTTCAACGCGCCGAGCAAGTCGTTCGCCGTGGCCCTCGGTTGCGACATCTCGCAGGCGCATCGGCTGATCTATGCCAAGGGCCTGGACTTGCACGACCCCAGCGTGGCCACGCCCATTGGGACCGGCTGCAAGGTGTGCGAGCGCAGGGACTGTCCGCAGCGGGCCTTCCCGGCCATCCTGCGCGCCTAGCGAGGCTGGCGTGCGGCATGGCAGCGCCCTGGCTGCAACCCGGTTCGTTCAGATCAGATCAGTTCAGGTAAATGTCGCGCCGCAGCCGCTCCATCTGCTGCTGGTGACGCTCGGCCCAGCGGCGGGCGTCGTCCAGCTGGCGCTCCATGCGCTGCAGGTATTCGACCACCTCGCGCCGTTCCTGCTCGCGCCGGCGGTCCTGCTTCTGGGTCTCGTCGTTGACGGGGCGGTCCTTGTTGTCCAGGTTGGCGCGGATGTCGCGTTCGATGCGGCCCAGGCGGCCACGCGCTTCGCGCACCCGGCCGGACAGCTCGTCCACGTCGCTGACGGCGCGGTTGTACTTGATGGACGCCACTTCGTAATCCTGGCCGCTGAGATAGGCGCGCTTCATCTGGTTGCGCACCTGATCGCGGCACACGTCGAAGGCCATGCCGGCGCCGCGCCGGCCCAGGTCGAAGGCGTTGTCGGGATTGCAGTAGCGGGCGTTCTGTTCATCCCAGGCGGCTGTGTACAGCTCGCGCGTGCGCGGGATGACGAACACGCCGTCGCGCGCGGCGTTGGCGATGCGGTCCTCCAGCTGGAACGGACGGCCGTAGCCGTCGTCCTGGCCGGCCTTGCGCCAGTATTCGGTCAGGCGGTTTTCCCAGCTCTGGCGATATTCGGTCTCGTAGATCTTCAGGCCCTTCTTGTGCGCCTCGGCGCGGCGCAGGTTGAAGTCCTTGCCCGACACGGCGTCCTGCGTGCCCAGGTTCTTCCAGTAGTTGACGATTTCGCCGTTCCAGGCGGTGCGGTAAGCGTCTTCCTGCACCTGCACACCGGCGCTGCGGGCGGCGGCGGCGCGCGACCTGAACTCCGTATCGGGCACGCCGTTGCGCGCGTCCGTGAAGCCGGCGTCCTGCCAGTAGGTGCGGTTGCCCGTCTGCCAGCCACTGGCATAGCTGGCGTCGTCAAAGCGCATGCCCCGCTGGGCCGCATCGTTGCGGGCCGCGTCCTTGGCCGACGCGGGCTTGCCTTCGGTGCCGTCGCGCTTGCCCACGCCATTCCAGTAGTCGGCGTTACCGATCGCCCAGCCGGCGTCGTAGGCGGCGCGGTTCAGCGGCGTGTGCTGCTTCTGCACTTCGGCGCTGGCCGCGTGACGGTCGAAATTGGATGGCGGCAGCGCCTGGCGGCCATCGCCCATGCCGCGCGCGGACCAGAAGTCCCAGTTGCCCTGCGCCCAGCCGGCCAGGTAGCCGGCCGTCGCATCGCCCTGCCCCTTGCCCGCGTCGTGACTGTCGCAGAAATCCTTGCGTTCGGCGAAATTCTGCACTTCGCCCGATACCCCGTCCTTGTGGCCGATGCTGTTCCAGTCGCCGGCCTTGCAGTCGGCGATACGTTCCATCGTGGCCTGGCAGCCGGCCAGCAGCAGCGGCAAGGTCAGGATCAGCGCGGTGCTCCAGCGGGGTAAGCGGCTCATGGTGTCGGGGCTTCTGGTGAGGTGGTGGGTGCGGAACGATTATAGTGGAATTTGCTTATTCGCAACATCATCCGATGGCCGCAGTGGCATCGAACACCACCTGCACCCACAGGCCGGGGCCGTCCTCCCGGTTGCCCAGCGAAATACGGCCCCGGTTGCGGCTGGCGGCCCGCTCGGCGATGGCCAGGCCCAGGCCGCTGCCGGGCTGGTCCTGGTCCGGCAGCCGGTAGAAGCGCTCGAATACCTTGCGCTGCAGCGCAGGTGCGATGCCCGGTCCCTCGTCGCGCACGGACAGCGTGATCAGGCCTCCATCGGCGGCCACCCGCACGGTGACCTGCCCGCCGGCGGGCGAATATTTGACGGCATTGCCGACCAGGTTATCGACCAGCGCCGCCATGCTTTCCCGGTGCAGGCACATGGCGCACAGTTCGGGCGCCTGCAATTCGATCTCGATGCCGCGCGCGGCGGCCAGCTGGCCGGCCAGGGCCAGGCGGTCGCACACCAGCTGGACCAGGTCCAGCGGCTGCAACGGCGCGGCGTCGCTGTCGGGGCCGGACCTGGCCAGGGCCAGCAGCTGGTGCACGGTGTGCGTGGCCCGCTGCACGCCTTGCCGCAGCCCGGCGCCCGCCTCCTGCACCCGCTGCGGCGTGTGGGCATGGGCCAGCGATTCGGCGTTGATCTGGATGATGGACAGCGGCGT
>JAZJZQ010000798.1:0-7761 GCA_040389625.1 Pseudomonadota bacterium | reverse complement strand
CAGGAACGGCAGGCTGAACAGCAACGGCGCCAGGTAGTAGCCGATGCTCGACGTTTGCAGCAGCCATTCGCCGATCACTTCCGTCGCCATGCGCACGGTGACGCCCGTGGCGGGGTCCGTCTCGACGGCCGCCACCCAGCCGTCGCGCAGCGGCTGGCGCTGGGGCGCCACGTCCGGCAGCGTGGGCGGCAGGCCGGCGTCACCGGAGGCGTAAATCAGCTGGCCGCGCCGCCACACCTGCGTCTGCAGCGCGGGAATGTACCAGCCCAGTTCCCGGTACAGGGCGTAGTGCAGCCCTTCCATCTGGCGCACCAGCGGCCGCACTTCGGCGGGCGGACGGGCGTCCATCGTCTGCATCAGCACCAGGATGCGCAAGGCGCTGGCGCGCAGCTCGCGCTGCATGTCGCGCTGCTTGGTGGTGCGCGTTTCGTAGACGTCCCAGCCCAGGTTGGCCAGCCAGATGGCCAGCACCACGGCCGAAAAGCCCAGCAGCAGGCGCCGCAACAGCGAGCGTTCGGGCAGGCCCTTCATTTATCGATGACGTAGCCCACGCCGCGCACGGTGCGGATGTAGCCGTCGCCTATCTTCTGCCGCAGATGCGACATGTGCACGTCCAGCGTCTGGCCCTCGCCTTGCGGCAGGGCGCGCGTTTCCAGCTCGCGCCGGGTCAGCACCCGCTCCGGGTAGCGCATCAGGGCCAGCAGCAGGGCGAACTCGGTCTTGGACAGGTCCACGGCGGCGCCGGCCCGCGTGAGCACACGGCGGCGCTCGTCCAGTGCAAGGTCCTTGATCTTCCAGACCGGTTCGCCCGATTCGCTCCAGCCGGTGGCGCGGCGCACCACGGCGCGCAGCCGGGCCAGCAGCTCGGAGACGGCGAACGGCTTGACCAGATAATCATCGGCGCCCCGGTCCAGGCCATGGAGCCGGTCTTCCAGGCTGTCGCGCGCCGTGATGACGAGGATGGGCAGGGTCTTGCCGTCGGCCCGCAACTGGCGCAGCAGGTCGATCCCGTTGCCGTCCGGCAGACCGAGGTCGAGCAGCACGGCATCGAAGGAATCGCTGGCGATCCGCTGGCGGGCGTCGGCGGATCGCCGCAGCCACATGACGTCCTGGCCCTCGTCCTGGAGCGACGATTGCAGGGCCTTGCCGAGTTCAAGGTCGTCTTCGACCAGGCATATTTTCATCTGTGTATTCCACTTGCGCGTGAAGGCGGCTATGTACGCATCCTGGCGGTCGCCTGTCAACCGTTGCCGGCGCCTGAAACTATAGGAAATCTTAAGGTTGCGTTTCGCAGGCGTTAAGGAAGAGTAGGGATAATACCCGGGCAGGTCAACCATGCGCGGCGCCGCCCGCATGCGGCTCGTATTGAAAAGGGAGTATCCATGCCGTCCGCCAGCCAGCCATGCCATCCCTGCCGGCCCGCGTTCGCCATGGCCGCCGACCTGCCCCGGCAGCGGGTGCTGGCGCTCGATGCCTTTCGCGGCCTGACCATCGTGCTCATGATCTTCGTGAACGCGCTGGCCGGCGTGCGTGGCGTTCCCGTCTGGCTGGACCACGCGCCCGCGGGCGTGGATGGCATGACGCTGGCCGACGTGGTATTCCCGGCCTTCCTGTTCATCGTCGGCATGTCGATTCCGTTCGCGACCGCGCGGCGCCTGGCGGCGGGCGATACGGCCGGACAGCTGGGCCGCCACGTGCTGGCCCGCACACTGGGCCTGCTGGTGCTGGGCGTGTTCATGGTCAATGCCGAAAGCGGGTATAACGAACAGGCCATGGGCATGTCCATCCATCTGTGGTCGCTGCTGTTCTACGGCGCGGCGATCCTGGTCTGGAACGGCCGGACGTTCGAACGCCGGCAGCTGGGCGCCGCGCTGCGCGTGGCCGGCATCGTGACGCTGGTGGGGCTGGGACTGCTGTATCGCGGCGGAGTGGATGGCCTGGCGCGGCTGGCACCGCAATGGTGGGGCATCCTGGGCCTGATCGGCTGGGCCTATCTGTTTGCCAGCGCGCTCTATCTGTGGAGCCGGGGCCGGATTGCGCCGCTGGCCGGCGCGCTGGCCGCCTGCATCGGCTTCTATTGCGCCGCGCAATCGGGTCTGGCGCAGCACGCGCCCGGCTTGGCCCTGCTGGCCGGACAGGCGGGCAATGCCGTCCATACGGCCATCGCCCTGTGCGGCGCGCTCACGGCGCTCATCTTCTTCGATGCGGGACAGCGGCCTAGCATGGCCGGCCGTTACCGGGATGCCGTGCTGTTCGCCTCGATACTGCTCGCTTGCGGGAGCGCGCTGCGGCCGTATTTTCACGTTTCAAAAATCGCGGCCACGCCTGCCTGGGCCTTGTACAGCGCAGCCATCTGCGTGGCCGTTTTCGGCTGGCTGTACTGGCTGGTTGACCTGCAAAAGGTGCAGCGCTGGACCGCCCTGCTCCGCCCCGCCGCCGCCAATCCGCTGCTGGCCTACATCGTGCCGTACGTCGTGTATGCGCTGATGCAGATTTTCCACGTTGCGTTGCCGGACGCCCTCAACGCCGGCTGGCCCGGCATGCTGGCGGCGCTCGGTTATGCCTGTGCCGTCGTCGCACTGATACCGGCCCTCAACCGTCTGCATATCAGCCTGCAGCTGTAATTCCACCTCCACTTTCCGATTGTCCTGCCCATGCCACCTACTTCCCGCATTTCTTCCATCGACGCCCTGCGTGGCCTCACCGTCGCCGCCATGTTGCTGGTGAACGACGCCGGCGACTGGTCCCACGTCTATCCATGGCTGGAACACGCGGAATGGCACGGCGCCACGCCGGCCGATTTCATTTTCCCTTTCTTCATGCTCATCGTCGGTATCTCGCTCCAGCTTGCGCTGGGCGGCAAGGTCGAAGCGCGCGCGCCGGCCGCCCCCATGGCGCGGGCCGTGTTGGTGCGCGGCGTGCGCATCGTCCTGCTGGGCCTGGCCTTGCACGCGGCCGCCGCGCTGCTGCTGCACGGCAGGGACTTCCGCCTGCTGGGCGTACTGCAAAGAATAGGCGTCTGCTTCGCGGTGGCCGGACTGCTGGCCATCTACCTGCCCCGCGCGCGGACGCAATGGGCCATCCTGGCCGGCATCCTGCTCGGCTACTGGGCCCTGCTCACGGCCGGCGGCTCGCTGGCGCCGGAATTGAACCTGGCCGACCGCATCGATACGGCGCTGCTGGGCCGGCTGGCCTACCAGTTCAATCCCGTCACCGGCCAGGCCCACGATCCAGAGGGTGTGCTCAGCACCTTGCCGTCGCTGGCCACCGTCATCCTCGGCATGCGGGCGGGCGCGTGGTTGCGGGCGCGGGACTTGCGCGCGCTGTTGCTGGCTGGCGTAGCCGCGACGGCGCTGGGCGCCCTGTGGTCGCTCTGGCTGCCGCTGAACAAGCAGCTGTGGACCTCGTCGTTCGTGCTGTGGATGGGCGGCCTGGGCATGCTGGCCGTGGGCCTCGCGCATAGCCTGATCGACCGCCACGGCTGGCCGGACCTGGGACGCTGCCTGGGCATCAACGCCATCGCCGCCTACGCGGGCGCCTGGATTGCCACCTGCCTGCTCGAGGGCAGCGGCGCCATGCAGCCGCTGTACGACGCCGTGTTCCGCCTGCCGCTCACGCCGCTGGCCGGGCCGTTCCTGCCGTCGCTGCTGTTCGCCGCCGCATTTACAGGTTTGTTCTGGCTGGCCATGCACGGCTTTGAACGGCGCGGCTGGCGCATCACCATCTGAGGCGCAACGACGAGGACGGCCAGCCCGGCCCCCTCGCCGTCCGCCTTGCGCCCGCTAGTTCTTGCGGGATGCTTCGTACAGCGGCGTCACTTTCGGCATCAGCGCGCCCAGATCGGCGATGCGGGTGTCGTTGGAGGGGTGGGTGGACAGGAATTCGGCCGGCTGCTTGCCGTTGCTGGCCGCGCTCATTTTCTTCCAGACGGAGATGGCGGCATTCGGGTTGTAGCCGGCCCGCGCGGCCAGTTCCAGCCCCATGCCATCGGCCTCGGACTCGTTCTGGCGCGAATTGGGCAGCTCGTACAGGTAGTGCGCTACCTGGTTGGCGGCCTCGATCTGGGCGGCGCTGCCCGGTGCGGCGGTCAGCGCAACCTGGGTCAGCGCATTCTGGGCGTAGGCCTTCGATACCTGCTCGCGCCCGTGCTCGCGCAGCGCGTGGGCGATTTCGTGGCCCATGATGACGGCGATTTCGTCGTCATTGAGCTTGAGTTGGCGCACCAGCCCCGTGTAGAAGGTGATCTTGCCACCGGGGCCGCAGGAAGCGTTGAGGATGGGCGCGTCGATCAGCGTGACCTGCCAGTTCCACTGCGCGGCATCATCGCGGAATACGCCGACCTGCTTCTCGAGCCGGCCGGCGACGCGCTTGATGCGCTCCAGTTCAGCACCGTTGGCCACCAGCCGGCCCGCCGCCTTGGCCCGCTGGTTTTGTTGCGTGTAGTTGACCAGCGCCATGCGCTCGACCGTGTCGGCCGAGACGAGCAGCAGTTGCTGGCGCTGTACGCCAACCACGCCCGGTTTGGTGGTGCTGGCACAGCCGCTGAGGAGTATGGCGGCTGCCACGGCGGCAAGTTGGAGATGGCGGCGCAGACGGGTAGGTTTCATGGTGGTGTCTCCGAATGAAGGAATACCCATTTTCCATGCGGCAATCAAAGCCGGTCTAAGCCAGATCAAGGTCTGCGCGCGGCAACGGTGGCGAGGTGTGATCTTTCGCCAATTGGCTATAATCAGCACGCCCCCGCGACAGCGATTTGAACGAAAGTGAAACGATGACCCCTACCCCCGGCCTGCGTGCCTGCCGCCATGCCTGCGCCATCCTGCTGCTGGCAGGCGCCCTGCCCGTCCATGCGGATGACCTGTTCAGCACCATAGCCAACCAGCCGCTCAAGGAAGTGTGGCTCAACCCCGGCTTCTATTCCTACCACTTCCAGCGCGACAAGGGCCTGAACGACAGCAATCCCGGCCTGGGCGCGGAATACCGTTTTTCGACCGTGGCGTCGGTGACCGCTGGCCGCTTCTACAACAGTGACCGGTTCTATTCCAATTACGCGGGCGTGTACTACCAGCCGTTCGCGATCGGCCCCGTGCGGCTGGGCGCCGTGGCCGGCGGCTTCAACGGCTATCCCAAGATGCGCAACGGCGGCTGGTTCCTGGCCGCCATTCCCACCCTGAGCGCCGAATACAAGAGCGTGGGCGTGAACGTGGCCATCGTGCCGACCTACAAGGACCGGCTGTATGGGGCCATCTCGGTCCAGCTCAAATTGAAGGTGTTCGAGTAGCCACACAAAAAAACCGGCACGGGGCGCGCAGCACCGTGCCGGCATGTGGTCCGCCTGATTGTCAGTGCCGCGAACGCGACGACACGGCCACCTGGTCCAGGATGTGCGGCGGCACGGCCGCGTAGTGCTGGAACTCCATGGTGTAGGTGGCCCGCCCCTGCGACAGGGAACGCAAGGTGGTGGAGTAGCCGAACATCTCGGCCAGCGGCACCAGCGCGCGGATGATCTTGCCGCCGCCGCCGGGGATTTCGTCCATGCCCTGCACCATGCCGCGCCGCGCCGTCAGGTCGCCCATGGCGTTGCCCATGAATTCCTCCGGCGTTTCCACCTCCACGTGCATCATCGGCTCCAGCAGGATGGGGTCGGCCCGCTTCATGCCGTCCTTGAACGCCATCGAACCGGCCATGCGGAAGGCATTCTCGTTCGAGTCCACGTCGTGGTAGGAGCCGAAGGTGAGCGTGACCTTCACGTCCACCACCGGGTAGCCGGCCAGCACGCCGTTCTGCAGCGTCTCCTGCACGCCCTTGTCGACGGCCGGAATGAACTCGCGCGGCACCACGCCACCCTTGATGGCATCGACGAATTCATAACCCTTGCCGGCCGGGAGCGGTTCGAGCGACAGCACCACGTGGCCGTACTGGCCCCGTCCGCCGGACTGCTTGATGAACTTGCCCTCGATATCCTGCACCGCCTTGCGGATGGTTTCGCGGTAGGCCACCTGGGGCTTGCCGACCGTCGCTTCCACGCCGAACTCGCGCCGCATGCGGTCCACCAGGATTTCCAGGTGCAGCTCGCCCATGCCCGACATGATGGTCTGGCCCGATTCCTCGTCCGTGCGCACGCGGAACGACGGGTCTTCCTGCGCCAGGCGGCTGAGGGCAATGCCCATCTTTTCCTGGTCGGCCTTGGTCTTGGGCTCGACGGCCTGGGAAATCACGGGCTCGGGGAAGGACATCTTCTCCAGCACAATGATGTGATCGGGCGAGCACAGGGTGTCGCCCGTCGTCACCGCCTTCAGGCCCACGGCCGCCGCGATGTCGCCCGCGTAGACCTCCTTGATTTCCTTGCGCTCGTTGGCGTGCATCTGCAGGATGCGGCCCAGCCGCTCGCGCTGCTCCTTGGTCGGGTTGTACACCGTGTCGCCGGAATTGACGACGCCGGAGTAGACGCGGAAGAAGGTCAGCTGGCCCACGAAGGGGTCGGTCATGATCTTGAAGGCGAGCGCCGAGAACGGATCGGCGTCGTCGGGATGGCGCTCGATCACGTTGTCATGCACATCGTGGCCCGTGATGGCAGGCACGTCCAGCGGCGACGGCAGGTATTCGACCACCGCGTCCAGCATGGCCTGCACGCCGCGGTTCTTGAAGGCGCTGCCGGCCAGCATGGGTACGATCTCGTTGCGGATGGTGCGCTGGCGCAGGCCGGACTTGATTTCCTCCTCCGTCAGCGCTTCTCCGTTCAGGTACTTTTCGAGCAGCGCGGGCGAGCCTTCGGCGGCCGCCTCCACCATCTTCTCGTGCCATTCCGCGGCCAGCGCCTGCAGGTGGGCGGGGATGTCCTCGTAGGTGAACTTGACGCCCAGGCTGGCATCGTCCCAGTTAATGGCGCGCATCTTGACCAGGTCGACCACGCCGTGGAAGTTGTCCTCCGCCCCCAGCGGGATCTGGATCGGCACGGCCACGCCCTTGAGTCGGTCGGCGATCTGCTGGCGCACGCGGAAGAAGTCGGCGCCCACCCGGTCCATCTTGTTGACGAAGGCGATGCGGGGCACGGCATATTTGTTCGCCTGGCGCCACACGGTTTCCGACTGCGGCTGCACGCCGCCCACGGCGTCGTACACCATGACGGCGCCGTCGAGCACGCGCATGGAACGTTCGACTTCAATCGTGAAATCCACGTGGCCGGGGGTGTCGATGATGTTGATGCGATGCTCGGCGAAATTGCCCGCCATGCCCTTCCAGAAGGCGGTGGTGGCGGCCGAGGTGATGGTGATGCCCCGCTCCTGCTCCTGCTCCATCCAGTCCATCGTCGCCGCGCCATTATGCACTTCGCCGATTTTGTGGTTGACGCCTGTATAGAAGAGGATGCGTTCGGTCGTAGTGGTCTTGCCAGCGTCGATGTGGGCGCTGATGCCGATGTTGCGGTAACGCTCGATGGGGGTCTTGCGGGTCATCACATTCTCCTTGAACGACGACTGCCGACGACGGCGAGGTCGTGCTGAAATTCTAACAGCAATGGAGAACTCAGGTATGGCGCTCGCCCATAAATTCAAGCCCCGGCACTACCCCTCAAGCTTTCAAGATGCGGGCCGGCAGCATGACGATGGCGCGCAACAGTTCGAACACGGCTTCCACGCCGATGCCGACCAGCCGGAACGGCAGCATCAGCAGCCACACGAACGGATACAGTACCAGGGCCAGCAAGGCCAGCGGCCAGCACAGGACCAGCAACACCAACCACAGGATAAAACTCAGCATGAC
>JAZJZQ010000797.1:9227-14448 GCA_040389625.1 Pseudomonadota bacterium | reverse complement strand
AGTCCAGGCCGATGCGGGTGATGCCGGCGCCCGACTCGTTCGAGACCAGCTCGAAGTGGTAGGTTTCACCGCGGATCACGGCGCCCAGGGCGATCAGGGCGTCGAACTGCTGCGATTCGGCCATCTTTTGCAGGATCAGGGGGATTTCCAGCGCGCCCGGCACGGTCACGTGCAGCACGTCTTCATCGGCCACGCCCAGGTGCTTGAGCTCGGCCAGGCAGGCTGACAGCAGGCCGTGGCAGACGTCTTCGTTGAAACGGGCCTGGACGATACCGACGCGCAAACCGTCGCCGGACATATTCGATTCGTAGCTTCCTACGGTCATGGCATACCTCTTCTTAATGTTGAATGATCTGTTTAGGGTTTACTGCTGAGGCTTGGTCATGTAGCCGGTCACTTCCAGGTTGAAGCCTGTCATCGATGGCATCTTGCGCGGGCTGGCCAGCAGCTGCATCTTGCTCACGCCGAGTTCACGCAGGATCTGGGCGCCGATACCGTAGCTGCGCAAGTCCATGCTGGCGGCGCGGCCTTTCGGTTTCGCTTCCGGCTGGTCCAGCGCGGCGAACTGGGCGAACAGCTGGTCAGCCGTCTCTTCGCAGTTCAGCAGCACGATCACGCCGCGGTCGGCAGCCTTGATGGCGGCCAGCGAGGACGAGATGTTCCACGAGTGGGTGGTCGCTTCCGATTCCAGCAAGTCCAGGATGGAAACGGGCTGGTGCACGCGCACCAGCGCTTCCTTGTCCGGGCCCATTTCACCGTGCACCAGGGCCAGGTGGGCCGAGCCGCTGGGCTTGTCGCGGAAGGCGATCATGCGGAAGCTGCCCTGGGCCGTGTGCAGCGGACGCTCGGCGATGCGCTCGACCAGGCATTCGTTCCGGCTGCGGTAGTGGATCAGGTCGGCGATGGTGCCGATCTTCAGGCCGTGTTCCTTGGCAAACTCCAGCAGGTCCGGCAGGCGCGCCATGGTGCCGTCGTCCTTCATGATTTCGCAGATCACGGAGGCCGGGGTCAGGCCGGCCATGGCCGTCAGGTCGCAACCGGCTTCCGTATGGCCGGCGCGCATCAGCACGCCGCCTTTTTGCGCTTTCAGGGGGAAGATATGGCCCGGCTGCACGATGTCGGCGGGCGAGGTGCCCTTGGCCACGGCCACCTGGATGGTCTTGGCGCGGTCGGCGGCGGAAATGCCGGTCGTCACGCCTTCGGCCGCTTCGATCGAGACGGTGAAATTGGTGCCGAAGGCGGTGCCGTTGCGGGTCGACATCATCGACAGGTTCAGCTGGTCGCAACGCTCTTCGGTCAGGGTCAGGCAGACCAGGCCGCGCGCATGCTTGACCATGAAGTTGATCGCCTCCGGCGTGACGAAATCAGCCGCCAGCACCAAGTCACCCTCGTTTTCGCGGTCTTCTTCATCCACCAGTATCACCATGCGGCCAGCGCGCAGTTCGGCGACGATTTCTTCAGTGCTGGAAATTGACATTTTTAATCCTTAGTAGCTGAGCAAGAACTTTCCTTAACCTGCTATTTTAAAGGATTTTGGCCCCGCCCATCCGCCGATGCGGGCTTTTATCCGGCTTTTACCGGCCAATTTTCCCTTTTGACCCGTATTTCCGGCCGCCGCTACAGCAGCACCTGGCGCGTCCGGCGCAGGAAGCTGTGCACCTGCTCCTCGATGGCGGGCTCCACCATCGTCTGCGGCCGCCGCCCGTGCGGGCAAGGCAGGCTGGGCGTGGTGCCGAACAGGCGGCAAATAAGGGGCCGCTCGGCATAAACGGCGCAGCCGGAGGCCTGCAGGTGCGGGCAACTCCAGTCCGCCAGCGCCCGTGCGCGCTCGACGGCGCCGGGCTCGGGCAAGCGCGCCATTTCCTCGCTGGAGGCGGTGACGGGACCGCAGCAGTCGTGGCAGCCCGGCACGCATTCGAAGGCGGGGATGCGGCGGCGCAAGAAGCGCAGCTCGTAGACGCGCTCGCTCATGGCCCTGGCTGGCCGGCTTGCGCTGCCGGGCCATACGTTGTTGCAATATTCATCATGTTTTCGGGTCAAAAATCATTATCATCCAATGATAATAGGAGCGTCATAAAAAGCCTGTAAAATGGTAGTCCGATATCCACCAGGGCGGCCCGCCGTAGTATCCCATCCATGCATAATTCACAGCGCGACGACGAAATCACCCTCCCCACCCGCTTTGAAGACGTCATCGCGGACAGCGGCGGCCTGCCGTTCACGTTCGATTACGGCGACATGCGCACCCTGCACTTCGACGAACGCTTCATCCAGAGCGCCATGCGCATCTCCCAGCCCGATGACCTGCTGCTGAGCTACACGCGCGCCATGATGGGCTTCCTGCTGTTCCAGCCGCAGCCGCGCCACATCCTCATGATAGGCCTGGGCGGCGGCTCGCTGGCCAAATATTGCTACCGCCACTTGCCGGACAGCCGCATCACGGTGGTGGAACTGGATCCGGCCATCATCGCCCTGCGTGGCCGCTTCTGCGTGCCCGACAACGACGCCCGCTTCCAGGTGGTGCAGGCCGACGCCGTTGACTATGTGGCCAAGATGCATGAGCCGGTCGACATCATCCTGCACGACGGCTACAGCGCAGACGGCCTGCCCGCCCCGCTCAGCGCCACCCCGTTCTACCGCCAGTGCCTGAAGGCGCTGGCACCGGGCGGGGTGTTGGTGTCTAACCTGTGGGGCGAGGACCTGGACTTGCTGCCGGCCATGCAACGGCTGCACAGCGTGTTCGACGCCAGGCTGTGGTGGTGCCACGCCCAGCATTGCCTGAATCGCATCGTGTTCTCGTGCAAGGATATCGACGCCGAAGCATTCCAATCGTCGCTGGCGCGCCGCGCCGTGCAGCAGGAATTGCGGCACGGTGAACTGGGCCTGTGCCAGCTGGCGCAAAACCTGTCCACCTCGGCCGGCCGCAGCCAGGCCGATTTCGAAGCCATTGCCGGCAATGACATGTACGCCGCCTACATGGGCGACATGGCCGGCTGAAACATCGGCGGGGTCGGCCGCCCAGGCGACGGCCCGGGGCCGCAGTAGCAGCAGCCGGCTCAGCAGCGAGACACAGCCAATTCAGCGCGCATTGACCCATACGTGGCCGCAGTGGACGCCATCGTCGACCGAACCGTCAGCGGCGCCGGCCCACCCAGGCCACCACCGCCCGCGCCAGCAGCCGGTTCAGCGGCGCGCTGAAGCCGCGCGTGGCCGCGACCAGGCGCTGCATGACGATAGCTCGCCCGGGCCAGCCCGGCCGCACCGGCACCGGCGCCTTGATGGCGAACTTGACGCGGTTGCCGAACGCCATCCCCTTGAAGCCGCACACCCGCCCATCGAACGCGGCCCGCAGCCGCCGGAACACGCCGGGAAAATCGCGGTCGTTCGCGTGCAGATTGGCCACCAGCACCCCGCCCGGACGCAGGGCCCGGACGCAGCTGGCGTAAAACGCCGCACTGCCCAGCGCCGGCGGCATGCCGTCGACGTCGTAGCCGTCCACGATCAGCACGTCGAACTGCGCCGCATGGGTGGCGATCACGTCCACCGCATCGCCATGAATGACCTGGAAACGCGGACCGTCCGGCGGCACGGCAAACTGCTCGCGCAGGGCGATTACCTCCGCATCAAGCTCAACCACTGTCACCATCGCCCCGGGCAGATAGCGATGGCAGAACTTGGCCAGCGAGCCGCCGCCCAGGCCCACCATGAAGATGTGGCGCGGCCGCGGCTGGAACAGCAGGAAACACATCATGGCGCGGGTGTAGGCCAGCGTCAGCGCTTCCGGGCGCGACAGCAGCATTTCACTCTGGATGGCGCCATCGCTGAACAGGAGTGCGCGCGTATCGCCATCCGTGAAGACGATGGGCTTGCGGCGTTGCGGGACTGCGGGTTGGGACATGGGGAAAACGGGGCGAAAATGGCGAGCGGTTGTCAAATCAAATTACAACAGCATTATAATGAAATTCGCCTACCCTGCCCGTTTTGCCGCCTCACGCATGCTTGCGGAAGCGGCGCCAGCGCACCACCACATCGTCCATCACAGGAATGATGGCCAGCGCCAGCAACAGGGCCGACAACGGCACCGTGGACGCAAAACCGATGTGCTTGAAGCCCAGCGCCCCCACCACGCCGCCCACGAAGAACATGCTCAGCAGCGCCACCAGCAGCTTGAGGCGGTCGCGGTTCGCCATCACCTTGGGCATGGCCGCGTGGTCATGCTCCATGTTCCAGTAGACCAGCTTGCCCAGCTCGATGCCCAGGTCCGTCACCAGGCCGGTAACGTGGGTGGTACGGATTTCGGATTTGGAGATCTTGGTGATGATGGCGTTCTGCAGCCCCATGATGTAGCACAGCAGCATGACGGTGACGGGTACGAACAGCCCCATCTGCAACGACAGGTTGGCGCCCAGCAAGCCGAAGCACAACAGCAGGGCAGCCTCCAGCAGCAGCGACAGCGCGTATTCGCTGTGCAAGTGCTGGCGCCGCGCCCAGTTGATCAGGATGGCCGAGCTGGCCGCCCCGGACAGGAAGGACAGGATGGCGCCCAGCCCGGACAGGGCCAGCGTCACGTTGCCCATCGCCAGATCATCCGCCATCGACGACACCACGCCCGTCATGTGGGAGGTATAGCGCCGCACGGCGAGGAAACCGCCCGCGTTGGTGGCGCCCGCGACGAAGGTCAAAACCAGCCCCAGCAGCTGGTTCGCTTCGGTGGTGCGTTTTCTGCCGGACAGGCGGCGAAGAAACAGGATGGCCATAATCGATCGTCAACGTTGCGCTAACGGCCACGCCGCAGCTTGGATACCAACAGGAACAACATACGTCATCTGAGGACAAACTGCCGGGAAAAACACCCCGTGTGGTGAAATCTTCCCACCGACGCGCCCCAAAACACGCACACTGTATGCACATGATATTAACATCTAACCGCAGGCTTGCGGACCAGTCTGGCCGCGGCATGAGCGGGCAGCAATTACAATTCGATTACAATGCTGGTTTTGACTTGCCGACCTCCGCGCCATGGAAACCAAATCCGCCCGCCTGACGATATTGATCGATCCAGTGAAGAAGAAAGCGTTTGAAGAATTATGCGCAGCGCAAGACCTGACGCCATCGCAGGTAGTGCGCCAGCTGATCCGTGGCTACCTGGACAAGCATGGCGTATCGTACGCCACGAAAAGCAAGATCAAAGGCGCCGCCCTCAGCGACGACTGACCCTCTC
>JAZJZQ010000797.1:5632-9127 GCA_040389625.1 Pseudomonadota bacterium | reverse complement strand
TAGCGGGCGATCAGGTCGATCTCGAGGTTGACCTTGGCGCCAGGCTTGAGGTGCTTGAGCGTGGTCATGGCGATGGTGTGCGGGATCAAGTTGATGGAGAACTGGCACACCAGCTGTTCGCCGCTGCCGATATCGGTCACGCGGTTGACCGTCAGCGATACGCCGTTGACGACGATGGAGCCCTTGAACGCCAGATACTTGGCCAGGTCGTGCGGCGCCTCGATCACCAGTTCCCACGATTCACCCACGGCTTCGAACTTGCGCACCACGCCCAGGCCATCGACGTGGCCCGACACCAGATGACCGCCCAGCCGCTCGGCCAGGGTCAGCGCCTTTTCCAGGTTCACTTCCGTCGTCGTGTCCAGGCCCACGGTGCAGTTCAGGCTTTCACGCGACACGTCGACCACGAAGCTGTGCTCCGTCTTTTCCACCACCGTCATGCAGGCGCCGTTGATGGCGATCGAGTCGCCCAGGGCCACGTCGGCCAGCGGCAGGCCGCCCGCGTTGATGTGCAGGCGCACGCCCGCATCCATGCCGCCTGCCAGCGGCTGCACCGATTCAATTTTGCCGATGGCGGCTACGATTCCAGTAAACATGCGATACCAATCTTAAAGTGGGTTGAATCTGGCAAGGATACGCAAATCGGCGCCGATTTGCTTAACCTCGTGAAATTTGAGCGTGTGCTTGCGCGACAGGTCCGTCAGCGCCGGCAAGGTGAACATGCCCTGCGCGTCGCCCAGCAGCACGGGCGCCAGGTAGACCAGCAGCTCGTCGACGCAGCCTTCCCGTATCAGTGAACCGTTGAGCTTGCCGCCGGCCTCCACGTGCAGCTCGTTGATCTGGCGCCGGCCCAGCTCGCGCATCAGTTCCGGCAGGTCGACCTTGCCGGCCCCGTTGGGCAGCAGGATGATCTCGGCGCCGGCCGCGCGCAGCGCCGCTTCCTTTTCCGGATCGGACACGGCGGCCACGATCCAGGTGCCGCCACCTTCCAGCACGCGGGCCCGGGGATCGATGTCGAGCTTGCTGTCGACAACGATGCGGCGCGGCTGGCGCGGCGTGTCCACGGCCCGCACGTTCAGTTGCGGATCGTCCGCCTTGACAGTGCCGATGCCAGTGAGGATGGCGCAGGCGCGCGCCCGCCATGCATGGCCGTCGGCCCGCGCTTCCGGCCCCGTGATCCACTGGCTCTGGCCATTGTGCAGGGCCGTCATGCCGTCCAGGCTGGCCGCCGACTTCATCCGCACCCACGGCAGGCCGCGCCGCATGCGCGAGAAGAAGCCGATGTTCATTTCATGGGCCGCGTCGGCCAGCACGCCGCTCGAGACGGCGATACCGGCCGCGGCCAGCTTGGCCATGCCCTGCCCCGCAACCAGCGGGTTGGGGTCTTCCATGGCCGCCACCACGCGGCCCAGGCCGGCGCGCACCAGCGCATCCGAACAGGGTGGCGTGCGGCCGTAATGGTTGCATGGCTCCAGCGTGACGTAGGCTGTAGCGCCGCGCACGTCGTGACCGCGGGCCTGGGCATCCTTGAGGGCCTGGATTTCCGCATGGTCGTAACCGGCCGCCTGGGTCACGCCCGCGCCTATCACCTGGCCGTCGCGCACGATCACGCAACCGATGCGGGGATTGGGCGACGTCGTGTACAAGCCTTTGGCGGCCCATTCCAGGGCCAGTGTCATGCCCTCGAGATCGTTGCGTATTTCCATCTTCTTCCTGCGTTAGCGCCGGCGGCCTAGTCCGCCGCGGCCGCCGCCGTGCAGCCCACCGGCTGCACCAGCGGATCGCACACGCGCATCCGGCCCAGCATGTTGATCTTGATATGGCGCGCCTGCCGCCCCTGCAGCAGCGACAGCGTGCCCCAGTGCGCCACCAGGCTATTGCCGGCGCTGCAACTGCGTCCTGCAGCATTATAAGCAAGGTAGAGCGGCGCCGCACCGGAAGAGAACGCCGACCGGATCACAATGTCGTCAGATACGGCATCCTGGCGGTACAACACCTGTTCGCCGCCGTCGGGCCGGCGGTTGCCGTTGGCGTCGATAAACACCACCCAGCCGCGCCGCCAATCGACGCCGGCCGGCTCCAGCGGCGCCAGCAACACGATGCGGCCGCGGGCAATGGCCTGCGAGCGGGTCAGGTCGATAGCACTGCACAGGTCGTTGACGGCCGTGCGCAGCCGCAGCGCTTGCAGCATCTGCTGCAGTCCGGGCGCGGCCACGCCGGCGAGGATGGCAACCAGCCCCAGCACGACCAGGGCTTCAACCAGGCTGAATGCATGGTGACGGCGGCGCGCAAGGGGACGAGGTGGCTGGCGGCCCGGCCCGGCGAACAGCGATGAGGCAAGGCCACACATGGCAGCGTGGCGACCAGGACCGCATCGGGACCGGAGACCACCATGGCCGTTCATGGCCAGCAGTGGGCGCCCGGCCCGGAAGCGAGCCGCAAGCCGGCGCTGGTCAGCGTCAACTCCTGGCAATCATCATCGTGAAAATGGACGTCCACCATGCCGGTACCCGGCCTGGCGATCAGGCGCACACATTGACTGATCAGCTCCCCCTCGCATGCCTTGCCCTCCACCTCGTAGGCGCTGGCGCGGGCGCTGCTGCCGGTCCACCACCGGAACAGCATGGCTTCCGGGTCGGTGGAACTGGATGAAAAAGCGATATAGCTGTTGTAGCGCGAATAGTAGCGCTCCTGCTGTTGCATGAGCCGCATCAGGGCCGCCTCCCCTTCGTTGCGCCGCACCCGTATCACGTAGTGTTGCAGGCTGGGATAAGCTTGCGCCGCCAATACGCCAAAAATGACCAGGGTGACCAAGGCTTCCACCATGCTGAACCCGCCGATGCGTCCCATCTTCGCCTCCTTCGATGTCTATCGTTGCCACGTCCGCGTGCGATGCCTGCCTCGCTAGCGCCGGGCCGCCGCGTGCAACTCGCGCCAGTTCACCACCTCGCGCCAGCTCAGCCGGCCCGACGGTGCCGCCACGGACAGGCCGCCGACGGACCGCACGGGCGTTGTGCCGAGCGCGCCGAAAACCGCGATGGCAAAAGTTCGGCTTACGCTTGCCACGGTGGCAGACGCGGAGCTGCCCGGGGCGGGGCCGGCCGGCCCCCCACCCGGCGCAGTGCCGCGCGCGGGCAACGGGGCCGGCAATCGCAGCAAGACGGGGCGCAAGGCGTAGTCCGGCGCGAGGAAGCCGGTGATGCGGGAATCGGCGGCAACCGTGCCGCCGCCACCGCCGCTACCGGTACTGCCACCTGCACCACCTCCACCGCTCGTTCCTCCGCTGCCAGCGCTGCCCGTCGAACCACCGCCCACCGCCGCCGTCATCGATGCGGACGGCAAGCCCGTCAAGGCATCCAGCACATAACTGCGGCTGCGGGTTGCGTCGCAAGGCGTTCGGCCCGGCAAGACGGTATTGAGCACCAGCTGTCCATTGGTCAGCACGCCGCTGTCCAGGCTGCGCTCGCCCGTGGCAGCCGCATCGAGGAAATCGAT
>JAZJZQ010000797.1:0-5532 GCA_040389625.1 Pseudomonadota bacterium | reverse complement strand
GCACGCCGCTGTCCAGGCTGCGCTCGCCCGTGGCAGCCGCATCGAGGAAATCGATATACCAGCCCTTGCTGCCGGCGGACAAGTCGGCGCCCGTCAGCGTCAATGCCGGCGCACCGTCGTCGCCGGTGAGCGAGCGCGGCGTCAGGTCGCCCCGTCCCGCCACCAGTTGCGGCGGGTCGGCCAACGTATCGAGGATGGCGTAATACGATTGCGGAGCGAAGCGCGCGGGCAAACGGTCGTCGGCCTCGACCATGCGACCAGTACCGAACAGGATCAGATACCCGCCACCCGTCGCAAACACCACCTTGGGCTGCTGCGCGATCGCTTGCCGCGCACCGCCGGCATCGCGCGCCACGAACAGCGGTGTCTTCCCCGGCCCCGGTCCGACCGCGCCGGGCCATGGCGCTTCGCCAGTCAGGTCGAAACGCCACAAGTTACCCTGCAAGTCGCCGGCGTAGGCGTAACGCAGCACGCCATCCGCGTCAGTCACAAGCGCGGGCGCACTGAGCCCGTTCGGCTGGGCCGGATCGCTAATCGGCGTCACCAGACGGTAGTAATTGTCGTTGCGCCGCCACGGCTGCGACGCCGGCTTATCCAGCGCCAGCAAGAACAAGGCGCCATTGCCTCCGCTGCTGGCGTGGCCATCCGCGGCATAGTTGTTCCAGCCACTGGCGACGATGGCCATGTCGCGCAGCACAGCCGCGCCACCGCTGCCGCCCGTGCGCACGCGCACGACCTGCGGCCGGGTGCTCACGTTGCCCATCATGGGATCGTCCCGGTCCGTGAATTCCCACAGCGCACCGGCGGTATCGAAGTGCAGCGGGTCAGTGACGTCGAGCGCAAACACCCCCTGCGCGCCACCGCCCATGCCCGACACCAGCACCGTCTTCCAGGCGCCGCCAGCATAGGCCTCCCCTGCGCTGGCCGGGCCATCGACGTATGCGGTATGGACATAGGCGGGGCTGGTCAAGCGGTTCAGCGTGCCGAACAGGGCATCCGGCACGTAGGCGAACAGTTCGCTGCCGTCGGCCGCATCGAACGCATGCAACATGCCGTCATTGGCGCCGAGATAGATCACGGGCCGGCGCGCCTTGCTGCGCGCATAGAAGTCGGCATACGCGGCGCCCCGCTCCACGGCCGGCGCCACGCCGACATAGACGGGCGTGCTGTTGACGGCATCGCCCAGCACGCTGCCGCGGCGGCGAAACAGGCTGCCCTCCAGCGCGCGCTCGCCGCGCAGGTAGTCCAGCCGTTGCCACCCCATGCCGTCCGGCCGGCTGCGCACGCCGCTTGCCGGCGCCCGGTCGAGCATGGCCCGCTGGGCGCTGCTGAGGGCGCCCCATGCGAACGGCACCGTGGCCAGCGTGCCGTCGGCCTGCACCACGGCCGTATAAATATTGCGCGCCGACGGTACTGGCCTGGGGGCGTTGCCGGCCGAGCCGGTGAGAATGGCGCCGGCATCCCACGCCGGCGCAGCGGCCGCCAGCGCAGCCGCCGAGTCTGCCTGAACGGCGTAGCGCTCGAAATGCCCGCTCCAGTCGGCGCGGCTGTAGATGGCCTGGAATGCGGTAAACGTGGCGCCATCCGCGCCAACGGCGGCAGTGGCAGGCGGAACAACTGTGATAGGCGGAACAATGGCAGCAGCCGGCACAATGGCGGCTGGCGGCACAGTGGTGGCCGGAAGCACCAGCGGCATGCTGCGCACCGGGGGACCGCCGCCGGCCGCCACGCAACCAGCCAATATCGGTTCGCTGGCAATATCCAATGTCGGCGGCGCGGCGCTGGCCGGCCCGGCGCGACAGATCGCCAGCCATGCCAGCAACAACGTTCGCAGCAGCACTCTGATACAGGTCGTGGCCATGTGTTTTCCCTCTGTCATTCAGCCTGGCGATAGACGGACTGCAGTACCACCTCCGTCTCCGGCCGTGCGCCAAAACCGATCGCCGTCACCCGATAGCAGAAGCCGCCGGGCGCTCCCACCTCTTCTCCCGGCTGGTGGCAGGGCATGCGCTCGATCAGGTAGCGCGGCCGCCGGAACGGCAGGAACCCGCTGCCGGTCTGCATGGATGCGCCGCTGTAGTCGCCAAACTGCGCCGTGTGACTGCCGCCATCTTCCGCGCCGCTCAAGTCGACGGTCTGCCATGCCGGCGCGGCGCCGCCAGCGGGCCGGGCGCCAAGGCCGGCGCTGACGGGGGCGGTTCCGTCCGTCGCCATCCGTATCACATCCCGTTCCCCGTCCATCAGCGCATCCTCCGCGGCCTGAAAAGCGATTTGCCGGTCGCGTCCTGCCCGCGCGGCCTGCTCCCCTTGCAACGCCATGCGCGCCGCCGACGCGCCCACCAGCATGACGGCGACCAGGATCAACATCGCCACCAACAGTGTCACGCCCCGTTGCCGCCGCGCGCTCGACAGACCACGCATGGCTAGACGCTCCGGTTGCGCAACAGGAACAGCGCGACGAACAGGCGCCGCGCTCGCTGTTGCAAGGCCGGCGCCATCGCCTGTTCGGCCACCCGGACGCCGGGATCGTCGCCCGCATGGCCGTCCGCGTAGGCCGCGCCAAACAGATCGTAGACCGCCGGCAAACCGTCCGGCCGGGTATGCCCATCGCCGCGCAGCAGCAGTGCGACCTTGACGGTACGCACCCGTTTCCAATATGTCTTGCGGTTCCGGTCGCGCTGCTGCTCGTCCGGCGTGTCGCCCGTCAGGGCCAGACCAGCATCCAGCGCGTTGATGGCGCTTGCGTTCAGGTAGGTGTCGGGCACGCCGTCCGGCGGCGTATCCATATCGATGCCATATAGCACCTGGAAACTTTCCACCCCGCGCACGATGGCGTCGGCGCCCCAGCCGCTGGCACTGCGGTATTTGCAACGCAGCTCAGGTTCGCCTTCGGCATCGTTGGCGACATAGAAGATGCTCCAGCCGCGCGCATCGGCCGCATGGCTGTCGGTCACGCCGAACCCGGCGCAGTTTACGGCAGAACCGTCGCCATTGACGCCGGCGCCCGATCCGCCAAAGCGCAACGCCAGCACGTCGCTGCCGTTGGCCACGGGCGCGAGGGGAAACTCGATGCCGGTGCTGCTGCGACCGAGGCTGTGCGCATCGAGCCCCGCGATGGGGGCGCTGGCAGCCGGGTCGTAGGCGGCCGGCGCTGTGTCGTTGTCCCAGTTGACGTAGGCGCTTTGGCGCACGGCCTGGCCGATGATGTCCAGCGCGTAACGGCCGCCGTCATTGAGCCACACGTTTTCGCTGTGAAGGCGATAGGTGCCGTTGGCCAGCACCAGCATGCCGCAGGCCAGCAGCACCACCAGCATGCCCAGCGCCATGGCCACCATGACTTCGGCCAGCGCCATGCCTTCCTGCTGCTCGATTGAAAACATGGCTACGCGATCCCGCTGCCGCACGCCTGGTTGCAATTCGCAACAGCGGCCCCCGTCCGCGACAGCTGGATCGGCTGGACCGGCTGGTTCGGCCATCATGGCAACGCTCCCACCGCCACCGCCACACCGGGTACGTACTCGCCTTCTGCGTCCAGCGCCGCTGTGCCGTCCGGATTCTTGCCGCGCCAACCCACCTTGACCACCAGCGGTGCGCCCGCGCCACCCGTGCAGTTCCAGCGCAGGCGCCCGCCCTGCCACATGGCCGCGTCGCGGCACACCAGCGCACGGCCCGCCGGCAGGCTGGCACGCACTTGCTGCTTGATGTCGTACAGGTCGAACAGCGCCAGCTGGGTACGGTCGCAATGAGCACCCGGCGCGTAGCACAGCGGCGACGGCGGCGACGGCGATGGCTCGGCCAGCGCGTCATAGTTGAAGGACAGATAGGGATTGCCCTCCTCCGGCAGCGGCGCGGCAATACTGTTGGCCCGCATGCGCTCGGCCAGGCTGTTGGCCAGGTGCAGCGACTGCGTCAGCAAGGCGGACTGGTGACGGGTGCGCAGCGCCGCCAGCTGCATCGCCGTGCCGCAGATGATACCGAGCGCCAGCACCAGCAAGGCCACCATGACTTCCAGCATGGTAAAGCCGCGTATCTGTTTGCATCGCATGCCGCACCTCCATCGCTCCATCGTCTTGGCCGCCTGCCTGGCGGCTGAAGATGAAGTTAGCAGTGCGGACGCTTCAACGCATGAGGTGCGTCAACCGTGCGCCAAAGCGCGCTGACGGTGGGAAAGGAGAAAACGAAAAAGAAAACGGAATAGGCAGCGCGGCGCGAATGCACCCGCAGTCAGGCAAGCTCAGCCCTTGCGGGGCTTGCGCTCCTGGCCCACTTCGGCGATGGCGTCCTGGAACTCTTCCAGGTCTTCGAAGTTCTTGTAGACGGAGGCGAAACGGATGTAGGCGATCTTGTCGAGCCGCTTGAGCTCCTGCATCACCAGTTCGCCGATGTAGCCGGAATCGACTTCGCGCTTGCCGCTGGTAAGCAGCTTTTCCTCGATCGACTGGACCGCCGTATCGATGGCCGCGGCCGCGACGGGGCGCTTGCGCAAGGCCAGCATCAGGCTGGCGCGCAGCTTGGCGGCGGCATATTCGGTGCGGCTGCCGTTCTTCTTGACCACGAACGGCATCACCAGCTCGATGCGCTCATACGTGGTAAACCGTTTATCACATTTGGCGCAGCGCCGGCGCCGGCGAATGGCGTCGCCCTCCTCCGATACGCGGGTATCGAGGACCTGAGTCTCTTCATGCTGACAGAACGGACATTTCATGTGGGCGGCGGGTTCGCTTGCAATTGTTCAGGCAGGACGCCGGCGCTGGCCAGCGTCCTGTCGATACTACACCTATCAGGCAGCGTAGACCGGGAAGGCGTCGGCCAGTACTTTGACTTCGGCCTTCACGCGCTCGATGGTGGCGGCGTCATGCGGGTTGTCCAGCACGTCGGCGATCAGGTGCGCGACCTTTTCCGCTTCCGCTTCCTTGAAACCGCGGGTGGTCATGGCCGGGCTGCCCAGGCGGATGCCGGAAGTCACGAATGGCTTCTGCGGATCGTTCGGGATGCCGTTCTTGTTGGTGGTGATGTGCGCCGAACCGAGGATCGCTTCCGCTTCCTTGCCGGTCAGGTTCTTGGCGCGCAGGTCCACCAGCATCACGTGCGACTCGGTGCCGCCAGAGACGATGCGCAGGCCACGTGCGATCAGGGTCTTGGCCAGCACGTCGGCGTTCTTCACCACTTGCTGCTGGTAAGCCTTGAACTCAGGCGTCAGCGCTTCCTTGAAGGCCACGGCCTTGCCGGCGATCACGTGCATCAGGGGGCCGCCCTGGATGCCTGGGAAGATGGCCGAGTTGATGATCTTCTCGTGCTCAGCCTTCATCAGGATGATGCCGCCGCGCGGGCCGCGCAGCGATTTGTGCGTGGTCGAGGTGACGAAGTCGGCGTGCGGCACAGGGTTAGGATACAGGCCGGCGGCGATCAGGCCGGCGTAGTGGGCCATGTCGACCATGAAGTAAGCGCCCACGGCCTTGGCCACGGCGGCGAAACGTTCGAAGTCGATCTTTTTCGAGAACGCCGAGGCGCCGGCGATGATCAGCTTGGGCT
>JAZJZQ010000796.1:12280-14938 GCA_040389625.1 Pseudomonadota bacterium | reverse complement strand
GTGGCCGGTCACATCATGAACTGGCTGCGCGAAACACCGTAACAGCGCCGGGCCGTGGTCAGGTCTCCTTGCGGGCACCCTGCTTGCCGCCAGCGCTGGACGTGGTGCCCTGCTGCATGCCCACCCCCGCCGAACTGCCGCCCTGCATGCTGGACTGGGTTTCGCGCCCTTCCATGCCGTCGCCATGGGTGCTCTGCAGGGTCGACGAGCCGCGCATTTCGTTGCCGCGCGCGGCCTGCCGCATGCCGCTGTCGGCCAGCCGCTCGAACGGATCGGTGAACTTGCGCATGGCGTCCTGCTGGTTGCGCATGGTCTTTTCCGTCTCTTCGCTGGCCACGCGGGCCACCTCGTCGGCCAGGGCCTTGGCCGTGCGGCTCGTTTCGGCCACGTGCTCCTCGGCCACCTTGGCCAGGTCCACGTGGGTGTCGGCCGCGATGCGCGACACATGCTGCTGGTAGGCGCGCAGCTTTTCCGCCGCCGGCTGGGCGTGGGCGGCGGCCGCCGCCAGCAGCTCGGTCGGACGGCAGGCCGTCAGCATCTGCTGGCCGGTCACGGTGCTTTCCTCGAGCATGGTCTGCGCCAGTTGCAGGTTCAGGTCGCTGTACTGCTGCATCGTGCGGAACAGGGATTTGGACATATCGTTAAAGTACGACAATTGCGCCTCCAGGTGGGTCTTGGCGGCGGGGGTTACGGTTTGCTGAAATGGATACATGGATGCCTCGAATGGTCTGGATGGTGGGTGGATGAGTTAACGGCATTTCCCGTTTGCCGGGGTGGCCGGCAGTCGAACCGGGTAGCACTTCGCGGTTGGAGCGCGAGAGACAAGGCTACGTTAGCAGCACCTTCAAGGCATGATCTGTATCAAACGTGCGGGCCTTCGCCATGGCCGCCTCCTGCCGGGCTGTGCCGGTGGACAATGATTCGTATCGGCAAGCATTTGCCACGTCATGCAGAGTGGACGATGTTAAATGGCGCAATTGGCGTAATTTGCGCAAATGCGGCTGCCGGGACGGTCCGGCACAGGGCCGTCCGCTGGCCCGTCACAGGGGCAGCGACAGCTGCGGCGCCGCTTCCGCCTGGGATTCCACCGGTTTGGCGGCCGGCCGTGCCGGCGCCAGCGTGACCTGGTGCCAGTCGAACCGCTCCGGCCCCAGCGCCAGGGCGCGGGCCAGCTCGGCGGCCTGTTCCGGCGACAGGTCCGGATCGAGCCAGGTGGCCGCGTCGGCCGCCTCCAGCACCAGCGGGCTGCGGTCGTGCACGTCCACCATGCCGCCCCGGGAATCGGTGGTCAGCAGCACGAAGCCCGCTTCCGCCGGGTGCGCGCCGGGCGGCGCAAAACTGGCCAGCGCCAGCATGAACAGGGGCGCGTGGTCCCGGCGGTGGATATGCCAGGCCTGGCGCTTGCCCTTCTCGCCCGTCCATTCGTACCAGCCATGGGCCGGCACCACGGCCCGCCCCGACTGCAGCAGCCGGCGCCAGTAATTGCCGTGGATTTTTTCCAGCCTGGCCTGATAGGCAACGGGCAGCTTGCCCACGGCCCAGGATGGGCGATACCCCCAGTACACATCCTCGGCCAGCGGCTGGCCGCCATGCCTGTGCAGGATCAGCCGCGCCGTGCCGGGCGTGGCGTTGTGGGTGGGCTCGGCCTGGCCACGGTAGGCCGCATCGGCCCAGCCGAAGGCGGCCACGTAGCGCCGCGCTATATCGTTCTGATCGAATCGTCCGCACATGGGGGAACACTCGCTGGCTTCGGTGACGGCCTATTCTAGCGCCGAACGGAGAATGCCATACTCAACAGCCGGCAGGCCGCGCGACCGGTGTCGCCCCCTCCGCCACATCGATTTGCTCAAATTTTCATCAGAATTTGCACGCACGGATAATTTGCGGTGTACACTATGGTTTCTTGCCGAAGGGAAATATCATGAGTATAGCCGCCCTCAGTGCCGGCCTGTCCGGTCTGAACGCCAGCCAGCGCGCCCTGGATTCCACCGCGCACAACGTCGCCAACGCCAGCACCCAGGGCTTCAAGCCGCAGCAGGTGCAGTTCCAGGAAGCCAGTCCGGCCGGCAGCGGTGTGACCTTGTCGCAACAGGCGCGGGACCAGGCCGCAGCCACGCCGGCCGCCACCTCGGGCGCCCTGCAAGGCCCGAGCGGTACCGACCTGGGCAAGGAATTGACGGACTCGCTGGTCTACAAGGCCCAGTTCGACCTGTCGGCCAAGGTCATCAAGACCACCGACCAGACGCTGGGCTCGCTCATCAACATCAAGGCCTGATCCGGGCCTGAAGCGGGCCAACTGGCGCCCAATTGCGGGCCAACCGCGGCCCAATAGCGGGCCAAAAAACGCCGTCCGCGCGCGGCAACCTTTCAGAAAAATCATTGACAGCGGCGCCCCCGCAGGGGCACACTGCGCCGGACACTGGCGTGGCGCAGCGCCGTTCCCAGGCCCGGCGCGGCATCCACCCGCCCCACCGGCCGGGCACTCCCACCTTCTCCACGACCAGGGCCAGCACGCGCCCGGCGCCCGCACCTGGTGCGATCGCCCCGGCGACGCAACCGGGCCACGCCACCGGGCGACAGTATCCGGACCCGGAACCCAACCGCGGGCCACGCCAGCCCGCCAGCGAAAGGACGCCCATGATACGGGACCAGGAAACG
>JAZJZQ010000796.1:10981-12180 GCA_040389625.1 Pseudomonadota bacterium | reverse complement strand
CGGGCCACGCCAGCCCGCCAGCGAAAGGACGCCCATGATACGGGACCAGGAAACGCTCCAGCTGCTGCTCGACAGTGTGCGCCGCTTCGTGCGCGAAGTGCTGCTGCCGCATGAGCAGGAAGTGGCCGATACCGACCAGATCCCGCCCGCCGTCGTAGCCCAGATGCGCGAACTGGGCCTGTTCGGCCTGTCCCTGCCCGAGCAGTACGGCGGCCTGGCCCTCACCATGGAAGAGGAAGTGCTGGTGGCGTTCGAACTGGCCCATGCCTCGCCCGCCTTCCGCTCGCTGGTCGGCACCAACAACGGCATCGGCGCCCAGGGCATCGTGCTCGACGGCAGCGAGGAACAGAAACAGCGCTACCTGCCGCGCCTGGCCAGCGGCGAGCTGATAGGTTCATTCGCCCTGACGGAGCCCGAAGCCGGTTCCGACGCCGCCGCGCTGCGCACCAGCGCCGTGCGCGACGGCGACCACTACCTGATCAACGGCACCAAGCGCTACATCACCAACGCCCCGGAAGCGGGCCTGTACACGGTCATGGCCCGTACCGACGCGGCCACGCCCGGCGCGGCCGGCGTGTCGGCCTTCATCGTCGAACGGGGCACGCCCGGCATCACGCTCGGCCCCATCGACAGGAAGATGGGCCAGCGCGGCGCCCACACCTGCGACGTCATCTTCGAGAACTGCCGGGTGCCGGCCGCCAACCTGATCGGGCGCGAAGGCACCGGCTTCAAGACGGCCATGAAGGTGCTCGACAAGGGCCGGCTGCACATCGCCGCCGTCTGCGTGGGCGCGGCCGAACGCATGCTGGACGACGCCCTGCGCTACGCCATGGAGCGGCGCCAGTTCGGCCAGCCGATCGCCGAATTCCAGCTGGTGCAGGCCATGCTGGCCGACAGCAAGACGGAAATCTACGCCGCCCGCAGCATGGTGCTGGACGCGGCCCGCCGCCGCGACGACGGCGCCGGCATCGGCACCGAGGCCGCCTGCTGCAAGCTGTTCGCCTCCGAAATGTGCGGCCGGGTGGCCGACCGCGCGGTGCAGATCCTGGGCGGCGCCGGCTACATGGCCGACTACGCGGCCGAACGCTTCTACCGCGACGTGCGCCTGTTCCGCATCTTCGAAGGCACCTCGCAGGTGCAGCAGCTGGTCATCGCCCGCAACATGATCAAGGCCGCGCATGGCTGATTTCGACACCGCC
>JAZJZQ010000796.1:0-10881 GCA_040389625.1 Pseudomonadota bacterium | reverse complement strand
GGCTCGCCGCTCACGCCCAGCCTGAAGGCGGACGTGGAGCAGCTGTTCGGCCTGCCCCTGCACAACGGCTACGGTCTGACGGAATCGGCGCCCACCATCAGCCAGACCCGCCTGGACCGGCCGCGCGCCGACACCTCGGTCGGCATGGTGATCCCCGGCGTGGAGGCGCGCGTCGTAGACCTGGACGGCGCGGAAGTGGCGCCCGGCACGCCGGGCGAGCTGTGGGTGCGCGGTCCCAACGTCATGCTGGGTTACTACCGCGAGCCGGCCCTGAGCGCGGCCGCCATGCGCCCCGGCGGCTGGCTCAATACGGGCGACATCGCCCGCATCGAGGACGACGGCGCCCTGTTCATTGCCGGCCGCACCAAGGAACTGATCATCCGCTCCGGCTTCAACGTCTATCCGCTGGAAGTGGAGACGGTACTCAACGCCCACCCGGGCGTGACGCAATCGGCCGTGGTCGGGCGCAACGCGGCCGACGGCAACGAGGAAGTGGTAGCCTATGTCGAACTGGACCCGCGCTACCAGGTCACGCTGGACGAACTGCACCGCCACCTGGCCGCCGCGCTGGCGCCCTACAAGCGCCCGGCCGAGATCATCGCCATGGCGGCGCTGCCGGCGGCGGCCAGCGGCAAGATCCTGAAAAACCAGCTGCGCCAGATGGCACAACGGGCAGCGGCCAACGATAACAACCAAGAGGGGAACTGACTACATGCAAACGACATTCAAGCGCGCCGCGCTGGCGGCACTGGCAGCGGCGGCCTGCGCCTCCGGCACGGCCCGGGCCGAGGAATTCCTGGTCGGCGTGGAACTGCCGCTGACGGGCAGCCTGGCCCGGGTGGGCAACGGCATGCAGGAAGGGGTGGCGGTAGCGGCCGAAGTGTTCAACAAGACCAACGGCAAGCACAAGATCAAGCTGACCACGGTGGACGACGAGTCGGCGCCGGCCAAGGCGATAGCGGCGGTGGAGAAGCTGGCCAGCCAGGGCGTGGTGGCCATCACGGGCGGCTACGGTTCGAACAACATCTCGCCCGCGTCGGACGCGGCCAACAAGCTCAATCTGGTCTACATGACTTCCGGCGGCGTGGACGACAGCCTGGTCAACAGCGGGCGCAAGAATTTTTTCCGCATCAATAACACGGCCGGCTACGAGAAGGCGGTACTGGGCCTGTTGTCGGACGTGGGCGCCAAATCCGTCTCCATCATCTACTCGACCAAGGAAGCGACCTCCGACCTGGCCGCCTCCGTCACCAAGGCGCTGGGCGCGCGCGGGGTCAAGGTCAACGGCCATTCGTTCGACCCGGCCATCACCGACTTCAAGCCCATCGTCAACAAGATCAAGCTGCAGGACAAGTCGGACGTGATCCTGATGGTCGGCTACGAGAACGACTACGTGGGCATCCTGCGCGCGGCGCGCGTGCTCAAGCCCGGCGTCAAGGCCATGGTGGGCGTGTGGTCGCTGGCCACGCCCAAGATGGCGGCCGAATTCCCGGACCTGATGCCCAATGTGTACGGCACGGCGCTGCTGCCCTTCCCCGCCACCTTCGAAACGGCCGACGGCAAGGCCTTCGCCGACGGCTACCGCCAGCTGTACAAGAAGGAACCGGACTACCTGGGCCAGTTCGGCTATGTGCAATCGATGCTGCTGTTCGAAGCCATCGCCCGCGCCGCCGACAAGGGCACGGTGAAAAAGGGCGGCATCGCCGAGGAACTGCGCAAGACCGACCGCGACACCCTGATCGGCCGCGTGCAGTTCGGCGCCAACGGCGACAACCCCAACTTCGTGCACCGCATGGGCCAGCACCAGGACAAGAAGATCGTCATCGTGTGGCCGAAGGAGCAGGCCACCGGCAAGCCGGTCTATCCAGGCCTGCCGTGGTAACAGCGGCATGACGGAACTGCTGCTCCAGGCCCTGTATTCGGGCCTGCTGCAGGGCTGCTCGTACGCCCTGATCGCGCTCGGCCTGGCGCTCGTGTTCGGCACCATGAAGGTGATCAACCTGGCGCACGGCGAGCTGGTGCTGCTGGCGGCCTATGTGGCCTATACGCTGGAATCGGGCTTCGGGCTGGGCCCCGTGGCCGCCATCCCGGCCGCGCTGGTGGTCACCAGCCTGGCCTCGGCCGGCGTGTACGGCATCGTCAGCCGCATCCGCCGCGACCGCGAGATCAACTCCCTGATACTCACCTTCGGCATCGGCGTCATGCTCACCAACCTGATGCTGCTGGTGTGGAAGGCCGACGTGCGCTCCACCAGTTCCAGCTGGCTGCAGGACGCCATGGTCATCGGCCCGTTCTACAGCATGCGCAGCGAACTGCTGTTCGCCGTGCTGGCCGTGGTGCTGCTAGCGGCCCTGTGGTGGTGGCTGGCGCGCAGCTGGCATGGCCGCGCGCTGCGGGCCGTGGCCAGCAACCGCGACGCGGCCGCGCTGATGGGCATCCGCCCGGGGCGCACGGAACTGCTGTCCTTCCTCGTCTCCGGCGCGCTGGCCGCCTTTGCCGGCGTGGCCCTGTACAGCTACGGCGTGATCCAGCCGGCCTACGGCGGCGCCCTCACCATCAAGGCTTTCGTCATCACCGTGCTGGCCGGCGTCGGCTCCATTCCCGGCGTGCTGCTGGGCGCCCTGCTGCTCGGCGTATGCGAAGCGCTGACCGTCACCCTGGCCAGCTCCGCGCTGCAGGAACTGGCCGGCATGACGCTGTTCCTGCTGGTGCTGTTCGTGCTGCCCAACGGCTTGCTGGGGACGGCCAGGAGGCGCGGATGACGGCCCGCCCCGACTTCCGCCGCGCGCTGGCCCTGGCGGCCGCGCTGGCGGCGGCCTACCTGCTGGTGCCGCTGCTGCTGGGCGCCAACCACTACGTCATGAGCCTGGTGGTGGCGGCGCTGGTGATCGCCTGCGTGGCCCTGTCTTGGGCCTTGCTGGGCAACCTGGGCGGCATGGTCAGCTTCGGCCACAGCGCCTTCTTCGGCGTGGGCGCCTACGTCTCGGCCCTGCTGACGGCCAGGGCGGGATTGCCCGTGCCGCTGGGCATGGCGCTGGGCGGCGCCGGCGCCGTGCTGGCCGCCGTCGTCATGCTGCCCGTGCTGCGCCTGCGCGGGCCGTATTTCGCACTGGCCATCCTGGCCTGCGCCCACATCCTGCGCATCGTGGCCACCGAATGGAGCACGATGACGGGAGGCGCCGCCGGTATCGCCAATATTCCCGTGCTGCCGTCCGTGTTCGGCCTGGAGGCCGGCAGCAAGACGGGCGCCTATCTGCTCATGCTCACCATTGTGCTGCTGTTCGCCTGGATCTACCAGCGCATCCGCGCCAGCCATTACGGCCTGGCCCTGCGCGCCATGCACGACAGCGAGGACGCCACCCGGGTGGTGGGCGTCAACAGCGCGCTGCTCAAGGGCGCCATGCTGCTGGTGTCGGCCTTCATGGCCGGCGTGGCGGGCGCCTTCAATGCCCACTACATCAATTTCCTGGAGCCGGACTACGCCTTCAACAGCGTGTGGATCACGGTGCCCATCGTGGCCGCCATCTTCGGCGGCTATCGCACCATCGCCGGGCCGGTGGTCGGCGCGCTGGTGGTGTACCTGCTCGACCAGCTGCTGTTCAAGGCCCTGATGCCGACCGGGCACCAGCTGGTGCTGGGCGCGCTGCTGGTGGCCATGATCGTCGCCAGCCCGTCCGGCCTGCTGCCGCTGCTGCGCCGGCGCAAGGGAGAAAGCCATGCTTGAACTGGACCAGGTGAGCGTGCGCTTCGGCGGCCTGACGGCCGTGGACGGCGTTTCGCTGCGGGTGGACAGCCACGAGGTGCTGGGACTGGTCGGCCCCAACGGCGCCGGCAAGACCACGCTGTTCAACGCCATATCGGGGCTGGTACGCCCGGCCGGCGGCGCGATCCGATTCAATGGCCGGGACATCCTGCGCACGCCCCTGTTCCGCCGCGCGCGCCTGGGCATAGGCCGCACTTTCCAGATCCCGCAACCGATGCACGAACTGACGGTGCACGAAAACCTGCTGGTCGCGCAGCGCTTCGGCACCGGCCGCGTGGACCCGCGGCGCATAGCCGAGATCCTCGACTTCACCGGCCTGGCCGCCAAGGCCGGCAGCGACGCCGCCACCGGCCTGGCGCTGACGGAGCTGAAGGCGCTGGAAGTGGCCAAGGCCCTGGCCACCGATCCGCAACTGCTGCTGCTCGACGAAGTGCTGGCCGGGCTGGAGACGGCGGGCAAGCGCCGCTTCATGGGCATGCTGCGCGAACTGCATGCGCACTTCGGGGTGGCCATCGTCATCATCGAGCACGACATCGACACCATCAGCACCCTGTGCCACTGGGCGGCCGTGCTCGATTTTGGCCGCCTGATCGCGGACGGCACGCCGGACGCCGTATTCCGCGACCCGGCCGTGATGCGCAGCTATACAGGAACATCGGCCGGAGCATCCCATGCTTGAACTGAAGGAAGTGCGGGCCGGCTACGGTGCCATCAACGTGCTGTGGGACGTGTCGCTGACGGCCGCCGCCGGCCAGCTGACGGCCATCATCGGCCCCAACGGCGCCGGCAAGACCACGCTGCTGCGCGCCGTCATGGGCTTGCTGCCGCTGGGCGCGGGCCAGGTGGCGCTGGACGGCCGACCGCTGGCCGGCACGCCCGCCTGGCGCATGGCCGAACTGGGCGTGGCCATGGTGCCCGAGGGCCGCATGGTGTTTCGCGACATGAGCGTGGAGGAAAACCTGGTCATGGGCGCCTTCCTGCCGATCCACCGGCCGCACGTGAAAACCCGGCTGGAGCAAGCCTACGCCATGTTCCCCCGCCTGCGCGAACGGCGCGCGCAGGCGGCCGGCGCGCTGTCGGGCGGCGAGGCGCAGATGCTGGCCCTGGCGCGCGGCCTGATGTCCGAACCGCGGCTGCTGATCGTCGACGAACCGTCGCTGGGGCTGGCGCCGCTGGTGGTCAACGAACTGTTCGAGATCCTGGCCCGGCTCAAGGCGGCCGGCCGCACCATCATCCTGGTCGAGCAGAACACGGAACGGGCCGTGGCCGTGGCCGACCATGTCTACCTGATGCAGGGCGGGAAAGTGGCCCTGTCCCGGCCGGCCCGCGAGGTGGACCTGGACCAGCTGCACGCCCTGTATTTCGCCCGTTAGGCACGCCAGTGGCGGCCCGGCTGGCGCCGGCCGTAGCGCGCGCCGCCCCGCCCGCCGCTATGGCACACTGGCCTTTTTGCCACCATGGGCCCGGGCATGGACCACGATGAGGACAAGACGGAACCGCCGCGCCGCCGCAAGGAGGACGCGGAGGATGCCATGCCGCGCTATCTCGACCCTGGCGACACCGTGTTCAGCCTGTGGGGCCGGGTGCTGCGGGCCCGCTACCAGCGCATCGCCGCCGCCGTCACGCGCCACATCATCCAGCGTCCGCTGCACATCGGGATTTCGGCCCGCATCTTCCACCCGGAACCGGGGGCGCGCGGCCTGCGCAGCAAGAAGCTGCAATACCTGGAAGAGTCGATCGCGCAATGGGTGATGTCGCGCGACGTGCTGGTGTTCATGATCCCCACCGTCAACACGGACGGCCTGCTCCACCCCAGCAATATCCGCCTGCGCGACTACGCCCGCCACCTGGACGGGCTGGTGCTGCAGGGCGGCGCCGACGTTTCGCCGCAAAGCTATTCGGAAGCGCCGACCCGGCCCGAATGGAGCGGCGATCGCGCGCGCGACATGTACGAGCTCGAGCTGCTGCATGAATTCGTCGAGGCGGGCAAGCCGGTGCTGGGCGTGTGCCGCGGCTGCCAGCTGATCAACGTGGCCTTTGGCGGTACGCTGTACCAGGACATCGCCTCCGACGTGCCGGAGGCCCTGCCCCATGTGCACGAGGACTACGACCGCCACCGCCACGCTGTCGCCTTCCCCCGCGGCTCGTCGCTGGCCAGGCTGTTCCCGGGCCAGGCGGAGGGCATGGTCAACTCCATCCACCATCAGGCCGTCAAGACGCTGGGGCGCGACATGGCCATCGAAGCGCTGTCCGTGCCGGACCGGATGGTGGAGGCGATCCGCTACCGCAAGGCGCCGTTCGTGATGGGCCTGCAGTGGCATCCCGAATTCCACCGCGCGGGCGGAGTCGAGCTGCTCGACTGCACGCCCATCCTCGACAACTTCCTGCGGGTGGCGCGCGAAACGCGGTTCTGAACGAGACGATCCCTCCGGCGCGGCTCGGGTGCCGCCGGCTCGGGCCGGTGACCTGGACGATCGCCCCTCAGCCAGCGTCGCCCCGGAAGCGGGCGATGGCCGCCTCCACCATGCCTTCGGCGCTGCCACGCGCCAGATGCTCGTTACGCAGGTAATGGGCATCGCTGCCTTCGCGCGCGACCTGCGCCAGGTGGGCCAGCGCGGCGCTGCCGCCGAGCGCCGCCGCGTGCGGCGCCATCGCCTCCAGCGTGGCCAGGATGTCTTCGCGCAGCGGCAGGCTGTCGTAATTGCGCGGATGGACCATGGTCCCGTCCAGCCCGAATCGGCAAGCCTGGAAGCGGTTGTAGTTGTAGACCAGGTAGTCGTCCTCGCACGGCAGCTCGCGCCGGTGTTCGAGCAGGTAGCGGCACAGCGCCTGCAGATAGCCGGCCAGCGCGGCGGCCCGCTCCACCGTCAGCGGCGTGTCGCACACGCGCAGCTCGATGGTGCCGTATTCGGGCTTGGGCCGGATGTCCCAGTAGAAGTCCTTCATGCTCTTGATCACGCCCGTGTGTTCCATCTTGGCGAAGTAATCGTCGGCGAACTGGCTCCAGCGCAGCATGAACGGCGCCCGTCCGCTCATGGGGAAGGCGAATACGGAATTGAGCCGGGCCGAATTGAACAGCGTGTCGTAGCCCTGCACGAACGGCGACGAGGCCGACAACGCGATGAAGTGCGGCACGTAGCGGCCCAGCGCATGCAGCAGGTACAGCGCGTCGTCGCCCGAGGCGCAGCCGATGTGCACGTGCTGGCCGAAGATGGTGAACTGCTTGGCCAGGTAGCCGTACAGGGCCGACACCTGCTGGAAGCGGGGCTTGGCGAAGATGCGCCGTTCCGACCACTTCTGGAACGGGTGGGTGCCGCCGCCGCAGATGCCGATGTTGAGCATCTCGCCGGCCTGCACCAGCGTGTCGCGCACCTGCCCGAGCTGCGCCAGCAGTTCCGTGTGGTTGGTGTGCACGTCCGAGTTAATCTCGATCATGCTCTCCGTGATTTCCGGCGTCACGTTGCCGGGGAAAGGTTTGCGTGCCAGCAGGTGCAGCAGGTCCGGGCTCGACGCCGTCAGGTCGAAATCGGACAGGCTGACCAGCTGCAGCTCCAGCTCCACGCCCATGGTCAGGGGCACGGAGTTCTTGAACGGTTCCAATGCCATATCAGGCCTCCGGTCGTTGGGTTTCATTGGCCCACACCAGCGCGCACTGGGTGAGGATGGGGCCGAGCACTTCGAGCAGCAGGATCATGGCGGCCAGCGCCGCCAGTTCGTCCACCAGCACCACGCCCATGTTGCGGGTCTGCTCGAGCAGCAGGGTGACGAACACCGACATGGGCGACAGCGCGATCCCCGTCAGCATGCCCTTGCGCCAGGAGGTGCCGCCCGCGTGCGAGAACAGGGCCACGGCCGCCGTCTTCACGACAAAGCGCGCCAGCACCAGCACCGCGCCCAGCGCGGCGCCCTCCACCACCCGCTCCCAGGTAAGCGTGGTGACGGCGAATACGAACAGCAGCACCGACAGCAGCTCGCCGATGCTGCCGAAATTGCGCTCGGTGCGGGCGAAGGCCACGCGCCGGTGGCGCGCCACCAGGCCGAACGACAGCGCCGCCAGCACCGGCGACAGGCTGGCCGCGTGGGTCAGCGCCACCAGCAGCACCACGCCCAGCGCGAAGCCCACGGTGCCGTCCTGCGACAGCGTGCCGAGGCGGCGCAGCAAGGCCGGGGCGCCGAAGCCGAACAGCGCGCCCAGCGCGGCCGAGGCCAGCAGCTCGATCAGGCTGTGCGAGATGGCCTGCGACAGGTTGCCGGAAGTCTGGAATACCCATACCCCCACGATCACCTTGAACACGAATACGGCCAGCACGCAGTTGATGGCCACCAGGTGCAGCACGCGTTCCGTCACCTGGCCCGAACTGTTCTGCTCGTTGACCACCCGCAGCACGCCGGCCGGCGAGGTGGACATGGCCAGCGAGGCCAGCAGCAGCGAGGTCAGGGGCGGCATGCCCGTCAGCTGCGAGATGGCGTACACGGCGCCGAAGGTGGCGGCCGATTCGGCCAGCCCGCTGACGGCGATCCAGGGATTGATACGCAGCCAGTGCAGGTTGATGCGGTAGCCGAACTCGAACAGGATCAGGCCGAAGCCGAGGTTGGCCAGCAGGGACACGGTGCTGGAGCCGCCGCTGGCCAACGCGCCCGGCCACAACTGGGCCAGGCCGAAGCCCACGATGCCATACACGCTGATGCGGGGCGCGCCACTCCAGCGGTAGGCGCATTCGCCCGCCAGCCAGGCCAGCGCGATGGCAAGCGGCCAGCCCAGTTCCATCAATACGACATCGAGATTCGGCATGCACTTCCTTGTGGCTGAGGTCCTAGTACAATTCTGCCCATACCGGGCCGCGCGCACCGTGCGGTACAGAACATAAGGACAGCAGATGCCAGAACTGATCAGCGAACATGCCTGCTTCGGCGGCAGCCAGCGTTTTTACCGCCATGCGTCGCAGGCCATTGGCCTGCCGATGCGCTTTTCCGTCTTCATCCCGCCCCATGCGCCGGGCGCCCGGCTGCCGGCCCTGTTCTACCTGGCCGGCCTGACCTGCACCGAGGAGACTTTCATGACCAAGGCCGGCGCCCAGCGCGTGGCGGCCGAACTGGGACTGGTGCTGATCGCGCCCGACACCAGCCCGCGCGGCGCCAACGTGCCCGGCGAGACGGACAGCTGGGACCTGGGCGTGGGCGCCGGCTTCTACCTGGACGCGACCGAGCAGCCGTGGCGCGGCCACTACCGGATGTACAGCTATCTGCTGGAACTGCACGCGCTGGCGTGCGCCGCGCTGCCGGTGGATGGGGCGCGGGTGGGCATCTTCGGCCATTCGATGGGGGGCCACGGCGCGCTCACGCTGGCGCTGCGCCGGCCGGACCTGTTCCACTCCGTGTCGGCCTTCGCGCCCATCGCCGCGCCCATGCAGTGCCCGTGGGGCCGCAAGGCGTTCACCGCTTACCTGGGGGATAACGAGACGAGCTGGCGCCAGCATGACGCCAGCGCCCTGATGGCGCAGCTGGAAACGCCGTTCCCGGCGGGGATACTGATCGACCAGGGCCTGGGCGACAAGTTCCTGGCCGAGCAGCTGTACCCGGAGCAGTTCGAAGCGGCCTGCCGCAGCGCCGCGCAGCCGCTGCGACTGCGGCGCCACGCGGGCTACGACCACGGCTACTACTTCATCGCCACCTTCATGGAGGAGCACCTGCGCTTCCACGCCCGCAACCTGGGCGTGGCGCAGGGCTAAGGCTCAGACTCAGGGGCGGATTTCCGTTCCCAGCAGCTGCAGGAACTGGCCCAGCCAAACCGGGTGCGCGGGCCAGGCCGGCGCAGTGACGAACTGGCCGTCCGTGATCGCGCTGTCCATCGGAATGTCGACAAACTCGGCGCCGGCCAGGCGCACTTCCGGCGCGCAGGCCGGATAGGCCGAAATGCGCTTGCCGCGGATGACATCGGCCGCCGTCAATACCTGGACCCCATGGCAGATCGAGGCGATCGGCTTGGCCGCGGCCGCAAACTGCTGCACGATCTCGATCACGCGCGGATTCAGGCGCAGGTATTCCGGCGCGCGGCCGCCGGCGACCAGCAGGGCGTCGTAGAAGCCCACGTCGACATCGTTGAAACTGGCGTTGACGGTGAAGTTGTGGCCAGGTTTCTCGGTGTAGGTCTGATCGCCCTCGAAATCGTGCACGGCGGTCTTGATGGTGTCGCCCGACAGTTTGCCGGGGCAGACGGCGTAGACCACGTGACCCACCATCTGCAGCGCCTGGAACGGCACCATCGTTTCGTAGTCTTCCGTGAAATCGCCCGTCAGAATGAGTATCTTCTTAGCAGCCACGATGCTTCCTTTCGAATTGGGTTAAGGGCCGGCAGCCGGCAATGTTAGCCAAACTGCCACGCCCTCAGATAGTAACCCGATTCGCGCCGCCCTGCCGCGCGGACATTGTTATTTCTGCAGCACCTGGCGGATGGTGGCGGCCAGGTCCTCGGCCACGAACTTGGCCACGTAGGCGTCCGCGCCCACGCCCTTGACGTGGTCTTCGTTGGTCTTGCCCGACAGCGAGGAGTGGATCACCACCGGGATCTTGGCGAAGCGGGCGTCCTGCTTGATCAAACGGGTCAGCGTGAAGCCGTCCATTTCCGGCATCTCCAGGTCGGTCAGCACCAGTGCCACGCGCTGGTCGACCGGCACGCCCTCGGCCTTGGCGCCGTCGGCGATGTGCTGCAGCCGGTCCCACGCTTCCTTGCCGGTCTTGGTCATGATGAAGTGCACGCCCATGGCCGTCAGGCCCTTTTCGATCAGGCTGCGCGCCACCACCGAGTCGTCGGCCGCCAGGATGATCTGGCCCGGCTTGAGCAGCAGTTGCGGGCCGATAGTTTCCGGGTCCACGTCCTTGCCTTCGGGCGGCACCAGCTCGCGCAGGATGGTTTCCACGTCCAGCACCTGGGCCAGGCGGGTGTTCTGCACGTCGCCGTCCACGCGCGCGATGCTGGTCACGCGGCCGCCGGCCGTGCCTTCGGCCGTCAGCACCTGGCTCCAGTCCAGGCGCACGATCTCGTCCACCGACTCGACCGCGAAGGCCTGGGTGGTGCGGGCGAACTCGGTCACCAGCATGATGTTCAGGCCCGTCTTGGG
>JAZJZQ010000795.1:4251-11702 GCA_040389625.1 Pseudomonadota bacterium | reverse complement strand
TATAAAAACGAAAAAAAGCTGTTCGGCTTGATGCTGGGCATCTCCATGCTGATCTGGCTGGGGCTTATCGTCGGCACGGTCGGCGTGGCGCTGCTGTACCTGCTGCTGTTTTTCATCGCCTACTGCTTTGCCCAGTCGGCCCTGATTTCCTACCTCAAGGGCACGGCCGTCAAGATCACGTGGCAGCAATTCCCTGACCTGAAGGAACGCATCGACCAGTGCTGCCAGCGCCTGGGTCTGGAGCAAGTGCCGGACGCCTACCTGTTGCAGATGGGCGGTGTGTTCAACGCCTTTGCCACCCGCTTCCTGGGCACCAATTTCATCGTCCTGTATTCGGACGTGGTCGATGCGCTGGAAGACAAGCCCGACGCCATCAACTTCTACATCGGCCATGAGCTGGGCCACATCAAACGCAACCACCTGCGCTGGTCGGCGCTGCTGATGCCGGCCTCCATCGTCCCGTTGCTGGGCGCGGCCTATGCACGGGCCCGCGAGTACACCTGCGACCGCCACGGCTTCCACGCCTGCGACGACCTCAAGAGCGCCCAGCTGGGCCTGGCCGCGCTGGCGGCCGGCGGCAAGCGTTGGCGCCAGATGAACGTGGCCCATTACACGGCGCAGGCCGAGGAAACGTCGGGCTTCTGGATGTCGTTCCACGAGCTGGTGAGCGACTATCCGTGGCTGGTCAAGCGCATGGCCGTGATGCGGGGGCTGGCGCAGGGCAATGAGGTCGAGCAGCCGGGCCGCAGCGGCCTGGCCTATGTGCTGGCCCTGTTCATGCCGCGCATGGGCGTGGGCGGCGCCGGTTCGCTGATCACCATGGTCGCACTGGTGGGTGTGCTGGCGGCCGTCGCCATTCCCGCCTACCAGCAATACACGGCCAAGGCGCGCGTGGCCCAGGCGGCCATTGTGGGACGCGACGCCACGGCCGCCGTCGAGCGCTATTTCTATGCCAACGGCAGCGGCCCTACCTCGCTGGAGCAGGCCGGCTTTGCGCTGGCCGATCCCGGCCACGCCGTGCAGGATGTGCGGGTCGACCCCGGCAATGGCGTGGTACGCGTGTTCCCGGCCGAACCTACGCTGCGCGGCAAGGCGATCGCGTTCACGCCCAGGCTCGATGAGAATAAGAAAGTGGCCTGGCATTGCAGCAGCGAGGACATCCCGTCCGATCTGTTGCCGCCGGACTGTCGCAGCAACTGAGCGGCGCCGGCAGGCCGGTGCTGCGCGGACGCCCCCGTAAGCGGCGCCCGCCGCACCGCATTTACGCTATCTCCACCACCAGCTTGCCCCGTGCCGTGCCGTCGTGCGCGGCACGATGGGCGTCGTTGACCGTCTCCAGCGTGTAGCGCGCGTCATCGAGCATGACCTTGACCTTGCCGGCTTCGATCAATTTGGTCGCCGCGCGCAGGATGGCACCGTGGTGGGCGCGTCCCTTGCCGGACAACAGTGGCAGCAGCGTGAACACGCCGGAATAGGTCGCGGCGCGAAACGACAGCGGCGCCAGCGCATGCGTGCCCCAGCCCAGGCAGCTGACCACATGGCCGTGATACTGGCGCGCGGCGGCGAACGAGGCGTCCAGCGTGGCACCGCCCACCGTGTCGTAGATGATATCGAAGCCCTCTCCCTCCGTGTACTGCGCCACGTACTGCGCCACAGTCTGCGTGCGGTAGTCGATGGCCGTCGCGCCGTATCCCTCTATGGTCTGGCGCTGGCCGGCGCTGCCCGTGGCGAATACCTGTGCGCCATGGGCCAGGGCGATCTGCACCGCGATATGGCCCACGCCGCCGGCGCCGCCGTGCACCAGCACGCTCTGGCCGGCACCGATGCGGGCGCGATCGACCAATCCCTCCCATGCCGTGATGAAGATCAGGGGCAGGGCGGCCGCCTCGCGCATCGAGAGGTTGCCCGGTTTGATGGCCAGCAGGTCGGCATCGACGGCGGCATATTCGGCCAGCGAGCCCTGGATACCTCCGATGCCGCCCGTCATGCCATACACTTCGTCGCCCGGCTTGAAGTCATGGACGCCCAGGCCGACGGCTGTCACCACGCCGGCCAGGTCGATCCCCAGCACGGCTGGCAGTTCGGCCTGCGCATGTCCCGCCTGGCCGGCCGCGATCTTGATATCGAGCGGATTGATGCCGCTGGCCCTGACCTGTACCAGCACCTGGCCGGGCCCGGGCTGCGGGCGGGCGATCCGTTCCAGCGTCAAGGGAGTGTTGTAGGCGTGCAGGACGGCCGCTTGCATGAGGGATGGGGTGGACATGACTGGTTTCCTTTGCGGGAGATTAGGATCGTGTGTGGCTGATCGATGTACCCAGTGTAGGGATGTCTGCCCGCCGGAAAAACAGGGCGTGCTCCGTTACAGTATTGCGAAACCGTGGATAATCGCTGCAGGGATCAGGGAGGGGGGGGGCGATGGACAGGCTGGAAGCGCTCAAGGTATTTTGCGCGGTGGTGGAGGCGGGCGCGTTTGCGCGGGCGGCGCAGCGGCTGGGTGTGTCGACGTCTTCCGTCACCAATCAGGTGGCGGCGCTGGAGACCCATTTCCAGGTCAGGCTGCTGAACCGCACCACGCGCAGCATGTCGCTGACGGATGAGGGGCGGCGCTGCTACCAGCATGCGCAGCGTTTGCTGGGCGATATGGGCGAACTGGAAAGCAGCTTGCGCGAATCGGCGCAGGCGCCCAGTGGCATCCTGCGCGTTGATCTGCCCGGCATCCTGGCGCGCTTGTACCTGGCGCCGGCGCTGCCCCGGTTCATGGCGGCGTACCCGGAGATCGCGCTCAAGGTAACGGCGTCCGACCGCATGATCGACATGGTCGAGGAGGGTGTCGACGTGCTGGTCAGGATAGGCCGGCTGCAGGACTCCGCCCTGGTGGCCAGGACGGTGGGCAGCACGGCGTATGTGACTTGCGCCGCGCCGGACTTCCTGCGCCGCCATGGCACGCCGGCCTCGCCGGACGAATTGTCGCGCTATCCCTGTCTGCAATTTCTCTACCCGAAATCGCGCCAGGTCCGTCCCTGGCAGTTCCAGCGCGATGGCGCCGGGTTTGCCGCCACGCCCGCTGGCCGCGTTTCGATGGACCATGTCGATACCCTGATCGAAGCGGCGGTGGCGGGGGCGGGCATGATCCAGCATCTGTCGGTGTCGTTGCGCGAGCAGCTGCACAGCGGGGCGCTGGTGCCGGTGCTGCAGCAGTGGCAGGCGCCGGGACCGGACATCTCCATCATCTTCCCGCCGCAGCACCTGCGCGCCGCCAAGGTGAAGGCCTTCGTGGAGTTTGCCGGCCAGCTGTTCGCCTGAACCTTCAGGGCTGTGGCGACGGGGGCTGGCCCCGGCTTCCGGCCGGCTGGCGCCGTGCAATCAGCCGCCGGCGCGCTTGGGTTGGTGGCCGAGCTTCAGCAGCGTGGCCATGACCAGTTCGCAGTGGTCGCCCTGGATCTCGATCACCCCGTCCTTGACGGTGCCGCCGCTGCCGCAGGCCGTGCGCAGCTGCTTGCCCAGGGCGGCGAGGGCGGTGGCGTCGAGCGCCACGCCCTTGACCACGGTGACGCACTTGCCGCCCCGGCCCTTGGTCTGGCGCGACACGCGGACCACGCCGTCACCCTGCGGCACTGCTTTGGCGCCGGCCTTGCAGGTGCAGGCGGCCAGCGGCTGCCGGCAATCGGGGCACATGCGGCCGCTTTCGGTGGAGTAGACCAGGCCGCTGGTGGCGTTGTTTTTCATGGTTGAAGATGCTTCCCGGAATTGATGTGGCCGGGGTGGAAACAAAAGGGCGCCCAGTTTATCAGTTTCGCGTGCGGACGCCGTCAGGCGTCCGGCGTCTTTTTCTGGTGCATGGCCTGGCGGTAGGCGCTGGGCGTGACGCCGTTGCGCTCGCGGAAGGCGGTGGCGAAATTGCCGGCGCTGTTGAAGCCGATTAGCAACGCTATGTCCTGGACATCCATGTCGGACTCGCTCAGCAGCTGTTCGCCGCGGCGCAGCCGCTCCTCGCGGATGAAGGCGAACACGGTCATGCCGGTCTGGGCCCGGAACGCTTGCGACAGCTTTTCGCGGTAAGTACCCACGCTGCGGGCGATGTCGGCCAGGCCCGGCACGTCGGCCAGGTTGTCGCCGATCAGGCGCTTGGCGGCGGCCACCAGCACGGCGTCCGGATCGGCCGGCAGCCCGGGCGGGACGGCCGCTTGCCCCGGCGCGGCGGGCGGCGCGCTGTTGCGCCGGGCCAGGTTCAGGTGGACCTGGATGCGGGCCGCCAGCTCGCCCGGCGAGAACGGCTTGGACACATAGTCCACCCCGCCGATCGACAGCCCCATGATGCGCTCCTCGTCGGCGCCGGCGCCGCTGAGGAAGATGACGGGGATGTTGTGGGTGGCCGGGTTGGCCTTGAGCAGGCGGCAGGCCGTGTAGCCGTCCATGTTGGGCATGCGTACATCCAGCAGGATCAGGTCCGGCTGGTTGGCCAGGGCCAGCTGGTAGCCCTGCAGGCCGTTGAAGGCGACCGAGATGCGGTAGGGTTGCTCGCTGAGCAAGTCCATCAGCATGCGCTGCTCGAACGCGGAGTCATCCACGACGAGTATGTTGCGCATGACTGGTTCGCTGGTCGGTTGCATGGAGTGTGGTCAGGGGCCTGTACGGTAGGTGACTAGCATTTGCTGTTGCTTATTATGCCTATCTTTCTAAAAAATTTAATAGTTTTCTCCGCCCGCAAAGGCCCCGTCGCTTGCAGCAAAAGCACGGTTTTCGCAGAAGTCCAATAATGGAATTGCGGCGCACCTGCGCCTAGTCATTCTCACCTGGACTGAACCTGCTACGGAGTCAATTATGAAACATACTGATTTTGGCCGCATGCCTTGCCCCATTGCTCGCAGCCTGGGCAAGGTGGGCGAGTGGTGGAGCATCCTGATCCTGCGCGATGCCTTCTACGGCATGACGCGCTTCGATGAGTTCGAAAAAAGCTTGAAGATCGCCCCCAACATGCTCACGCGCCGTCTGGCCGGCCTGGTGGAAGGCGGCCTGATGGAGCGGCGCCAATACAGCGCCCGTCCCCCGCGCTACGAGTATGTGCTGACCAAGGCGGGGCGCGACTTCAAGCCGGTGCTGCTGGCCTTCATCGCCTGGGGCAACGATCACCTGGCGCCGGAAGGGGCCAGCCTGCTGGTGGTGAGCCGCGAGACGGGCAAGCCGGCCGACCAGGTGCTGGTCGATGCCAACAGCGGCCTGGCCATCAACGACGAAGACTATATGTTCGCGCCGGGCCCGGCCGCCACCGAGATGATGCGCTCGCGCCTGATCGAAGTGGGCAAGCACGCCTGAGCCTGCACTGGCCGTCCCTGACCGGACGGCCTCGTAACCGGGCCGCCCACTCAACCGGGCGGCTCCAGCTGGGCATAGACGGCATCGGCCAACTTGGCCAGCGTCGCCTTGTCCAGCCCGCCGGACAGGGCGTAGCCATAGCGCCCGTCTATCCAGTAGAACACGCCCACCTGGCCTTCCTGCGCAAAGCGGAAGGCCGTGCTGCGGTTGTGGCGCTGTTCCGTCGATATGTACAAGGTCAGGCGCTTGCCGCCGGCATTGTCATACATAAATTGCGCGACCGGGCCACTCTGGCCGGGCAGCAAACGTCCGCCGATCAATTCATAACCGAGTGCGCCCAGTTGTGGCGGATGCAGTGGCGCGCCCAGCCGCTTGGATAACCACGTCACCAGATGTTGTTGCTGGTCGGCGCCCACTTCCACCGGGTGGCGCTGCTCCGGGCTGTAGACGGCGTGGGCCACGGCCGCGCTGCGGGCCAGCGCCTGGCCCTCGGCTGTGGGCGGGACGTCGGCTGTCACCAGCCGGGCGCTGGCGCCGTCATCGGGCGCCCGGCGGTTCGCATGACGGGACGCGCCACCAATGGCAGCGGCAACGGCCGCGTCGTTTCCGCTGCCGCTGCGGGCCAGCACGGCCGGCGCACCGCCCGGCTGCAGGTCGTGCAGCAGCCAGCCGGCGCCGCCGCCGGCCAGCGTCAGGGCCAGCATGGCGGCATAGTGCCACGCACCGTTGGCGGCCAAGGCGCCGCGTAGCGCGCGCCGCAGCGGGCCGTGCGGGCGGGCCGCCAGCGCGGCCGGCACGGCTTCATCGAGCACCGGGTTGTAGCGGGCGCGCAGGGCCGCGTTCTGCTGGCGGTACGCTTGCAGCCGGGCCGCCTCGGCCGGATGCAGGGCCAGGTAGGCGTCCACGGCCGCGCGGCGGGCGGCCGGCAGGCAGCCATCGACCCATGCTTGCAATTCGGCTTCGACGACGGGTGCGCTCATTTGATCACTTTCAGCGTGGCGGGCACGGGCTGGCCCAGCATTAACAGGCGCAGCCGTTCACGGCCGCGCGACAGGCGCGACATGACCGTGCCCAGCGGGATGCCCAGGGTGGCCGCCGTTTCCTCGTAACTCAGTTCTTCCACCGCCACCAGCAGCAGCACGGCCCGCTGTTCGGGCGGCAGTTGCTGCAGGGCGGCGTCCAGGTCGCGCACGGCCAGCCGGTCGGACGGCTGGGCCGGATCGGCCGGCTGCGGCAAGTCGCCGTCCAGCGGCACGGTGGCCAGGCCGGGCTGGCGCAGCCGGTCCACATGCAGGTTGTGCATGATGGAGAACAGCCAGGCCCGCATGTCGCTGCCGCGCCGCCACGTGGCCAGCCGGTCCCAGCCGCGCGTCACCGTGTCCTGCACCAGGTCGTCGGCGTCGGCGCGCTCGCCCAGCAGCGCCCGCGCGTAGCGGCGCAGGCGCGGGATGCAGGCCACCAGGCGGGCGCTGTCCTCTTGCATGGGCGCTTAGTCCTTCACCACGTGCCAGATGGTCTTGAAGTTGTCGCCCTTGCGCTGGCCCGGCTCGTCCTTCTGGTACACGTACAGAGGCTTGCCCTTGTAGGCCAGCTGCTTGGCGCCGTCGTCGCGGGTGATGATGGAGTAGGGCGGGCTGACGCTGGCCGGGGCCGATACGGCCGGCCACAGCTCGGCGCAAGGGCCGTTGCAGGCGCTCTTGCCGCTGTCGGCCACGTCCTTGTCGAAGGTGTAGACGGCCATGCCGGTGGCCGTGACGAGTACGCCGTCCTTTTTCATCAGGACGTCGTCGGCCAGGGCGGCGCCCGACAGCAGCAGGGCGGCCACGGCGGCGGGCAGCAGGCGCAGGGTGGAACGGGTGATGGTGTGCATGATGGCTTCCTTATTGTTGGTGAAGTGGAGCGTTAGGGCGGACTTGCACTGACGTATACGAAGCTGCGGTGGCCTTTATTCCGGCCCACGGCAAATATATTGTAGCCGCCGCCGCGCTTGGCGACGCTGCCATTTGCGTACGTGGCGGGCCCGGCCGCACGGGCGCCGGCGCCAGCGGCTACAATGGCAGCCCATGCTCGCCATCCTGTCCGTTACCTTTCCCTTTTTCGCGCTGGTGCTGTGCGGCTACCTGGCCGCCCGCCGCACC
>JAZJZQ010000795.1:0-4151 GCA_040389625.1 Pseudomonadota bacterium | reverse complement strand
TGCTGGGGCCGGCCTCGTCGGGACCGGTGATCGTCACCATCGCCATCGACATGGTCGTCACCAGTTCGCTGTGCATCGCCCTGTCGCGGGTGGGCAGCGGCCATGGCGGGGAAGCCATGCGCAACGCCCTGCGCGGCATGGTGCGCAATCCGCTGCCGTGGGCCATCGCGCTCGGCACGCTGGCCTCGGCCGCCGGGCTGTCGCTGCCGGGGCCGCTGATGCGCACCGTGGGCCTGCTGGCCGACGCCGCCTCGCCCGTGGCCCTGTTTACCATGGGCGCCGTGCTGGCCCGCTCCCAGATGGGCAGCGCCGCCGCCACGCACTGGCGCGACTATGTGCCGGTGGCCGTCAAGAAACTGCTGCTCCATCCGCTGCTGATGCTGGGGCTGGGCCTGGGCGCGCGGGCGCTGGGCGTGCCGCTGGCGCCGCAGGCGCTGGCCGTCATCGTGCTGGTGGCCTGTCTGCCCAGTGCCAGCAACGTGGCCATCCTGGCCGAGCGTTTCGGGGCCGACACGGGCCGCATTGCGCGTATCATCCTGGTATCGACGGCCTTGTCGTTCCTGTCATTCTCGGCCGCCGTGGCGCTGGCGCAACACTGGCTGAAATAGTTCTTAGAGTAAATCTTCGTTTCTTTTATGGAATCAAATTCGCCTTGTGAATCAAGGGCTTGTGGTGGCGCCGCCATGCGCGGCGCGCGGCGGCGGCGGCAGGCTGTCCAAACTGTGAAATAATGCTGACGGACGCATACATGCGTTAAGGCAATAGCGCCGCGCCGCCGGGATCCGGGGCCGGCAGAACAGGTTGAGGTAGGAATTTGGTGGACATGTTTGCGCTCGATCACGAGTTGGCGCAGTGGGAAGCGGACTTGCCCGCCGCCCAGGGGGCGGTGCGGCTGGCGCTGCTGTCGCAGCTGGCCTGGCATTCGCGCCAGCGCGACCCCGTGCGTGCCGCCGTCTGGTCGGCCGAGGCGACGGCCGGACTGGCCCTGGTGCCGGCATCGGCCGGCGCCGGCCTGGCCGCGCGGCTGCAACTGATCGAAGCGGAAACGACGTGGCTGCGGGGCCTGCTGGACGGCGCCGAGCGCCTGGCCCGGACCGCGCTGGCCGCGCTGGAGCAGGCCGGCGACCACTTGGGCCAGGCCGACGCGCTGTGGCTGCTGGCCTGGATCGCCAACGACCGGGGCCGTTCCGACACGGCCAACGGCTGCCTGACGCAGGCGGCAACGGCGGCCCGCGCCGGCGGCGACGCCGCCCGCACGGACGTGATCGACGCGGCCACCGCCATCTCCGCCGTGTTCGCCGACTGGCAGAGCGCCAGCGCGCGCTGGGCCCGCCATTTCGACGTGGCGCTGGAGGGCAAGCCGGCGGCGGCGGCCGGCTGGATCAACGACTACCTCGGCACCTGCGCCTACCAGGCCTGCGATTTCGGGCGCGCCATCGGCCACCTGATGCGGGCCTACGAGGCGACGCTGGCCACCGGCCAGCTGCGGCGCGCCATCATCGTCGCCACCAACATCGGCAATGCCTTCACCAGCCTCAATGCGCACGAGGCGGCGCTGGAATGGATGCAGCGCGGCCTGGACCTGGCCCGCCCCACGGGCTGGCCCATGAGCGTGGGCCTGTGCCTGATGCAGACGGGCGAAACGCTGCGCCACCTGGGCCAGCGCGAGGCGGCCCAGCACCTGCTGCGCGAGGCGCTGCACACGCTGGCGCCCCTGTCCGGCTCGCGCGCCTACGCCGTGGCGCTGGAATACCAGGGCGACCTGGCGCTGGACCTGGGCAACTACCCGGCCGCGCTGGAGAGCTTTTCCCGCCTGGCCGAACGGGGCGACGCGCTGTGCCAGTCCGACTTCCAGAGCAGCGCCCGGCGCGGCCAGGCGCACGCGCTGTCGCAGCTGGGCCGCCCGGCCGACGCGGTGGCCGCGGCCGACGCCGCGCTGGCGCTGGCGCGCGAGCATGGCGACGCGGCCAACCAGATCGCCGCGCTCGACGTGCTGGCCCGCATCCACGCCCGCCACGACCTGCCCGACCCGCAGCCCATGTCGGCGCCCAACGCCGTGCTGCACTACCTGCAGCTGGCGCTGGGCATCGCCGCCACCATCGCCGGCTACATCGTGCCCGGCGCCTTGCTGGACGCGGCCGCGCGCGAGTACGCGGCCACTGGCGACCATGCGCGCGCCTACGACATTGCGCTGCAGGCCAGCGCCGCGCGCGAACGCATCCACAATCAGCAGGCCACCAACCGCGCTATCGCCATGCAGGTGCAGTACCAGACGGAGCGGGCCCAGACCGAGGGCGAGCACCACCGCCAGCTGGCCGCGGCCGAGGCGCAACGGGCCGAGGTGCTGCAACAGACCAGCGCCACGCTGGAACACCTGAGCGCGATCGGCCAGGAGATCACGGCCCACCTGGACGCAGCGGCCGTGTTCCGCGCGCTGGACCGCCACGTGCACGGCCTGCTCGACGCCACCCATTTCTCCGTGTTCCTGCTCGAGCCGGACGGCGCCGCGCTCAATTGCGTGTTCGGGGTGGAGGCGGGCCGGCCGCTGCCGGCGATGCGGATACCGCTGTCGGAACTGACTGCCAATTCGGCGCGCTGCGTGCGCGAGCGGCGCGAGATCCTGATCGAGATCGGCGACGACGGCGCCACGCCCAACCTGATCCCCGGCACCTTGCCCACCCTGAGCCTGCTGTTCGCGCCGCTGCGCGTGGGCGAGCGCGTGCTGGGCGTGATGACGGTGCAGTCGCTGCTGGCGCACGCCTACGGCGAACGGGAACGGCTGATCTTCCGCACGCTGTGCGCCTACGGCGCCATCGCGCTCGACAACGCGGCCGCCTACCGCCAGGTGGCGGCCACCCTCAAGACCCTGAGCGCGACCCAGGAACAGCTGCTGGAGAAGAACCTGGAACTGGAGCGGGCCTACAAGGCGCTGGAGGACGTGAGCCTGACGGACCAGCTGACGGGCCTGCGCAACCGCCGCTTCTTCCTGCAGAACGTGGACGCCGACGTGGCCTTGAGCCTGCGCGGCTACGACCAGCCGCAGCACCGTCCGCCCACCGAATGCGAGCTGCTGGCGCCCAGGGACCTGGTGTTCTTCATGGTCGACCTGGACCACTTCAAGGAAGTGAACGACCAGTATGGCCACGCGGCCGGCGACTCGGTGCTGGTGCAGATGCAGGAGCGGCTGCGCGAAGTGTTCCGCGAGTCCGACTACCTGGTGCGCTGGGGCGGCGAGGAATTCCTGGTGCTGGCGCGCGCCACCCACCGCGACGAGGCGCGCGTGGTGGCCGAGCGCATGCGCCGCGCCGTGGCCGAACGCCCCTTCGAACTGCCCGACGGCACGCGCCTGATGCGCACCTGTTCCATCGGCTTTGCCTGCTATCCCTTCCTGCCGGCGCAACCGCGGCTGCTGCCCTGGCCGCAGGTGGTGGAGCTGGCCGACCAGGGCCTGTACATCGCCAAGCGTTCCGGCCGCAACGCCTGGGCCGCGCTGTACAGCACCGAGGGCACGCGTCCGGACGGCCTGTTCCCACGCCTGATGCACAACCTCGACCAGGCCGTGGCCGAAGGCGAGGTGCGCCTGCTGAGCAACCTGGCCGGGCCGCTGGTGCTGGGCGGCGAACGGCGCCGCGTGGGGCTGTCGAGCGACCTGGAAACCTAGCAGCCAAACGCCGGCACCGGCGCGTTTGGTGCGCGCGAGCGTGGCCGCCGGCGCGCTACAGCGCCACCACGATTTCCGTTTTGAGCGAGTTGGCCACGTAGCACTTCTCATGCGCCTCGTGATGGATCTGCGCCAGCTCTTCCTGCCCGGGCCAGGCCATGCCGGCGAAGACGATCTCCGGGTGCAGCGTGATGCGCGTCATCGCCATTTTTCCGGCCGCGTCCTTTTCCAGCACGCCCAGCGCGCGGTCGCGGTAGCTGTCGACCGTGTGGCCCCGTTTTGCCGCAATCGACAGGAAGAACAGCATATGGCAGCTGGAGGCGGCGGCCACCAGCGCCTCTTCCGGATCGACGGCGGCCGGATCGGACATGGGCAGCGGCACCGACAGCGGCGACGACGAGGCGGGCAGCGCGAGCCCGCCATCAAAGCGCCACTGGTGGGCGCGGCTGTAGCGCTGGCCGAGAAAATCCTGTCCCTGGCGTTGCCATTC
>JAZJZQ010000794.1:29355-31960 GCA_040389625.1 Pseudomonadota bacterium | reverse complement strand
TTCCTGTTCTTCGGCACCATCGCCGAGAACATCGCCTACGGCAAGCCGGACGCCACGCGCGAGCAGATCATCGCCGCGGCCCGCGCCGCCCACGCGCACGAATTCATCCTGCGCCTGCCGCAGGGCTACGACTCGATGGTGGGCGAACGGGGCCAGGGCCTGTCGGGCGGCGAGCGCCAGCGCATCTCGATCGCGCGCGCGCTGCTGATCGACCCGCGCATCCTGATCCTGGACGAAGCCACCTCCTCGGTCGACTCCGAGACGGAAAAGGAAATCCAGAAGGCGCTCGACAACCTGACCCACGGCCGCACCACCATCGCCATCGCGCACCGCCTGTCCACGCTGCAGAAGGCCGACCGGCTGGTGGTGCTGGACCGCGGCGTGGTGGTGGAAGAAGGCGCGCACGACGAGCTGATGGCGCGCGAAGGCGCCTACTACCGTCTGTACCAGGCCCAGGCCCGCAACGTGGACGTCGATCCCGACGACAGCAGCTCCGATTAAGAACAGATCATGACCACTACCCGCTTTGAATTAGTCCGCAATCCCTTTGGCCGCCTGGTGCTCACCACCGAGGACGGCCAGGTGTACGAAAACGTGGCGCCGGCGCGCGCCTTCCCCGTGCAAGCGCCGCAGGAGGGCATCGCCCTGGTCTGCAGCGACGGCAAGGAAGTGGCCTGGATCGACCGCCTGGACGACCTGCCGCCGGCCATCGCCGCGCTGGTGCGCGAAGAACTGGGAGGACGCGAGTTCATGCCCGAGATCTCGCGCATCATCAGCGTGACCAGCTACGCCACGCCGTGCACGTGGAAAGTGCACACCGACCGCGGCGACACCGAATTCGTGCTGCGCGGCGAAGAAGACATACGCCGCATCGGGCCTGATACCCTTTTGGTATCAGACATCCATGGCATCCACTTCCTGATCCGCGAGACCCACGAGCTCGACAAGCACAGCAAGAAGATCCTCGACCGCTTCCTGTAAAAGGAACGCCGGGGGCAGTGCCAACATCCGAAAATGGGGACGTACCCCTTTTTCTACCCCTTTTTCTAAGCTACCCTATTTGCCAAAGCGCTCCAGCACGAACTCGATGAAACTGGTCTGCTTGGGCGTGGCCTGGCGGTCGCGCGGGTAGACCAGGTGCATGGGCCGTGCCGGCGGCACGTGCTCCTGCAACAGCCGCACCAGCTGGCCGCTGCGTAATTCCTCCTGCAGCACGATCTCGGCCTGCATCACGATACCCAGCCCGGCCAGCGCGGCCCGCTTCAATGCCTGCCCATTATTCGAGCGGAAGCGGCTTGGCGGCGGCGCGCATTGCTGGTCGCTGCCGTCCAGGCGCCAGCGCACCAGGCGCTTCCAATGCAGGAAATCGAGACACTGGTGTTGCGCCAGCTCGGCCGCCGTGCGCGGCCAGCCGTGCCGCTCCAGGTAGGATGGCGCGGCGCAGATCACCATCCCATAGGCCCGCAACGGCCGCGCCACCAGCGACGACTCGTCCAGCGCGCCGATGCGGATGGCCGCGTCGAAGCCTTCGTCGATGATGTTGACCACGCGCGGCCCCAGGTCCAGGTCGACCGACACTTCCGGATGGCGCGCCAGGTAATCGGCCAGCGCCGGCGCCAGGCACTCGCTGCCAAACGCCACCGGCGCGCTGACCTTGAGCGTGCCGCGCGCACCGCTGCGCATGGCTTCCGCGCCCGTTTCGGCCTGCCGCACCAGGCCCAGGATCTGCCGGCATTGCTGGTGGTAGCGGGCGCCGATTTCCGTCAATGCCTGGCGGCGCGTGGTGCGCGTGAGCAGGCGCGCGCCCAGCTGCTGTTCCAGGCTGGCGATGTGCTTGCCCACCATGACGGTCGACATCTCGAACTGGCGCGCCGCCGCCGTGAAGCTGCCCGCCTCCACCGCCCCCACAAACACTTCCATGCTGCGCAACTTGTCCATGCGGATTATGAATCGTTAGTTAATAGTATTGAAAATTATAGGTTATTTATCTGGCGGCCATTCGCTGCCATACTGACTACCATCCGAACCTGAGGAGTATTCCGATGCTGACCGTCCTGGGACATGCCGTCTCGATCAACGTGCGCAAGGTACTGTGGACTTGCGCCGAGCTGGAGCTGCCGTACACGCTGGCGTCGTGGGGCGGCGCCGGCCAGCCCACCTCCGCCCCGTCCTTTCTCGCGCTTAACCCCAATGCCACCGTGCCGGTGCTGGCCGACGACGACCTCGTGCTGTGGGAATCGAACACGATCTGCCGCTACCTGGCCGCGCGCTACGGCAACGGCGCCCTGCTGCCGGCAGCACCGGCGCCGCGCGCCCGGGTGGAGCAGTGGATGGACTGGCAGGCCACGGACCTGAACAACGCCTGGCGCTACGCCTTCATGCACCTGGTGCGGCGCCATCCCGCGTTTGGCGACGCGACGGCGGCCGAGGCCAGCGTGCAGGCCTGGAACGGCTGCATCGCCATCCTCGACGGCCAGCTGGAACGCACGGGCGCCTATGTGGCGGGCGCGGAATTCACGCTGGCCGATGTGGTGATCGGCCTGTCCGTCAACCGCTGGCTGCTGTCGCCCATCGCCCGTCCGCCGCTGGCGGCCGTGACGGCTTA
>JAZJZQ010000794.1:26584-29255 GCA_040389625.1 Pseudomonadota bacterium | reverse complement strand
TCGAACGCGGCTTTCATGGGGTTGCAGCTTGCGGGCGGCGGCTACCTGATCCTGCTGGGCTGGCGCCAGTGCCGCAACCGCACGTTCGGCGCCGCCGATGCCGTGCAAGCGACGGGCGCAGCTGCCGGGGAACGCGACCGGGGCAGCTGGCAAACGCTGGGACAAGGACTGCTGGTGGCGCTCACCAATCCGAAAAGCCTGATGTTCTTCATCGCGCTGTTCCCCCGCTTCATGGACGGCGACGGCAGCGGCGGCGCGCGCTTCCTGCTGCTTACGGCCACCTTTGCCGTGTGCGCCATGCTGTCGCACCTGACCTACATCGCGCTGGCCCGGCCCGTGCTGCGCTTCATGGCCGGCGGCCGCCGCGCGCGCCTGTTCAACGGCGCCACCGGCTTGCTGCTGATCGCGCTCGGCCTGTCGATGTTCACGCTGCATCGCTGAGGGGCCATCGCCAAGACGCGCCGATTCAGCTGGCGATCAAGTCGGCCAGGATGTCGCGTCGTTCGTGCAGCACACGCAAGACATCCAGCATGCCATCGACACGATAAAACAGCAGGAACGGAAAGTGATCAAGCTGCCATACTCGTAGGGATTGATCCGGCAAAAAATGCGCGTAGCGGCGCGAGCCAATTTCTGGCTCGAAGCACAGGTCATGCAGAGTGGCTTCCAACTCCGTCACGAAACGTTCCGCAAGGTCGGCGGAAATCGCAGCGTAATAATCGGTAATTTCCAGCACGTCGCTCCTGGCATTGGGCGCGAGCTTGAATTCCATGGCGTTAACGCTTGGCGCGGATACGTGCGCGCAGTTCGCCAGTCAATTCCGCGATAGTCGTTTTTGGCGACGGGCCGCTGTTGATTCCTTCCATCACTAACGCATACAACCGGCGCTCCGCTTCATTTTGCGGACCGACCGCGTCGGCATCACGCGGCATCAGGAATTTCGGGGCCACAGGTGTGGTTGAAGTAGTCATGAGTAAATTATATGCCAAGTCGCCACTGCGCTATAACGATATCATAACGCTCCCCTGCCGAGCGGCTGAGGCAAACGGTCCAGGCTGTGCTTGATTGTTGGCGCCCCGGGGGAGCTGCCCCCGGGGGTGTTTCACTCCAGCGCAAACACGCGCAGGCGGTGGCCGTCGCGGTCCAGCGCGACGAAGGTATAGCCGAAATCCAGCTGCACCGGGCGCTGGGCGATGGTCACGCCGCGCTCCACCCAGTCGGCATAGATGTCGTTGACGGCGCTGCGGTCGGCCTGGCCGAACGCCAGTTCCGCGCCGCCGCCGGCCGCCATGGCCACCGGCTGCACCGTGTGGCGCGCCCACAGGCCCAGCTTCAGGCCCGACTTGAGCACGAACAGGGCAAAGGTGGGCGACGATTCCACCGGCGCCACGCCCAGCAGGTCGGTATAGAACGAAGCGCTGGTGGGCGGGTTGTCCACGTACAGCAGGATGTAATTGGGGTCGATCATGATGCTCTCCGCATAAGTTCAATTGTGCCGCGGGTTTGTGACGCCGCGAAACATTATGCTAAGGGCAAGCGCTGACAGTTTCTGTCAGTAGTGTTTGAAAAGCTGGCGGAACGGGGGACACCGGCGCGCCCCCGTCGCCCCTCATTCGTGTTTGTTGGCGAAGAAATGCTTGCTGACGTTGACCAGTTTTTCCGCCTGCAGGGTCACCGCCGAGCGCTTGCGCCCGCCGTGGGCGATTTCGTCCTTGCAGCGCTCCAGGGTCGCGCCAAATTCCTGCTGGTAGTCGGACGGCCCCAGCACGTTGAACATGTCGGCCTTCTCCAGCTTGGCCTTGACGCGCTCGTTGGCCTCGCACAGCAGCACGCGCACGCCGCGCGCCTGCATCTTGCGCACCACCTCTTCCAGCGTCTGGATGCCCGTGATATCCATGAACGGTACGTGGCGCAGGCGGATGATGAGGATGTGCGGCTCCGTATGGGTCTGGATCAGGGCCTGCTCGAAATTTTCCACCGCCCCGAAGAACACGGGGCCTTCGATGCCGTACACCAGCACGCCCGGCGGCAGCGCCGGCAAGCCGTGTTCGGCCAGCTCCTGGGCCAGCTGCTTTTCCGTCTGCGGATGCACTTCCACCGATGTCGACATGCGGCGCAGGAAGTGCATGGTGGCCAGGATCACGCCGATGTTGACGGCCACCACCAGGTCGGCGAACACGGTCAGCAGGAAGGTGATGAGCAGGATCACCACGTCGGCCCGCGGCGCGCGCCGCACCATGCGCACGAAGTGTTTGACCTCGCTCATGTTGTAGGCCACCACGAACAGGATGGCGGCCAGCGCGGCCAGCGGCACGCTGGTCGCCAGCGGCGCCAGCGCCAGGATGATCAGCACCAGCGTGACGGAATGGACGATGCCGGCCAGCGGGCTGGTGCCGCCGTTGCGGATGCTGGTGGCCGTGCGGGCGATGGCGCCGGTGGCGGCAAAGCCGCCGAACAGGGGCGCGGCGATGTTGGCCAGGCCCTGGCCGATCAGCTCCTGGTTGGAATCGTGGCGGGTGCCGGCCATGCCGTCGGCCACCACGGCCGACAGCAGCGACTCGATGGCGCCCAGCATGGCGATGGTGAAGGCGGGGCTGATCAGTTCAACGATGCGGGCCATGCTCACGGTCGGCAGCTTGAAGCTGGGCAGCTGCTGCGGAATGCCGCCGAA
>JAZJZQ010000794.1:25375-26484 GCA_040389625.1 Pseudomonadota bacterium | reverse complement strand
GCGCCCATGCCGGCAAAGCCCATGGTGACGAGCATCAGGCCCGCCATCAGGGTGGCCACCTGCAGGCCGTCGATGCCGTAGCGGGCCGTCACCCCGGCCAGGATGGCGATGAAGGCGCCGGTGGGGCCGGCGATCTGGGCCCGCGTGCCGCCGCAGGCCGACACCAGCGCCCCGGCCACGATGGCCGTGTACAGGCCCTGCTCCGGCCGCGCGCCGGAGGCGATGGCAAAGGCCATGGCCAGCGGCAGCGCCACCACGCCGACGATCACGCCGGCAATCACGTTGCGCAGCAACTGGCTGCGTACAAACATTCCGGCGCGGTGCGCCGCGACGATACTGATCATGAATATCCTTACCTGGCGTGGCTGGAAGCGGTGCGCGGCCCGGCGCGGCGGCAGACACGCCGCACCGGACCACGATCTGTTGCCATCCATGATACGACAGCGGCGCGGGAAATGGGACCGGCGGGACTGGCCCATATCATGCCCGCGCACGGTAGGCGCGCACAGTACAGCAATCGCCACACATTCTGCTAGCATGAAGTAAGGAAGACGGCCTGAAGGAACGATCATGAGAAACCGACTGATCCTGTGCTGGCTGCTGGCCGGCGCGCCCCTGCCGGGCGGCGCGGCGACCTACGTCAGCGTTAATTTCAACCTGTCGGCCTACCCCGATCTGGTGCCCGTGCCGGGCTACCCGGTGTATTACGCGCCGCATTTGCGGTCGAACTACTTCTTTTACGACGGCCTCTATTGGCTGCTGATCGGCGACAGCTGGTACGTCAGCTCGTGGTACAACGGCCCATGGTCCTATGTGGGGCCGGACGCCGTGCCGCTGTTCCTGCTGCGTATCCCCGTGCGCTACTACCTCGATCCGCCCATCTACTTCAGCGACTGGCGGCGCGATGGGCCGCCGCTGTGGGGCCGCCATTGGGGCCCGGATTGGGAACGCCGCCACGAGGGCTGGGAGCGTTGGAACCGGCGCGCCGTTCCCGCCCCGGCGCCGCTGCCCACCTACCAGCGCCAGTACGCCGGCAGCCGCTATCCGCAGCCACCCCAGCAGCAAACGCTGCAGCGCCAGAACTACCGCTACCGGTCGCAGGACGGTGC
>JAZJZQ010000794.1:4635-25275 GCA_040389625.1 Pseudomonadota bacterium | reverse complement strand
CGGGGCCAGCCGCCCGCGGCGCCCAGCCGACCACTACGCCATCGTCCATGACCGCTCGCCTGCCCCACCACCCGCCCGCCGCGCCCCCGGACGCCCCCCGTGCCATGTGGTGGCGCATCGGCATGTTGCTGGTGTTGGTGCTGGCGCTGGTGCTGATCCTGATTTCCTTCCTCAATTACTCCAACTACCGCAAGACCTACCTGGAGCTGAACCTGACGCGCTATCTGGTGCTGGCCAAGGACGTGCGCCAGACCATAGAGACGGGCTTGAACGTGGGCTTGCCGCCGCTGGAGAACGCGCGCCTGCTGCCGGCCATCCAGGAGCTGGCGCGCCGCCATGGCGGCATCCGCTACATCGCCATCCTGGACGACTCGGGCGCCGTGCTCGGTGCGCAGCGGGTGCCGGCGGCCACCCTGGCCCAGTGGCGCGCGCGCCTGCAGGCGACGGCCGCCACCGATTACTGGCAGGCGCAGGATGCGGCCACCTACCAGCTCGGCATGCCGTTCCTTAACAATTTCAACCTGAAGGCCGGCGCCATCATCGTCGCCTACGACAAGGGGCCGATCACGGCCGCCACCGACGCCATGCTGCGCGCGCTGGGTACGGACGTGCTGCTGGTGCTGCTGGTACTGGCCGCCCTGACCCTGGCCGGCAGCTATGCGCTGACCCGCACCATCAGCGCCGAGCTGGTGACGGTGGGCCAGGGCATCGATGCGGCGCTGGGCGAGGCGGCGCCCTGCGCGGTGGACGAGCACATCCTGGGCGGCGGCGTGGCCGACGACATCAACGCCTTTGCCCACCTGAGCCATGAAGTGGCCGGCCAGCTGGCCGCACTCGAACAACTGCTGGCCCAGCCGCCGGCGTCCCACCCGGAGCGCTCCGCATGAACCGGCTGCAATTGCGCATGATCTTGCTGGTGGCCACCATGCTGGTGCTGTCGGCCCTGCTGCTGTCGTGGCTGGCGCTGCGCCACTTCGAGCGCAGCCTGCCGCCGGAAATGGCGCGCACCGTCACCTCGATCGGCTACTCCGTGGCCGGCGTGCTGGAAAAGGCCGGCGAGCACGGCATGGCGCTGACGGACATGGTCGGGGTCGACGAATTCCTGGCCGCCGTACGCAAGGACAACCCCACCATCGTCTACCTGGTACTGACCGATACCCGGGGCCGGCCCCTGTACCAGGATGGCAGCGACCGGCTGGCCGAGCCGCTGGCGCTGCAGCGCCTGGGCGAACTGGAGGAAACGGGCATCGCCACCCGCGCCCAGGGCGCCTATTTCGACACGGCCATGCCGCTGACGGTGCGCCACGTCCGGATCGGCACCCTGCACCTGGGCCAGCGCACCGAATTCGTCGAGCAAAAACTGCAGGAGGTGGGCTACGACGTGCTCACCGTGCTGGTGGTGGCCGGCCTGATTGCACTCGAACTGCTGCGCTTCGTGCTCACCTTCGTCATCGCCACCCCGATCGAGGCCACGCGCCACTTCCTGGCCGCCGTGCGCCAGGGCGACCTCACCCACTACCTGCCGTTCGACCGGCTGGGCGGGATCGGCCAGCTCAGCGCCAACTTCAACCGCGTGCTCGGCCAGCTCAACCTGCGCTACCAGGCCTTGCAGCGCCATGCCGGCGCGGCCGGGCTGGCGCCGCCGCCACTGGCCGGCCTGCGCTTCCATGCGCCCGGCGAACACCGCACGCTGTACGCGTCGGCGCTGGACCACATCCGCTGGCCATTCTTCCTGCTGATCTTCGCCGACTCGCTGTCGCTGTCGTTCTTCCCCGTGTTTGTGGGCCAGTTCTACAGCCCGGCCATGGGCCTGTCGCGCAACATCGTGATCGGCTTGCCGATCTCCGTGTTCATGTTCACCTGGGCCTTGTCCATGCCCTGGGCCGGCATGTGGAGCGACCGGGTCGGCCACCGCCGCGCCTTCGCCGTGGGCGCCGCCGTCACCACGGCCGGCCTGATCCTCACGGCCAGCGCCCACAGCCTGTACGACCTGCTGCTGTGGCGCTCGCTCACGGCGCTCGGCTATGGCCTGGTGTTCATCACGGCCCAGGGCTATGTCACCAACGTGACGCCGCCGGCCCAGCGCACGCGCGGCATGGCCGTGTTCCTGTCGAGCTTCTTCGCCGGCTCCCTGTCCGGCTCGGCCATCGGCGGCATCCTGGCCGACCGCCTCGGCTACCAGGCCACCATCCTGCTGTCGGCGCTGCTGAGCGCGGCGTCGGCCCTGTTCGTGCTGCGCTTCCTGCACCACCAGGCCGGCAGCGGCGCCGCGCCGCGCCGCCAGTTGCGCCTTGGCGACTTCCAGCGCTTGCTGCAGAACCGCAAATTTGCCGCCATCACCTTCCTGGCCGCCGTGCCGGCCAAGATCGCGCTCACCGGCTTCCTGTATTACGCCGTGCCGCTGTACCTCAAGTTCCTCGGCAACAGCCAGTCGGCCACGGGCCGCGTCATGATGGCCTACGGGCTGGCCATCATCGTGCTCTCGCCGTGGGCCGCCAAGCTGGCCGACCGCTACGGCGCGCTGCGCTGGTTCGTCAGCGTGGGCGGCTATGCGTCGGCGGCGGCCATGTTCCTGATCCACGGCCTGCACAGCACGGCCGGCCTGCTGCTCAGCATTACCTTGCTGGGCATGGCCCACGCGGTCGGGGTGTCGCCCCAGCTGGCGCTGATCAACGATTTCTGCAAGGACGTGGTGCAGGAAGTGGGGGCCGGCACGGCCACCGGCATCTTCCGCCTGATCGAGCGCTTCGGCAACGTGCTGGGCCCCGTCATCGCCGGCCTGCTGATCGCCCACTACGGCTTCGACGGCGCCTTCCTCGGCATCGGCACGCTGTGCCTGCTGTGCGCGAGCGCCTTTACCGTCCTGTTCATCCAGTTCGAACGCCACCGGCTGCCGCCCGCGCAGCTGGCCCGGCGCACCACGTAAGACAGAAAGGAAGTCCACAATGCGGTTGTGCAGTTTGGTTTTACTCGCTTGCCTGCTGGTCACGGGCGGTGCCCGCGCCGGCGAGCCGGCGCACCGGCCCTATCGCATCATGATGCTGCTGTACCGCGGCGCCACCGAGGCCGAACAGGGCTTCCGCGACTATTTCAAGCGGCGCCACATCGCCGTCGACTACATCGTGCGCGACGCCCAGGCCGACCGCAGCCGGATCGCCGGCTTCGTGCGCGAGGCGCGCGCCCTGCAGCCGGACCTGATCTACACCTTCGGCACCACCGTCACGGCCGAAGTGGCCGGGCTGGACGGGGCGGTCGACCCGGCCCGCCACATCACCACCATCCCCATCGTGTTCGACATCGTGGCCGACCCCGTGGGCGCCGGCCTGGTGCGCAAGCTGTCCGGCTCGGGCCGCAACCTGACCGGCGCTTCCCACCTGGTGCCGCTGGCGGCCCAGCTGCAAGCCTTGCAGGCCATGCGCGGCACCCAGTCGCTGGGCGTGCTGTACAACCCGCAGGAAAAGAATTCGGCGCTGGCGCTGCAGGAACTGGAGCGCCTCGCGCCCCGCTTCAAGCTGACCGTGCACGCGGCCCCGGTGGCGGCCGACAGCGGCAAGCAGTCGGCCGTCGACGCCATCGCGGCCGCCATGCAGTCGCTGCAACAGCACAAGGTGCAGTTCATCTACCTGCCGTCCGACTCGTTCATGATCAAGAACGCCCGCATCGTGGTGCAACTGGCGCAGGCCGCCCACCTGCCCGTGTTCGCCGCCACGGAAGCCCCGATCCGCGACGATGGCGCCCTGCTGGGCCTGGTCAGCAACTATTTCAACGTGGGCGAGCTGGCAGCCCGCAAGGCCGAGCAGATCCTGGGCGGCAAGGCGGATGCGGCCGGGCTGCCGATCGAGTCGCTCAACCGCTACACCTATCTGGTCAACATGGGCGCGGCCCGCAAGCTGCACCTCTACCCGCCCCTGTCGGTGATCAAGTTCGCCGAACTGGTGGCCGCCAGCGACAGCATCGATGCGCGCGAATAAGGGGCGGGCCCTGGCCGCCGCCTGGGCGGCGGCGCTGCTGGCGGGCGCCGCCGGTCCGGCCCGGGCCGCCGACCTGGCGCTGGAGCAGGTGTTGCAGCTGGCGCTGGCGCAAAACCCCGACATCGCCGTGCAGCGGGCGCAGATCGACGTGGCGCACGGCCAGCAGTTGCAGGCGGCCGCCCAGTTCGACTGGACGCTGGCCTCGGGCGTCAACTACGGCAAGACCGTCACCGCGCTCACCGACAGCGCGCAAGACGGGCGCACAGGGCCGTGGCGCGACCGCACGGAACTGATCGCCAGCGGCTATCAGGCCGGGCTCGTCAAGCAGTTGCGCAACGGCGCCACCGTCAGCTCGACCGTGCAGGCCACGGCCGCCCAGGAACTGTCCGATCCCCAGCCACAGCAAAACCGGGTGCAACTGAACGTGGCGCTGACCCTGCCGCTGCTCAAGGGCGCCGGCAACGCGGCCGTTACGGCGCCCGAACAGGCGGCCACGCTGACCGTGCAGGCCGAACGCTACGGCTGGCGCGACCGGGTGGCGCAAACCCTGTACCGCACCCTGCAGGCGTACTGGAGCTACCGTGCCAGCGTCGAGCTCGAAACGGTGGCGGCCGACAGCGCGCGCCGCAGCGCCAGCCTGCTGGCGTCGATCCAGACCCTGGTCGACGCGGCCGAGCGCCCGCGGGCCGACCTGGTGCTGCTGCGGGCCGACCTGGCCGACAAGCAAGCGGCCCGCGACAGCGCGGCGCTGGCGCGGCGCGACGCCCAGACGGCGCTGGGCCGCCTGCTGGGGCTGGAGCTGGGCGCCATCGCATCCCTGCCGGCCCCGGCCGGCACCCTGCCCGGGGCCGCCCCGCTGGCGGCCGGGGCGGCGGCCCAGGGGCCGGCCATCGGCACGGCGGCGCTGGCCCGGCGCCCGGACCTGCAGGCGCTGGACTGGCAGCTGCAGGCGGCCCGGCGCCAGCTGGACGCGGCCCACAACAGCGCCCTGCCCCAGCTGGACCTGCAGACGGGGCTCGAATATGCCAAGGTGTCCGAGGGCGGCGCACGCTACGGCATGGCCACCACGGCCGGGCGCTACCAGTCCAGTCCGACCGTGTACGCGCGCCTGAACCTGCAGCTGCCGCTGGCCCACAGCCAGGGGCGCGGCGCGGTGCAGGAAAAGGCGGCCCTGGTGGCGCAGCTGGCGCTGCGCCAGCGCGACCTGCGCCAGGCGGTGGCCGCCGGCGTCGACAGCGCGCTGCAAGCCTTGCTCAGCAGCGCGGCCCGGATCGGGCTGGCGCAGCAGGCGCTGGCCCTGTACGAGCTGGCCGTCCGGCAGGAGGTGACGAAGCAGCAGAACGGCATCGCCACCCTGATCGACGTCATCAGCACCGAAGCGCGCTATGAAGCGGCCCGGGTCAACCTGCTGCAGCTGCAACTGGCGCAGGCCAACGCCATGGCCCGGCTGCGCTTCGAATCGGGCACGCTGCTGCCGCCGGTGGCGGCCGACGCGGCCGATGCCGACCACTTGACGCTGGAAGCGAACGATCTGGCCGGCCTCGGCCCGCTCGCCGCCAGCCTGACCCAACCGAACTGAGCCGCATGAGCATGATACAAAAAGGACTATTCCGCCAGGCCGCCATCAACCGCCTGTCCTCGCCCGAAGAACTCGACAGCCTGCTGCAGGTGACGTCGGGCAAGGGCTGGCTGGCACTGGCCGGCATCGGCGTGCTGATGACGGCCGTGGTGCTGTGGGGCTGCCTGGGCCGGCTGCCCACCAAGCTGGTGGGCCAGCAGTGCATCCTGATCAAGGATGGCGGCATCAACATCCTCACCACCTCGGCCAGCGGCCGCCTGGCCGACCTGGCCGTGGGCGTGGGCGACCGCGTGAGCAGCGGCCAGATCATCGGCCGCCTCGAGCAGAACGACATGCTGCAAAAGATCAGCGCCAGCGAGGCCCACTTGAAGGAAGTGCAGGCCCAGTACCGCCAGACGCTGGCCTTCGCGACCCAGAGCGCCGCCCTGCGCGCGGCCAGCTACAGCCAGCAACGGCAAAACCTGGCGCGCCAGCTGGACGCGGCCGGCCAGCGCCTCAAGCTGCTCAAGACCCGCATCGACAGCCAGTCCAGCCTGTACGGCCAGGGCCTGATCACCCAGCAGACCCTGATCGCGTCGCAGCTCGAGGCGACGGCCACGGAACAGGAACGCGACAACATCCAGGCCCAGCTGCGCCAGCTGGAGGTGACGCGGCTGGAAGCGGACAAGCAGAGCGAGAACGAGGTGAACCAGGCCGCCAACGGGCTGGAGGACGCCAAGCGCACGCTGGCCCTGATGGCGCGCGAGGAAAAGAATTTCGCCGCCGTCATCAGCCCCTACAGCGGCCGCATCCTGGAAGTGAAGGCGGCCGAAGGCCAGCTGGTGGAACGGGGCACGCCGCTGGTGAGCGTGGAGTCGGCCGGGGTCGACTACAACGAAATCGAAGCCTATGTCTACCTGCCGGCCGCCGACGGCAAGAAGGTGCGCAATGGCATGCAGGTCGAGATCAGCCCCAGCACGGCCAAGCGCGAGGAGTTCGGTTTCCTGCCCGCCTACGTCACCACCGTGGCCGACTATCCGTCCACCGACCAGGGCCTGATGCGCGTGTTCGGCAACGAGCGGCTGGTGCAGCAGCTGGCCGGCACGCTGGCGCCGATCCAGATCCAGGCCTCGCTCAAGCCGTCCGCCCGCAATCCCAGCCACTATGAATGGTCGACCCGCAGCGGCCCGCCGTTCGCGATCCAGAGCGGCACCGCCTGTTCGGCCACCATCACGCTGGCCAACCAGCGGCCGATCGCGCTGGTGATCCCCGTGCTCAAGCAACTGGCCGGACTCGATTGAGGATGACCATGGTGACCCTGCCCGCCTCCCTGCTGCGCTGGCTGCGCGCGTGCCGGCCGGCGCCGCGCGGCGCCGCCATCCCCCTCATCTTGCAAATGGAGGCCGTCGAATGCGGCGCCGCCGCGCTGGCCATGCTGCTGGCCTACCATGGCAAGTACGTCCCGCTCGAGCAGCTGCGCATCGACTGCGGCGTGTCGCGCGACGGCAGCAAGGCCAGCAACATCGCCCGTGCCGCCCGGCTGCACGGCCTGCAGACCCAGACCCTGCGCATGGAAGTGGGCCACCTGCGGCAGGTGGCGGCGCCGGCCATCCTGTTCTGGAACTTCAACCACTTCCTGGTGCTGGCCGGCTTCGACGGCGAGCATGTGCTGCTGAACGACCCGGCCAAGGGCCGGCGCCGCGTCAGCGCCGAGGAGTTCGACCAATCCTTTACCGGCATCGTGCTGACCGGCCAACCCGGTCCCGGCTTCGCGCCGGCCGGCCGCCCGCCCAGCCTGGTGGCGGCCCTGCGCCGGCGCCTGACGGGGGCCGGCCGGGCGCTGGCCTACCTGGTGCTGGTGGGCCTGGCGCTGGCCGTGCCCGGCCTGGTGGTGCCGGCCTACAGCGCGGCCTTCATCGACCAGGTGCTGGTGGGCGGCCTGCACAGCTGGGCCTGGCCCCTGTGCGGCGCCATGCTGGCCACGGCCGCGCTGACGGGCGCCATGACCTGGCTGCAGCAGCACTATCTGCTCAAGCTCGAGACCCGCATCGCCCTCAGCACCACGGCCGCCTTCTTCTGGCACGTGCTGCGCCTGCCCGTCCAGTTCTACCACCAGCGTTCGGCCGGCGACATCGGCGCCCGCGTGGGCTTGAACGACCGGGTCGCCAACATCCTGTCGGCCGACCTGGCGGCCGGCATGCTGAGCGTGCTCACGGCCCTGTTCTTCGGCGCCGTCATGCTGTTCTACGACGTCACCATGAGCCTGGTCACGCTGGCCATCGTGGCCGTCAACGTGCTGGTGCTGCGCCAGGTCGCCCTCAAGCGGCGCGAACTGAACCAGAAACTGTCGATCGACCGCGGCAAGGTAATCAGCACCTCGATGAACGGCCTGATGCTGATCGAGACGCTCAAGGCGTCCGGCGCCGAGGCCGACTTCTTCAGCCGCTGGGCCGGCTACCAGGCCCGCCTGATGAATTCGCTGCAAGAGGCCAGCCGCGGCACCATCTTCCTGGACCTGCTGCCGCGCTTCCTGACGGCCGCCAACGGCGCCCTGATCCTGGGCATCGGCGGGGCGCGCGTGATGGCCGGCGACATGACGATCGGCATGCTGGTGGCCTACCAGGCGCTGGTGGCCAGCTTCGTCAACCCCAGCAATGCGCTGGTGGCCCTGGGCGGCAAGATCCAGGGTTTCCAGGGCGACATGGACCGGCTCGACGACGTCATGCGCTACCCGCCCGAGGCCGAGATCGGCGCGGCGCCGGACGGGCCGGCGCCGCCGCTGGCCAAGCTGGAGGGCCACCTGGAATTGCGCAACGTGACGTTCGGCTACAACCGGCTCGAGGCGCCGCTGCTGGACGACTTCAGCCTGGTGCTGCGGCCGGGCCAGCGGGTGGCCCTGGTGGGCGCCTCCGGTTGCGGCAAGTCCACCATCGCCAAGCTGGTGACGGGCCTGTACCAGCCGTGGAGCGGCGCCATCCTGTTCGACGGCCAGCCGCGCAGCGCCTGGCCGCGCCAGCTGCTGCTGAACTCGCTGGCCACGGTGGACCAGGACATCGCCCTGTTCGCCGGCACCATCCGCGACAACCTCACCATGTGGGACCGCACGGTGGGCCAGCCGGCCTTGCTGGCGGCGGCCCGCGACGCCTGCATCCACGACGTGATCGCCCAGCGTCCGGGCGGCTACGACAGCCAGGTCAGCGAAGGGGGCGGCAACTTCAGCGGCGGCCAGCGCCAGCGGCTCGAGATCGCCCGCGCCCTGACGGCCAACCCGCGCCTGCTGGTGCTCGACGAAGCCACCAGCGCCCTCGACCCGCTGACGGAACAGACGGTCGACGGCCACCTGCGCCAGCGCGGCTGCAGCTGCCTGATCGTGGCGCACCGGCTCAGTTCGATACGGGACTGCGACGAAATCATCCTGCTCGACCAGGGCAAGGTGGTGGAACGCGGTTCGCACCAGCAATTGATGGCATTAGAGGGGCATTACGCGAAAATGATAGCCAATGAATGATCGTCACCCGCTGACATTGCACAGCCTGCTGTCGCAGCTGGGGCCGGCGGACGCGCCGGACGGCGCCGGCCCGGCCCTGTGGCTGGTGGAACAGGGCTGCGTCGACGTGTTCCTGGTGGCCATGCGCGCTGGCTTGCCGCACGGCGCGCGCAGCCACCTGTACGCCGCCGGCGCCGGCCAGCTGCTGCTGTTGCCGGCGCTGGCGGCCGGACTGCCCTACACGCTGCTGGCCGTGCCGGCCGCCGGCGCCCGCCACCGGGTGCTGGCGCAATCGGCCGTGGCCGCCTTGCTGGCCGACGCCGCCTGGCATGAGGCCGCCGCCGTCCTGTTCGACGACCTGGCGGCCCGGCTGGCCGGCGCGCTGCCGGCCGCACTGCCGCCCGGCGCCGTGCTGCTGGCGCCGGGCGCGCATTATCCGGCCACGGCAGCGGCAGCGGCAGCGGCAACGGCAACGGCAGCGGAGGCGCCAGCGTCCACGGCCACGCCACAGCCGGCGGCGCCCGGCGCGGCCACGGCGGCCATGGCACCGGCCGCCGCTCCCCCGGTCCAGCCGGCGGCGGCAGCGCCAGCCACGCCTCAGCTGGCCATGGCGCAGGTGCCCACGGTGCAGCCGGCCGACATGCTGCCGGCGCTGGCGGCCGAGCCGGCCGGCCTGTGGCTGGAGCTGCAGGCCGGCGCCGCCCATTACCTGGACCAGCCGGCCGCAGCCGCCGCGCGCTGGCTGCCGCTGCCGCCGCGCGCCTGGCTCAGGCCGGCCGATGGCGCCACCCTGCGCACCTGCAGCGGGCACGCCGCCTGCGCCGCGGCCGGCGGCGCCGCCCTGCTGGCGGGCCTGGCGGCGCTGGGCCAGGCTGTGTACGAAGTGGCCGCCCAGCAACGCTGCCAGGACGAGGCCGACGAGCTGGCGCGCCTGCAGCGCCAGCAAGCCATCAACGGCCAGGCCATGCGCGACGCGCTGGGCGGCCTGGCCGCCCTGTTCGGCGCCGGCCAGGCCATGCCCGGCGGCGCCGGCGCGCCTGGCGCCGACGACCGGCTGCTGGCCGCCTGCCGCCTGGTCGGCGCCCACTGCGGCATCCAATTCCAGCCCGCGCCCGCCATCGCGCCCGGCGCACGCCGGCGCACGCCGCTGCGCGACATCGCCCAGGCGTCCGGCGTGCGTAGCCGCCGCGTCGCCCTGAAGGGGGACTGGTGGCGGGAGGACAACGGCGCCCTGCTCGTGTTCGCCCAGGACAGCGGGCTGGCCTATGCCGTGCTGCCCGCGCGGGGCGGCTACCGCGTGACCGATCCGGCCAGCGGCCAGAGCGCGCCCGTCACGGCCGCCTTCGCGGCCAGCCTGGCCCACTTCGGCTACGTGTTCTACGCCGGCCTGCCGGCCCGGCCGCTGGTGCTGGCCGACTTGCTGCGCTTCGTGCTGCCGGGCATACGAAGCGACCTGGGCACGGTGGCCGCCATCGCGCTGGCCAGCGCCCTGCTGGGCATGGCCATCCCGATCGCCAGCGGCCACCTGTTCGACAGCGTGTTTCCGGCCGCCGACCACGGCCAGATGGTGCAGGTGGTGCTGATCCTGTTCCTGGCCGGCCTGGTCACGCTGCTGTTCGACGCCACCCGGGCGCTGACCATGCTGCGCATCGAAGGCAAGGCCGGCCACGACCTGCAGGCGGCCGTGTGGGACCGGGTACTGAACCTGCCCGCGCCGTTCTTCCGCGACTACGCGGCCGGCGACCTGGCCACCCGTATCAATGCCATCAACGAGATCCGGCAAGTGCTGTCGGGCACCATCATCTCGACCATCATCAGCAGCCTGTTCTCCATCCTCAACGTGCTGCTGCTGTTCTATTACAGCGTCAAGCTGGCCCTGGTCGCGCTTGCCCTGCTGGCGCTGGCGGTGGGCTGCAACGTGGCGCTGGGCTGGTGCAGCCTGCGCATTTCGCGCCGCACGGCCGAACTGGGCGGCAAGGTCACGGGCCTGGTGCTCGAGTACCTGAGCGCCATCGCCAAGCTGCGCGTGACGGGAGCCGAGGCGCGCGCGTTCGCCAACTGGGCGGCCCGCTTCGCCGCCCAGAAGCGCGCCGCCCTGCGGGCTGGCCGGCTGGCCACGGCCAGCGCCGTGTTCGGCGCCGCCTTCCCGCTGGCCGCCCACGCCGTGCTGTTCGCCTGCATCGGCGCCGCCCTGGCCGACGCCGGCGCCGTGCGCCTGTCGACGGGCGACTTCATCGCCTTTTGCGCGGCTTGGACCATGCTGCTGGGCGCGGCCCTGGCCCTGGTGCGCTGCGGCGTCGACGTGCTGGCCATCGCCACCACGTACGAGCGCACCCGCCCCATCCTGGCCGCGCGGCCGGAAGTGGACGAGCACAAGGCCCAGCCGGGCACGCTGAGCGGCGCGATTGAGCTGAGCAATGTGCGCTTCGCCTACGGCCCGGACGCCCCGCCCGTGCTGCACGACGTGTCGCTGCGCATCGCAGCCGGCGAATTCGTGGCCCTGGTGGGCGCCTCCGGTTCCGGCAAGTCGACGCTGCTGCGCCTGCTGCTCGGCTTCGAACGCCCCGACAGCGGCGCCATCTATTACGACGGCCACAACCTGGACGACGTCGACCTGGGCGCCGTGCGGCGCCAGCTGGGGGTGGTGCTGCAGAGCGGGCGACTGATGAGCGGCGACATCTACAGCAACATCGTCGGCTCGACCGCCCTGTCGCGCGAGGACGCATGGGAAGCGGCCCGGGCCTGCGGCCTGGACCAGGACATCCAGGCCATGCCCATGGGCCTGCACACCTACGTCAGCGACGGCGGCAGCACGCTGTCGGGCGGCCAACGCCAGCGCCTGCTGATCGCGCGCGCCATCGTCAGCAAGCCGCGCATCGTGCTGTTCGACGAAGCGACCAGCGCGCTCGACAACCAGAGCCAGGCCGTCGTCAGCGCCAGCATGGAACGGCTGCGGGCCACCCGCGTCGTCATCGCGCACCGCCTCAGCACCATCGTCAACGCCGACCGCATCTACGTGATGGACCAGGGCCGTATCGTGCAAAGCGGCAGCTATCAACAATTAATGGCCCAGCCTGGCCTGTTCGCCGACCTGGCGCAACGCCAGCTGGCCTAACGCAGGGAGTAGCATGAACACACGGATTTTCCTCCTCGCCGCGCTGCTGGCGCTGAGCGCCTGCCAGCCCCCGCCGGCGGCCCAGCGGCGCGCCGCGCGCGTGGCCGAAGCGGGACGCGACGTCACCATCGCCGTGGCCTGGCCCCTGCAATCGAGCAAGGCCACGCTGGTGGACGGCATCACCATGGCGCTCGATGAAGTGAACGCCCGCGGCGGCGTGCTGGGCGGACGCAAGCTGCGCCTGCTGCTCAAGGACGATGCCGCCTCGCTCAGCAAGGGCCGGCTGGTGGCCCAGGAGATCGCCGACGATCCGGACGTGGCGGCCGTCATCGGCCACCTCAATTCCTACATCGCCGCGCCGGCCGCCCACATCTACGACCGGGCCGGCATCGTCATGGTGACCCCGGGCGCCAGCGGCCAGAAGCTCACGGAACAGGGCGAACGGATGATCTTCCGCAGCCTGCCGGGCAACCGCGACCAGGGCCGCCAGATCGGCGACTATGCCGCCGCCCAGGGCTACAAGCGCGTGGCCATCTACTACATCAAGAACGAATACGGCATCGACCTGGCCAATTTCTTCGAACAGCGGGCCCATGAACTGGGCATCGCCGTGGCCGACCGCCGCTCCTACAACATGGGCGGCGACAACTATGCCGCCCTGCTGGCGGACTGGGCCGCGTTCCTCAAGCCGGACGCCATCTTCCTGGCCGGTTCATTGCCCGAGAGCGCGCAGATCGTGCGCGAAGCGCGCGCGGCCGGGCTGACGGTGCCCGTGTTCGGCGCCGTGGGCCTCGATTCGCCCGAGCTGATCCGGCGCGGCGGGGCCAGCGTGGAGGGCACGGTGGTGTTTTCCCTGTTCAATATGGGCGATCCGCGCCCGGAAGTGCTGGCCTTCGACCAGCGTTACCGGCGCCGCTACGGCGTGTTCCCCGACAGTTCGGCCGCCCAGGGCTACGACACCCTGAACCTGCTGGTGCACGCCATCGACAGCGCCCACAGCGCCGTGCCGGCCGACATCGCGGCGGCCTTGCGCGCCACCAAGAACTGGCCGGGCGTGACGGGCAGCCATACCTTCAGCGAAAAGGGCGACCCGGTGGCCAAGGCGCTGGCCAAGATTGTGGTGCGGAACGGACAGTTTCGCTACTTCAAGACGAACCCGGGCGCGCCGGAAAGCGCGCCGCTGGCCGCGTCCGGCAGCTGAACAGGCATGATGGCGAAAAATAGCAAATTACCATTATTAAATATTTGACACTTGTCAAAAGACTAGTGTTAATATGAAAGCAACGGCGAATGGTCGCCGTTGATTGATCCACCCACCATGAGGATGACATGAGCAACGAAACGAAAGTGCAGCCAGAAGTCGACGCGGAAGTTGAGCAATTCCTGGAAGTGAGCGTGCTGACGCCGCTGGAAGAGGAAAAGATCACCGGTGGCCTGGAAGACCATACCCACCAGCACGACCACGTGACCCCGGCCTGATACGGGCCGGCCAACGCCATAGCTATCATCCCCCTAATTTGATGAGGAACTTATGAGCAACGAACCAAAAGTAGTACCGGAACCAAAGAAAGATGACGCGATCGAGGAATTCCTGGGCGTACGCGTGCTGACCCCGCTGGAAGAAGAAAAGATGACGGGCGGCGTGGGCGTCGACCACGACCACGACTGCGTCGATAAATTCGCCTAAACCGGCGCCGGCCGCGGGGATGGCGTCCGGACGCGCCCCGCCGGCCCCGTGCCGCGGCACCCGGGCGCCGCGCCCGCTCCGCGGCAGCGCCCGCCCCCGCCCCACCATCCCCCACGATAACGAATGGCGCCCGCCCGCCACTGACTGAGTTTATCTATTTGGAAAAACGTTATGATCCGCGACAAAGATGCAGCTTCGAATTATGTGTTTAGTGACAGCTGGTGGCAGCGCTTCCAGGAGCAGACCGGCGGCCTGACCCGCCCGTCCGTGTTCAAGGATTGCCTGGACGAAGAACGCATTGCGTTCTACCAGGAAGCGGTGCTGCACATCGTGCGCGATCTGGCGGCCCTGCGCACGGTGCAATACGGCTACCGGGTCTACATCGATGGCCGCCAGCTCGACAGCGACGAGATGGAACAGATCTTCGACCTGCCGCCGGCGCCGGGCGAGACGTTCGCGGCCTGGGTCGCACGCGCCTTCGGCCAGCGCAAATTCGGCATGATCATCAACAGCGGCGAGAAATTCCACCTGGGCCTGATGACCGACGTGGCCGCCACGCTGGCGCCCCTGTTCCAGGACATCGGCCTGCCCCGCGACGGCATCAACTTCACCATCTTCATCGGCAACTACGACCAGACCCCGCTCGGCATCCACCAGGACAAGCGCGGCGAGAACGTCATGCACTTCCACCTGGGCCCGGGCAGCAAGACCATGCACCTGTGGGACAAGCAACAATACCTGGCGCTGAGCGCGCAGGACGGCTTCGACCGCAAGCAGATCGAGGCGCTGCGGGTCCACGCCACGGAATACACGTTCGGCAGCGGCGACCTGTTCTTCATGCCGGAAGGGGAATACCACATCGGTTCGCAGGACGGGCTGTCGATGGGGCTGACGGTCTGGCAGTACAACCATTCGGACGACCTGCTGGCCAAGCACTTGCACGAACGGCTGTTCAAGCAAGTGCGCGTCACGCAAAGCCAGCGCATCCGCGACGACCGCAACCCGCTCGACGACAGCAGCGCCCTCGACGAGCTGCTGGCCGTGTACCGCGTGCGCGACGAACTCAAGGACATGAATTACAGCGAACTGCTGCGCGAAACCTACACGGAATGGCGCTATTGCGTGCACAGCAACGCCGGCTACCGCCACCCGCCGTTCGAGCTCGAGGACGCGGCCGCGCTCACCCCGGACGACGTGGTGCAGAGCGAATACCCGTACCAGATCCAGGTCCGCACCAGCGAGGCGGGCAAGATGCAAGTGTATGTGCGGGGCCGGCGCATCGACTTCAAGCACTTCCCCTGCGTGCAGGCGATGATCGCGGCCATCAACCAGGGCCGCCGGCACCGGGTCTCGGAGCTGCTGGCCATGCTCGACGCGGACTGGGACCGCCGCATCGGCCTGTATATCCTCGACCAGCTGCACCAGCGCCGCGGCCTGCGCCGCGTGGCCTGAAGGGGCAGCGCGCCGCCCCTCCCGTGAACCGAACCAGACAGATACCGACATGCGAGATCATTTATTGACGGGGACCGACGACGGCCCCCTGAGCAAACCAGCGTTGACCGGACAATTCGATCAGCGGTGGTGGGACCGTTTCATGGAACGCACCGGCCAGATGAGCAAGCCGGCCGTGTTTCCCGCCTGCCTCACCCCCGAGCAGACGGCCCGCCTGCGCCGCTGCGTGCTCGACATCGTGGCCGAGGTGGCGCGCGAGCACCAGGAAACCTATGGCTACCGGCTGTGGCTGGACGGCCGCCAGAGCGAAGACCTGACGGCCCACTTCGCCGCCCATCCGACCCCGGACGAGGACCTGGAGACGTGGGTGGCCCGGGCCTTCGGCGACAAGAAGTTCGGCATCATCCTCAACCGCGGCGAGAAATTCAGCCAGCAACTGTCGCGCAGCATCGCCTTCGCCCTGCAGCCCCTGCTCGAGCGGATCGGCATGCCGTCCGAAGGCTTCCTGTTTACCATCTTTATCGGCAACTATGACATGACGCCGCTGGGCATCCACAAGGATTTGCCGGGCAAGAGCGTGATGCATTTCCACCTGGGGCCGGGCGCCAAGACCATCTACACGTGGGAAGACGACGATTACGCCTGCCCGCCCGAGCAGCGCCAGAACAACATGACGCCGGGGCCGCACCTGGCCACGGCCACCCGCCACACGTTCCAGGAGGGTGAGATCTACTTCATGCCGGAGAACAAGTTCCACCTCGGGACCCAGGACGGGCTGTCGATCGGCGTCGCCTGCTGGTGCAACAACCGCTCCAGCTACGACTTCGGCGCCCAGCTGATGCAGTGGGTGCGGCGCAAGTACCTGCAGCCGTCGGACGTGATGCTCAAGGCCGACAAGAATGGGCTGGACGATATCAGCGCGGTGGAGCAGACCATTGCCCTGTTCGACTTCCCGGAACAGAGCACCGTCAAGGACTTGATGCGCGATGCCTACAAGGACCACAAGTACGCCATGTACAGCAATGGCGGCTTTCGCAACGCGCCGCTGCCCAACACGGCCGTCGCGGCGCTCGGGCCGGCCAGCGTGGTGCAGATCGAGGAACCGTACCGCTTCTACCACTACCTGGAAGCGGACGGCGGGCAACTGGTGCTGTACGTGCGGGGCACCCGCATCGCGCTGCGCCACCGGCCCGGCGTGATCGCGCTGCTCGAGGCGCTCAACGGCGGCGCCCGGCTGTCGCTGGACGCCGTGCATGCACTGCTGGGCGCCGAATGGCCCGTGGCCAGCGTGCACTATCTGCTCAAGCTGCTGCACCGCCACCACGGCATCCGCGTCAGCTGACCGGCCGGCGCGGGCGGCGCGCCCCCGCGCCGCTCCCTGATCCCCCAACTTCACCGAATCCCATGCACCCATCCACCCCATCCAGCAATTTCGACTATCTGCTTGAACTACGCAACAAAATCGGCCCCGTCTACGGCAGCGAGGACTTGTGCATGCTGCTCTACAGCATCGTCAAGCGGGAAAAGCCGGCCATCGTCGTCGAACTGGGCACGGGACTGGGCGTGACGACGGCCTGGATCGCGGCCGCCATGCAGGAAAACCAGATGGGGACCATCTACACGGTCGACAACGGCACCCATTTCGCCACCGCCCGCCAGAAGGAATGGTGGAGCCGGCGCTTGGATGGCCGGCTGGCCGAACTGCAGGGGCACGAACGGCACGGCCAGTTCCTCGACACCGTCTTCGCACGGGCCGGGGTGGCCGACCGGGTGCGCTATTGCCAGAGCGAGATCGACCTGCACGACCTGGGCTGGCTCGACGAGCAGCTGCGCCGCGACCACCCGGGCCCGGCCCGGTCCGAGATCGACATCGTCTTTTCCGACTATTCCCATTCGGCCGCCAACACGGCCCGTATCGTGGCCAGCTTCCTGCCCCGCATGACGGAAGTGTCGTCCATCTTCATCGACAGCGCCTCGACCCATCTGACCTCCTACTATCTGCTCGAGCGGCTGGTGCAGCTGTTCAACCAGGGCCGCGTGCCCAAGCAATTGCTCGAGCATCTGAGCGACCCGGCCGCGCAGCAAAAACTGCAGCAGGTCGTGGCCAGCTCGGAATTCAAGCTGATGCACCTGGTGGAGAAACAGGAACGGGCGCAGAACAGCACGGCCTGGCTGCGCACGGAGCGGGCCACCCTCATTGCCCCGCTGGCCATCAGCCTGCACTAGCGAGGGCCGCCCTGCCGCCGGACCGGCGCCGGCGCTGAGGCGGCGCGGCAGGCCCGGGCCTGCGGTTCGCCGCTGCGGGCGCCTGGCATAATGTCCGGGTTTCTTGTTCCCACGCACTATTCAAGGTGGAAGTGCCTTGCCCCGCCGTAGTAGCATGGTGCCGCGGCTACCGGCCAGCCGCCAACGCAGTGAGCGCCGGCGGCGCCACAGCGGCGACCGCCCTGGCGCACCTCGGGCCGCCCTGGATACAGCATGAATCTTGCCACGACCATCACGCCGATCGCCCTGCTGCTGGCGTGCGCCGGCACCGCCGCGAACGCCGCGCCGCTGGCGCCCAACCAGGCCATCCGGGTCTGCGGACAGATCGCCGAGTGGCCGCCCTACCTGTATTTCAAGCGCGACTTGCAGGGGCAGACGGACGACGTGATCGGCTACTCGGCCGAACTGCTGCAAATGAGCCTGGAACGCAAAGGCTTGCGCTACACGATCGATATGCTGCCGTGGAAACGTTGTATGGAGTCGGTCAGGCTAGGCATGCACGACATGATGACCGACATCGCCAACAATGCCGAGCGCGCCAGGACCTACCTGGTCTCGAAGCCCTACTACGCCCAACACCTCGTCTATTTTTACGACACGGCGCGCCCCAGGCCGGCCGTCGCCACCTCGGCCGACCTGAAAAAGCTGCGGCTGTGCGCCGTCAACGGCTACACCTATACGGCCTTCGGCCTCGACGTAGCGCAGATCGACACGGGCGCGCAAGACCTCATGCAGTCGCTGCTCAAGCTCAAGAACAACCGTTGCGACGCCGTGCCGGAACGGCTCGAGATCGCGCTGGGCTACCAGACCCTGGGCAAGGTCGATTTCAAGGTGCTCGGCATCGCCTACGGCGTGCTGCCGGACCTGTCGCCGTCGCCGTTCCACATGATGGTCAGCCGCAACGTGCCGTATGCGGCTGAACTGCTGGAGGTGCTCGACGACGGCATCGAGTACGCCAACCGCAGCGGGGAAGCGAAGCGGCTGGCGGCCAGGTACGGCATCGCCGATCCCGGCCTGCCCCAGCCCCAGCGCCGCGCCACTAAACGCGTTCGATGACGATGGCGATACCCTGCCCCACGCCGATGCACATGGTGCACAGGGCGTAGCGCCCGCCGCTGCGCTGCAGCTGGTACATGGCGGTGGTGACGAGACGGGCGCCGCTCATGCCCAGCGGATGGCCGAGCGCGATGGCGCCGCCATAGGCATTGACGCGCGCATCGTCGTCGCGCAGTCCCAGCGCGCGCAGCACGGCCAGTCCCTGCGAGGCGAACGCCTCATTGAGCTCGATGACGTCCATCTGGTCCAAGGTCATGCCCAGCTGGCGCAGCAGCTTTTGCGTGGCCGGCGCCGGGCCTATGCCCATCACACGCGGCGCCACGCCGGCCGTGGCCATGCCCACGATGCGCGCGCGCGGCGTGAGGCCGTGGCGGCGGGCCGCTTCGGCGCTGGCCAGCAGCAGCGCGCAGGCGCCGTCGTTGACGCCCGAGGCGTTGCCGGCGGTGACGCTGCCATCGGCCCGCACCACGCCTTTGAGCTTGGCCAGCGTGTCCAGCGTCGTCTCGCGCGGATGCTCGTCCTGCGCGAAGATGACGGCTTCGCCCCCGCGCCGGCTTGGCGGCAGCGTGACCGGCACGATTTCGTCCGCGAACAGGCCATCGCGCTGGGCACGCGCCGTCTTCTGCTGGCTGGCCAGGGCAAAGCGGTCCTGGTCGGCGCGGCTGATGGCGTAATCGTCGGCCACGTTTTCCGCCGTCTCCGGCATGGCGTCCACGCCGTACAGCTCCTTCATCAGCTTGTTGGGGAAGCGCCAGCCGATGGTGGTGTCGTAGATGGCGGCGTTGCGCGAGAAAGCCGTGTCGGCCTTGCCCATCACGAACGGCGCGCGCGTCATCGATTCGACGCCGCCGGCGAGCATCAGGCTGGCGTCGCCGGCCATGATGGCGCGGGCCGCCGTGCCCACCGCGTCCATGCCGGAGCCGCACAGGCGGTTGACGGTGGAGCCGGGTACTTCCAGCGGCAGGCCGGCCAGCAAGGCCGACATGCGCGCCACGTTGCGGTTGTCCTCGCCGGCCTGGTTGGCGCAGCCGTAGATCACGTCATCGACCTCGTTCCAGGCCACGCCCGGATTGCGGCGCATCAGTTCGCGCAGCGGGATGGCGCCCAGGTCGTCGGCCCGCATGTCCTTCAATGCGCCGCCGTAGCGGCCGATGGGGGTGCGGATGGCGTCGCAGATAAAAGCTTGATTCATCAAGGAGTCCTCGTTCAGTGCGTGGGGGGCAGCAGCGGCGCGCCGGTGACGGCCTGCAGCGCTTCGAAGGTGAGGCCGGGTGCCATTTCGCGCACGGCCAGGCCGGCCGGGGTGACGTCGAGTACGGCCAGGTCGGTGTAGATGCGGTCCACGCAGGCCACGCCCGTGAGCGGGTAGGCGCACTGCGCCACGATCTTGCTCTCGCCGCTCTTGGTCTGGTGGTCCATCATCACGAACACCTGCTTGGCGCCGATGGCCAGGTCCATGGCGCCGCCCACGGCGGGAATGGCGTCCGGCGCGCCCGTGTGCCAGTTGGCCAGGTCGCCGTTGGCCGCCACCTGGAACGCGCCCAGCACGCAGATGTCGAGGTGGCCGCCGCGCATCATGGCGAACGAGTCGCCATGATGGAAGTAGGCGCCGCCCGTGAGCAGCGTGACGGGCTGCTTGCCGGCGTTGATCAGGTCTTCATCCTCCTCGCCGGGCGCGGGCGCGGGGCCCATGCCGAGCAGGCCGTTTTCGCTGTGCAGGAACACTTCGCGCTCGGCCGGCAGGTAGTTGGCCACCTTGGTCGGCAGGCCGATGCCCAGGTTGACGTAGGCGCCTTCGGGGATGTCCTGCGCCACGCGGGCGGCGATCTGGTCGCGGGTGTATCGGTTCATCATGCGGCCTCCTTGACGACGCGCTGTACGAATATGCCGGGCGTGACGATCACTTCCGGGTCCAGTTCACCGAGCGCCACCACCTGCCGCACCTGGGCGATGGTGGTCTTGGCCGCCATGGCCATGATGGGGCCGAAGTTGCGGGCCGTCTTGCGGTACACCAGGTTGCCCCAGCGGTCGCCGCGCAGCGCCTTGATC
>JAZJZQ010000794.1:0-4556 GCA_040389625.1 Pseudomonadota bacterium | reverse complement strand
GGCGGCGCGGATGCGCTCGGCCAGGTTGCCCTGCGGCGTCAGTTCCAGCTCGATCTTGCCGGCCCGGTACAGGGCGTCGAAATGGTGGGAATCGGCCTGGCGCGGGAAGGAGCAGACGATCTTGCGTACCCGCCCCGCCGCCAGCAAGGCCGCCAGGCCCGTGTCGCCATTGCCGGCGTTGTTGTTGACGATGGTGAGCTCGCGCGCGCCCTGCTCGATCAGCGCGTCGATCAGCGCCGATGGCATGCCGGCGTTGCCGAAGCCGCCGATCATGACAGTCGCGCCGTCGTGCACATCGGCCACGGCACGCTGTAGTGATTCAAAAGTTTTGTCGATCATATCTCCGCCTTGGTGTTCGGTTTGTGCGATTATCGAACTAATGATTGATTATCGCACAGCCAGTGTAACGACGCTTGGGCGCCGAGGTCAAGAAAAAAACAACTATCGAAATCGCCGGCTGCATTAAAATCACGCCATGTCCAAGACCACCACGCCCAAGCACCCGCCCGCCGCCGAGACGGCGCCGGAGCGCGAACCGACCATTTCCGAACAGATCGACGCCCTCACCGATCCCAGTTTCATGACCTCGCTGGCGCGCGGCCTGGCCGTGGTGCAGGCCTTCAGCGACTCGCGCAAGCCGCAGACCATCGCCAACATCAGCCAGAAGACGGGCATTCCCCGCGCGGCCGTGCGGCGCTGCCTGCACACGCTGCGCGAGCTCGGTTACGTGGATGCGGAGCTGAACAACTTCTCGCTGCGGCCCAAGGTGCTCACGCTCGGATATTCCTACCTGTCGTCCACGCCGCTCACGGTGTCGGCCCAGCCCTACCTGAACAACATCAGCCGCGCGCTCAACGAATCGAGCTCGCTGGCCGTGCTGGAAGACGATGAAGTGCTGTACGTGGCGCGCGCGGCCACCTCACGCGTGATGTCGGTGGCGCTCAACACGGGTAGCCGGCTGCCGGCCTACTGCACCTCGCTGGGCCGCGTGATGCTGGCCTACCTGCCCGCCGATGAACTGGACCAGTACCTGGCCCGCACCAAGCTGCGGCCGATGACGGAACACACCGTCACGTCCGTCAAGCGGCTGCGCGAGATCCTGGCCGGCGTGCGCCAGGCCGGTTACGCCGTCAACGACGAGGAACTGGAACTGGGCCTGCGCTCGATCGCCGTGCCCGTGCGCGGCGCCTCCGGCAAGGTGCTGGCGGCGCTGAACGTGGGCGCGCAGGCGGCCCGCGTCAGCGTCCGGCAGCTGGAGCAGGAATTCCTGCCCGTGCTGCAGCGCGGCGCGCAGGAACTGGCCATCCTGCTGCCTTAGTATTTGCCAAACGGCGCCGGCCGGGACCGGCGCCGCCCATCCCGGTCGATCAGAACGTGTGGCGCAGGCCTGCCATCACGCCGTTCTGCGACTTGCCCACGCCGACCGTGCCGCCCGCATCGAGTGCAATGGCGGACAGGCCACTGTTCTTCATGTGGCCCACGCTGCCATAGACCGCCGTACGCTTGGACAGGTAGTAACTCAGGCGCGCCACCAGCATGGTCGCATCCGCATCGCTGTGCTTCACGTCGCGCCTGGCCACCTGCGCATCGAGCGTGGCCTGCGGCGCCACCGGATAGCTGACGCCGAAGTAGTACAGGTCCGATTCCGTCAGTCCCGTGGCCGCGTGCGTGGTGCGCTCGAATACGCCGCCCGCCACCTTGGCCGCGCCGGCCATGACGTAGCCGTTCACGCTCACACGGCGGTCGCTGTTGTCGCTGCTGGTCAGGCCGTTGGCCGCGCCGGCGTTGCCGTACATGATGTCGTAGGAAGCGTTGATGCCGTATGCCCTGGTCTCGTAGCCGAGCAGGCCCGTGATCTGGCGGCAGGCCTTGGCGTTGCCCGGCACTTCACCGGGGCAGTTGGTGGCGGACGGGCCGCCGGCGGCCGAGCCATCGCGCCCCGTGCTGTAGGTGGCGCCCACCACGACATCGTTGAAGTTGCCCAGGTAGCCGATGGCGTTGTCGCTGCGCGCATTGGGCAGGTAAGGATCGATGCTGTTGATCGAGAACAGGTTAGGTCCCAGCACGTCCGACTTCATCACGGCGATGTAGCTCATGTTGATCTGGCGCCCCAGCGTCACCGTGCCGTAACGTCCCTTCAATCCCACCGACGCCTGGCGCCCGAACAGGCGGTTGCCCTGCCCCATGCTGCCGGTGTCGAGCGCCAGGCCCGATTCCAGCGTGAAGACGGCCTGCAGGCCATCGCCCAGATCCTCGGCGCCACGGAAGCCCAGGCGCGACGGGAAGGAGCCCGTCAGCGACGGCATCTTTGTCACCGAGTCGCCGGCGGCATTGGCGTTGGTCATGTGGGCCAGGCCCGTATCCAGCAGGCCGTAGACGGTGACCGAACTTTGCGCCATGGCGCCGCTCGCGGTGGTAACAGCCAACAGCGCGAGTGCGCAACGGATCGTGTTTTTCATGCTTTGCTCCTTTGGTTATTATGATGTGCGATAAACGCCCAACAGGTTGTTAATCGCACAGTGATTCGATACTATGGGCGGGCACAACTACTTTCAAACAGTGCGACACACCCCGCCCGCACTGCATGCCACACGGCGCGCGGCCATGCGGATCAAACTCTGTACCAACAACAGCAAGCTCACAGGAGACTCACCATGACGATACAAAAACTGCTGGCCCTAGCAACGCTGGCGGCAGCTGCCGGCGCCATCTCGCCACCAGCACTGGCGACGCCCGAAGACAGCACCCAGCAGCTGGTGAAAAAAGCCATCGGCCATTTGAAGGCCAGCGGCCTGCAGCAGGCATGCGCCGATTTCGGCGACCCGGCCAAGGGCTACATGGCCGGCGAGTCCTACGTCTTCATCCAGGACATGCACGCCAAAATGGTGTGTAATCCATCCAACCCGCGCATCGTCGGCAAGGACCTGTCGGAACTGAAGGATGCCGACGGCTTTGCCTTCAGCGCCGACATGGTCCGCATCGCCAAGGCATCCGGCAGCGGCTGGGTCGAATACAAATGGGTCAACCCGGCCACCAAACAGCTGCAGAAAAAGAAGTCCTATGTCGAGCGCAGCGACGACTACGTGGTCGGTTCCGGCTTCTACAAGTAAGCCGGACCGCCTGCCACCGCGGCCCGCCCGGCTTTTGCTCAGGCGGCCGCGGTGCGCAGGCCGGTGCCCGCATCGTGCGCATCCTTGATGGCCGATGCGGAGCGGCCATGCCGGATCAGCGACACGGCGATCGTCGCGATCACGGCCGGAATGGAAATGGCCATGAAGTTCTGCTCCAGCGGCAGCGCCAGTCCGACCAGTGTGCCGATGGCGATGGGCGCGATGATCGCGCCGCTGCGGCCCACGCCGGATGCCCAGCCGATGCCGGTGGAACGGGCGGCCGTCGGATAGAACTGGCCCGCATAGGCGTAGGTGACGATCTGGGTGCCGATGGTCGAGGCGCCGGCCAGGCCGACCAGCACGAACAGCGCGGCCGTAGGCACCTTGAAACCCAGCAGCGTGATCGACACGGCGGCCAGCGCGTACATGCCCACCAGGACGTACTTGATGTGGAAGCGGTCGGCCAGCCAGCCGCCGCCGATGGCGCCGATCACGGCGCCGAAATTCAGCACCAGCACGAAGGTCAGCGCGGAGCCCAGGCTGTAGCCGGCATTGGCCATCAGCTTGGTCAGCCAGGAACTGAGCGCGTACACCATGAACAGGCACATGAAGAAGGCCACCCAGAACATGACGGTGCTGAAGCCGCGGCCGTCCTGGAACAGCTTGCGGATCGGGGCCCCTTCGAGCTTGTCGTGCGCCGCCACGGTGAACTGGTCACGCTCGGAGGGCAGGTAGAGCGGTTCCATGCGCGTGAGGATCTGCTTGAGTTCCCCGATGCGCTTCTGGCGGATCAGGAACGGCATCGATTCCGGCAGGCTTTTCAGGATGAACGGTATCAGCACCACGGGCGCACCAGCAGCCAGGAACACGGACGACCAGCCATAGGACTCGATCAGCCCCTTGCCCAGCAGCGCCGCCAGCATGCCGCCCACCGCGTAGCCGCTGAACATCAGCGTGACCATGGTGGCGCGGATTTTGCGCGGCGAGTATTCCGTCATCTGCGCCACCACGTTGGGCATCACGCCGCCGATGCCGAGGCCAGCGAGAAAGCGCATGGCGCTGAATACGTAGGGGTCCTGCGTCAACCCCGCCGCCGCCGTGAAGACGCTGAACAGGGCCAGGCAGATGGCGATGGCGTAACGGCGGCCGATACGGTCGGCGACGGTGCCGAGGAAGATGGCGCCGAACATCATGCCGAACAGGGCGGAGCTGACCATGAAACCGGCATTCTGCGCGGTGACGCCCATCGCCTTCATGATCGATGGCAGTGCGATGCCTGCCACGGCCAGGTCGTAGCCGTCGCAGATGATGATGATGGCGCACCACGCCAGCACGCCGGCATGGAAGCGGTTGAAGCGCGCTCCATCCGAAATTTTATGGACATCGATTTGCTGCATGATAGCTGTCTCCCTTGTGTTTTAGGTGTGTAGGTACTGCGGTGAAAAA
>JAZJZQ010000793.1:1453-7344 GCA_040389625.1 Pseudomonadota bacterium | reverse complement strand
TTTGCTGCATGATCAGCGATTCGTGGCCCATCAGGCCGAACGACGGCGTGTAGGCATTGCGCAGGTCGGCGCCCATGCCTTCCAGGTTGAGCAGCTTGCCCTTGTTGAAGTGGCCTTCGGGGTCGATGCGCAGCTTGTAGTCGCGGAATTCGCCGATTTCATCTTCGGTGAGGAATTCCAGCTTGGTGATGCCGATGCCGTGCTCGCCGGAGATGACGCCGTTCAGGGAACGGGCCAGCTTCATGATGCGGGCCACGGCCTGGTGCGCATCCTGCAGCATTTCGTAATGGTCCGAGTTGACGGGCAGGTTGGTGTGCACATTGCCGTCGCCGGCGTGCATGTGCAGCGCCACGAACACGCGTCCGCGCAGCACGCGCTGGTGGATGGCCGTCGCTTCGTCCAGGATCAGCTTGAAGGCGGCGCCGTTGAAGATCTGGCGCAGCTGGGCGCGGATTTCCTGCTTCCACGTGATGCGGATGGTGCGGTCCTGCACCACGTCGAACAGGGTGGCGTTGGGCTGGTCCTGCAGGCGCTGCGCGAACACGGGCAGCAGGCGCTCCAGGCCCAGCGCGGCCAGCTGCTCGGTGACGGCGGCCAGCGGCTGGTCCAGTTCCTTGAGCAGGAAGGTCCAGCGCGCCGTGACCTGCTCGAGCAGGTTGCTGGCCTGCTGGGCGCGGTCGCCCAGCATTTCCGCGTCGCCCACGCGGTCGTCGGAGGCGTCGTCGCTCTTGCCCACCGGCAGGTTACCGGCCGCGATGAACTCGGCCAGCTCGGCCGCCAGCTGCAGCTTGTTCTTGATCGACAGTTCGATGTTGATGCGCTCGATACCGTCCGTGTACTCGCCCATGCGGTTGAGCGGGATCACCACGTCTTCATTGATCTTGAAGGCGTTGGTGTGCTTGGCGATGGCGGCCGTGCGGGCCCGGTCCAGCCAGAATTTCTTGCGCGCTTCCGCGCTGACGGCCACGAAGCCCTCACCGACGCGGGTATTGGCCAGGCGTACCACTTCCGAGGCGGCCTGGGCCACCGCGTTCTCGTCGTCGCCCACGATGTCGCCGAACAGCGCCATCTTCGGCAGCACGCCGCGCTTGGACTTGGTGGAGTAGCCGACGGCGCGCAGGTAGCGCTCGTCGAGGTGCTCCAGGCCGGCCAGGCGGATGGTGCGGTACTGCTCGCCCTTGGCCGGCAAGCCGTCCAGGTAATCCTTGATTTCCACGATGGACGGGATGGCGTCGCGCGCCTGGCCGAAGAATTCCAGGCACACGGTACGGGCGTGCTTGGGCATCTTGTGCAGGATCCAGCGGGCCGACGTGATGAGGCCGTCGCAACCTTCCTTCTGGATACCGGGCAGGCCGGCCAGGAACTTGTCCGTCACGTCCTTGCCCAGGCCTTCCTTGCGGAACTTGCGGCCGGCGATTTCCAGCATTTCCGTCTTGAACGGCTGGCCCTTGGCTTCGCCGCGGGCATTCGGATGGGTCCATTCGAGCTTGAACTTGGCCACCGGCGCGTCGTGGATCTTGGACAGGTTGTGCTCGATACGGGTCACTTCCAGCCAGTCGCCGTTCGGGTCCACCATGCGCCACGAGGCCAGGTTGTCCAATGCCGTGCCCCACAGCACGGCCTTCTTGCCGCCCGCGTTCATGGCGATGTTGCCGCCGATGCAGGAGGCGTGGGCCGAGGTGGGGTCGACGGCGAACACGAAGCCGGCCTTTTCGGCCGCTTCCGACACCTTGTTGGTGATCACGCCGGCGCCCGTGTAGATGGTGGCATATTCGTGATCCAGGCCCGGCAGCACCTTCATTTCCACGGCGCCCATGTTGAGCAGCTTTTCCGTGTTGATGACGGCCGACATGGGCGTGAGCGGAATGGCGCCGCCCGTGTAGCCGGTGCCGCCGCCGCGCGGGATGATGGTCAGCCCCAGCTCGATGCAGCCCTTGACCAGGCCGGCCATCTCGTCTTCCGTGTCGGGCGTGAGCACCACGAACGGGTATTCCACGCGCCAGTCGGTGGCGTCCGTCACGTGCGCCACGCGCGACATGCCGTCGAACTTGATGTTGTGTTTTTCCGTGTAGCGGCCCAGCACCTTGGTGGCGCGCTTGCGCAAGTCCCAGGTCTGGCGGAATTCCTCGCCAAAGTCGGCCACGGCCTTGCTGGCTGCCTTCAGCAGCTGCTCCACGTTGGCGCTGCGGCGCCGGGCCAGGTCGGCCGCCTCGCCCGCTTCGGCCGTGTCGACCAGCAGGCGGCGCTTGTCCACTTCCGCCAGGCGGTGATGCAGGGCGTCGATCAGCTCCTGGCGCCGCTTGGGGTTGTCCAGCATGTCGTCCTGCAGGTAGGGATTGCGCCGTACCACCCAGATGTCGCCCAGCACTTCGTACAGCATGCGGGCCGAGCGGCCCGTCTGGCGCGCGCCGCGCAGCTCGTCGAGCAGACGCCAGGAGTCTTCGCCCAACAGCCGGATGACGATTTCACGATCGGAAAACGACGTATAGTTGTAGGGGATTTCGCGCAGACGGGTCGGCGCGGGACCGTGGGGCGTTTCGGCTAGCAAAGCTTGGAGTTGTGCAGGGGCATTCATTATGAGATTGGACGTGTAAACTGAACCCAGAAGGTTCATTCTAGCGTATTGCGACGCACCATGCCGGAACAGCCTTAGCCGGTCTAAGGACTATCCGTGACGTGCGATGCCAAAATTAATTTGCAAAAAATGGCAATCGTTGGCACGCCTCCGCAAATTAACAACACTTCGACGAACATTATTCAGGCTTATGTAAGGTTTGCGGAACGACGTTTGCCGCAAAAAATCAGCCCAACAGGGCGCCGAGCCGGTGCCACAGGCCGTCAGGCACGTACAACAGGGCCGTCGTCATACAAATATAGCGCGCCAGCTTGCCGGCCGCCATATAGGCCACGCTGGGCCAGAACGGCAGGCGCAGCCAGCCGGCCAGCGTGCACAGGGGATCGCCCACGCCGGGCAGCCAGGACAGCAGCATGGTCTTGGCGCCGTAGCGCTCGAGCCAGTGGAACCAGCGGCTTTCGCGCTCGGCCGCAAAGCTTTCCTTGGCCTGGTAGCCCATCCAGTAATCGACCATGCCGCCCAGGGTATTGCCCAGCGTGGCCACGGCCACCACCGGCACGAACAGGGCGCCGTTGGCCTTGATGACGGCGAACACGGCCGGCTCGGAGCCCAGCGGCAGCAGCGTGGCGGAAATAAAACTGACGAGGAAGACGGAGGTCAGCCCCACTTCGGGCGCGGCCAGCACGTGCAGCAGCCAGGTAATTGCAGAGGCGATCATCAGGTTTTTGAAAGAGGCGAAAGGTGTCCATTATAATTAAGCTCACCCGTTCAGCAGCACCAAGGAACAGTCCGGCCCTGCGCCCACCCGCGCCAGCCCGGCACACTGCCGCCCCCGGTCACCCGCCGGATAGGAGCAAGTCTTTGCATCGACCGCACCGGACTGGCATCCCCAGCCCGGCCCAGAATCACTTTGTTTGCAGACTATGACTATCGACTACCTGAAGAAGATCCTGACCGCCCGCGTCTATGACGTCGCCGCCGAAACCCCGCTGGAACTGGCCCCCACGCTGTCGCAGCGTTACACCAACCAGATTTATTTCAAGCGCGAGGACATGCAGAGCGTGTTCAGCTTCAAGATTCGGGGTGCCTACAACAAGATGGCCCACCTGAGCGAAGCGCAGCGCAAGCGCGGCGTCATTTGCGCCTCGGCCGGCAACCACGCCCAGGGCGTGGCCCTGTCGGCCGCCCGCATGGGTTGCCGGGCCGTGATCGTGATGCCCACCACCACGCCGCTGGTCAAGGTCGATGCCGTCAAGGCCCGCGGCGGCGCGGAGGTGGAAGTGGTGCTGCACGGCGAGTCGTACACGGACGCCTACAACCACGCGCTGCAACTGGAAAAGGAACAGAAGCTGACCTTCGTGCACCCGTTCGACGATCCGGAAGTGATCGCCGGCCAGGGCACCATCGGCATGGAAATCCTGCGCCAGCATGCCGGCCCCATCCACGCCATCTTCGTGCCCATCGGCGGCGGCGGGCTGATCTCGGGCATCGCCGCCTACGTCAAGCAGATCCGTCCCGACATCAAGATCATCGGCGTGCAGAGCCTGGACTCGGACGCCATGGCCCGCAGCCTCAAGGCCGGCGAGCGCGTCACGCTGGCCGACGTGGGCCTGTTCGCCGACGGCACGGCCGTGCGCCTGGCCGGCGAGGAAACGTTCCGCCTGTGCCAGCAGTTCGTGGACGACGTGATCCTGGTCGACACGGACGCCATCTGCGCCGCCATCAAGGACGTGTTTACGGACACGCGCAGCATCCTCGAGCCGTCCGGCGCGCTGGCCATCGCCGGCGCCAAGGCTTACGTGGAGCGGGCGGCCCTGACCAAGGACCCGATCGAGAACGTCACCCTGATCACCGTGGCCAGCGGCGCCAACATGAACTTCGACCGGCTGCGCTTCGTGGCTGAGCGGGCCGAGCTGGGCGAATCGCGCGAAGCCGTGTTCGCCGTGACGATGCCGGAACAGCGCGGCAGCTTCAAGCGCTTCTGCTCGCTGATCGGTCCGCGCAACGTGACCGAGTTCAACTACCGCATCAGCGACCAGGACCAGGCCCACGTGTTCGTCGGCATCCAGATCGCCGACCGCAGCGAGTCCGGCGCCATGGCCCGCAAGTTCGAACAGAACGACTTCAGCACGCTGGACTTGACGCATGACGAACTGGCCAAGGCCCACATCCGCCACCTGGTGGGCGGCAAGAGCAGCCTGGCGCAGGACGAGATCCTGTACCGCTTCGAGTTCCCCGAGCGGCCCGGCGCGCTGATGCGCTTCCTCGACAGCATGGCGCCGAACTGGAACATCTCGCTGTGCCACTACCGCAGCCAGGGTGGCGACGTGGGCCGCATCCTGATCGGTCTGCAAGTGCCGCCCGAGGAAATGGGCGACTTCGCCCGCTTCCTCACCACGCTGGGCTACCGCTACTGGGACGAGACGGCCAACCCCGTCTACAAGCTGTTCCTGGGCTAAGCCCTGCTGCAAAGGGGGCCAGGGCACTGGCCCCCTTTGCTTGCGCGAATGCGCTACCATGCGCCTTTGCACATCGACTTTCTCACCGCCATGACCAATACCGCCGACCTTGCCGACCTGTCGCCGTTAGGCAAGACTTCCGCCTACCGCACCGATTACGCGCCCGAACTGCTGTTCCCCATCCCGCGCAAGGGCAAGCGCGACGAGCTGGGCTTGCAGGGTACGCTGCCCTTCTTCGGGGTCGACATCTGGAACGCCTATGAACTGTCGTGGCTGAACCAGCGGGGCAAGCCGCAGGTGGCCATCGCCCGCTTCACGGTGCCGGCCGATTCGCCCAACATCATCGAGTCCAAGTCGTTCAAGCTGTACCTGAACTCGTTCAACCAGACCCGCCTCGACAGCCCGGACGCGCTCAAGGCCCTGCTGCAGCAAGACCTGTCGGCCGGCTTTGGCGCCAACGTGCATGTGACGCTGACCTTGCCGGACGCCTTCTCCACCATCGCCATGGGCGAGCTGGACGGCGTGCTGCTGGACCGGCTGGATGTGGAAATCGACAACTACCGCCCCGCGCCGGAATTGCTCAAGGCGAATCGCGACCAGCTGCCAGTGGAGGAAACGCTGGTGTCCCACCTGCTCAAGTCGAACTGCCTGGTGACGGGTCAGCCGGACTGGGCCAGCGTGCAGATCCATTACTGCGGCCCCCAGATCGACCAGGAAAGCTTGCTCAAATACCTGATCGGCTTCCGCGACCACAACGAATTCCACGAGCAGTGCGTGGAACGCATCTTTACGGACATCCTGCGCCAGTGCGCGCCCCAGCAGCTGGCCGTGTACGCCCGCTACACGCGGCGCGGCGG
>JAZJZQ010000793.1:0-1353 GCA_040389625.1 Pseudomonadota bacterium | reverse complement strand
CGGCGAAAGTAATATAATTTTCAATGGGACAATAAAGCATCGGCGTATGATGGAAACATGACGAGTGCCGTGACCACGCGCTCATCAATTCCGGCCGCTGTATTGAAAACAGGAAAAAATCGGAAAAACGGCCCGCTGCCTGGCAAAAAGCCGGCTTTTTCCGGATTTTCTGAATGGAAATGGCAAATGCTTACCCCGGTGCATTTTTTACAATGCCAAGACCACCCCCGCGCGCCTCGTGGCGGACGCTCCGGGACGGCCAGCGCAAGCGAATTCATGTTACACGGCGCAGAAACCAGCCTATAATTCTGCTCGCAAGCCACCTTTGTGCGTTGCACCATTTCATGTCGCGTTATGAACAACCTCAGCAAAATACTTTCTCTTGAAAACGTCCTGCTCGACCTGGAAGTGTCGAGCAAGAAGCGCGCCTTCGAACAGGCCGGCCTGATTTTCGAGAACAACTGCGGCATCGCCCGCTCCACCGTCTCGGACAATCTGTTTGCGCGCGAGCGCCTGGGCTCCACCGGCCTGGGCCATGGCGTGGCCGTGCCGCACGGCCGCATCAAGGGAATGAAGAGCCTCAAGTCGCCGCTGGCGGCCTTTGTGCGCCTGGCTGAGCCGATCCCGTTCGAATCGCCCGACGGCAAGCCCGTCAACCTGCTGTTCTTCCTGCTCATTCCCGACCACGTGACCCAGCAGCACCTGGAGATCCTGTCCGAGATCGCGGAAATGTTCTCCGACGACGCCTTCCGCACGGCGCTGACGACGGACCCCGATCCCAAATCCGTCCACGCGCGCATCATCAACTGGCAACCTAGCCTGCAAGCGGCGGGCTGATCTTCGGCGGGGCCGGGCGGCCATGCTAAACTAGACGCTGCCTATCATTCTTGCAAAGACCGCCCATGCTGCAAACCCCGCTGACGATACAAAGGCTGTACGACGACAATCGCGAAAGTTTGCAGCTCGGCTGGTTTGCCGGCTTCCCCGGTGGCGAACGCCTGATCTCGGGCGACGTCGCTTCCGCCGCCGACCAGGTGGGCCACCTGAACACCATCCACCCGGGCCGCATCCAGGTGTTCGGCCACCAGGAAATCAACTACTACCAGCGTCTCAAGTCGCTTACCCGCACCCATGTGATCGGCGAGCTGATCGCGGGCGGCCCGCCGGCCCTGATCATCGCCCAGGGCCTGGAAACGCCACCCGACATTCTCGCCATCTGCGACGAAAAGAACATTCCCCTGTTCTCCACCCCGCTGCCGGCGGCGCAGGTGATCGACTTCCTGCGCGTCTACCTGTCCAAGAAGCTGGCGCAGCGCATCATCATGCACGGCGTGTTCATGGACGTGCTGGGCG
>JAZJZQ010000792.1:1447-8421 GCA_040389625.1 Pseudomonadota bacterium | reverse complement strand
CCGCGACGGCGTGCAGGTGCACGGCGGCATGGGCTTCATCGAAGAGACGGGCGCAGCCCAGCACTATCGCGACGTCAAGATCCTGACCATCTACGAAGGCACGACCGCGATCCAGGCCAACGACCTGGTGGGCCGCAAGACCGTACGTGACGGCGGCGCCGTGGCCAAGGGCATCATCGCCCAGGTGCGTGCGACGGAAGCGCAGCTGGCGGCAGTGGACGGTGCCGAGTTCCAGGCCATGGCCAAGCATCTGGCGGCCGGCAGCAAGGAACTGGAAGCGGTGGTCGACTACGTGGCCAACAACATGAAGAGCGACATCAAGGGCGTGTTCGCCGGCAGCGTGCTGTACCTGAAGCTGGCCGGTATCGTGCTCGGTGGCTGGCAGATGGCGCGTGCCGCCGTCATCGCCAAGCAGAAGCTGGACGCCAAGGAAGGCGACGCCAGCTTCTACCAGGCCAAGATCGTCACGGCGCGCTTCTTTGCCGACCACATCCTGTCGCAAGCTTCGGGCCTGCGCAGCGCCATCATCGACGGCAGCGCCGGCGTGCTGGCCCTGACGGAAGACCAGTTCTAAGCAGCAGTCGCCCGCTTAGTCCGAGCAAAAACCTGCCGCGGCAGGTTTTTTTTCGTCCCTGCGCGCGTCCCCCCAAAACGGGGACGTAACACGGTTTTATCAAAAAACCGGGACGTAACACAATTAACTCGAATAATTGGGGACGTAACACGGTTATTGGAAAACCGTGTTACGTCCCCAGTTTTTTGGCCGTTTTTTTATGCGCGGTAGACCGTTAGCAGCAGCCATCCCGGCATGCCGAGATAGAGCGCTATGTGGCCGGCGCGTTCCAGCCAGCGCCGGATGGCGATCGCGCGGGCCGGACGCAGCAGCGCCGTCAGCAAGGTGACTGCGATGATCGCGGCCCGTACCAGCGCTTCCGTCAGCACCACGCCGATGGACCAGGCGGCCCACCACAGCGCAAACGCGCTGAGGTAGGCGTTCAACCCGAAACTGTAGTACTCGCCGAACGCGCTGCCGTAGGTGATGTGCTGGTACAGGTGGAAGGCCGGCAGCGCGAGCACGAGCGGCAGCAGCACGTACTTGGGCAGCGGGTGGTCCAGCCGCGAGCGGCGCAGCGCCAGGCTGGTGTGGGCATAGACCTGCAGTACGGCGCGCACGCCTTGCTGGATCGGGTGGGCACCGGTGGCCGCCAGTCCGGCGGCGCGCGCGCCAGGATTGGTCAGTGCCAGGCCATAGCGCCAACGCCGGCCGCTCGTCAGCCGCAGCGACAGGCCGGGTCCGGGAATGGGCAGGCGCCACAGCTGGACGGCGGCGATGTCGTCCAGCGCCAGTTCGCGCCGGCGCGCACCGCGCACCAGTACCAGCTTGCCATCGGCGATGCTGGCCTGGGCGGAGCACAGGAACAGCACGCACCAGGCGCCCGCTTCAGGCATCAGGAACAGGGTGGCGAACAGGCGGATCTGCGCCAGCGTGTTGGTGCGCAGCGCTTCGTTGAGCAGCAAGGCCAGGCAGATCCAGAGCAGGCTGCCGCGCGCCAAGGTGCGCAGCAGGCCCGCCGCGAGCCGTGCGGCCGGGGGCAGCACGGCTACCCGGGCAGGCAAGGTCGCGGCCAGGCTGGCGGCCGCAGGGTCCGAGGCCTGGCCGGGGCGCCATGCCGGGAGGATCGAGCCTGCCGCCAGCACGGCGAGCAGGGCGCAGGCGACGCGTCCGAGCCAGTCGCCCCACTTCACGATCAGGGTGGGCGCCGGCGATTGCACGGACACGCCGGCGATCACCAGCGTTTGCTCGCCCATGCGCGTGCCCGCGAGGACGGCGCCGGTGGCGTCGATCACGCCGCTGTAGCCGTTGCTGGTGACGCGAAATTGCGGCAGCCGGGTCTCGATGCTGCGGAACGCCGCCGCGGCCTGGTGCAGCTGCGCGCCCAGCGGGTCGGCCGTGAACCAGGAGTCGTTGGACATGGTGAGGATGGCCTGCGCGCCGAGCCGCACGCCGTCGAGCGCCAGGCTGGTATCCATGTCGTCAAAGCAGATCAGGGGCAGCACGGGGATGTCGCGGCCGTCGGCCAGCCGCAGCGGCAGCACGCGCGCGCCGTTGCCCGGTTGCCAGTTGCCGGTCCATGGCAGCCAGCGCCGCAGCAGCGGGCCGTCCAGCCAGGCCGGCACATATTCCGTGAACGGGAACAGGCGCGTCTTGCGATAAAAGCCCAGCAGGCCGGAGCCGGGCTGCACGAACGCGGCGGCGTTGTATTCGCCGGCGCTGTCGCGGTCGTAGGTGCCGAACACGAACGGCACCCCGGCCGCGTTGACGATGCCGAGTATCTCGTGATCGAGTTCAGCGCCCGCTTCGCTCTTGGGATGGCCGAAGGTGGTGGGGTAGACGGTCTCGGACCACAGCACCGCATCGGCATGCTGGCGCACGACGGCGTCGTAGCTCATCGCATAGTGGGTATCGAGCACTTCGCGCACGAAGGCCTGGGTGCCTTTTTCCTGCCGCTGGCGTTCGTAGTCGATGATGTTCGACTGGATCAGGCCCATGCGCAACGGCTTGCCGGCGGGCGCGGGGCTGGCCGACAGTACGATCTGGCCATAAACGGCCAGCAGCAGTGGCGCCAGCGCCGCCAGGGCCAATGGACGTACGCACGTGCACAGGCAGGCGTTGCGCCGCGCCAGCGCCGCCGCGATGGCTTCATTGGTCAGCAACAGCAGCAGCGTCAGGCCCGCCGTGCCGGCCACGGCGGCGCCCTGGCGCAGCAGCAGCGAGGGATAGAGCCCGTAGCCCAGCGTATCGCCGAGGAATTTGGGCAGCAGCCATTCCGTCGCCACCCACGCCGCCGCGCCGGCCAGCGCGCCGAGGGCGGGCCCATGCCGGCGCTGCGTCAGGTGGCGCACCATGGCAAAGGAGATGAACTGCGGCTGGAACAGCGGCGCGGCCAGCAGCAACAGCGCGAGGCCGGCGCCGCCGCCGATCTGCACATAGTGGCCGAAGGCGATGCCGAACCACGCGAAGGCGCCCGCCGTGTAGGCCACGGCCATGGCCCAGGCGCGCAGCAGGGCGCCCGTCAGCGTGGGGCTGGCGTCGAGCGTGCGCAACCACGGCACCAGCAGTACAAAGCCGAGCAGCCAGGCGGCGCCGCCGCGCGCATAGAGGGCAGACATGGCCGCGCCGGCCAGCATGGCTGCCGGCACGCGCATTCTTACGGGGATGGATAAAGTCATGGTCTCAGTGGCCGGGTCTTGCCGGCTCTCTTGGTGTGGGGATGACGATGCGCCGGACCGGCAGGCCGGGCGGCGCCAGTTCCGGCGGGACGACGCGGTCCTTGGGCATGGCGATGGGCTGGTTGGCCGCGTCATACAGCTGGAAGTCGGGCGCGAACATGAGGACCGCTTCGATGGTCTGGCCATCGTCGGTCACCTGGTGATGGCGCACATAGCCCTTGGGCAGGTCGAAGTTCTCGGGCACCGCCAGGCCGACCAGGGGCGGGCGCGTGCCCGGTGGCGAAAACGCACCCAGGCCGCTGAAGATGCCGCGCTCGTGCAGCCGTTCGATCACTTCGGGCATGGTGGGGTTTGCGCCGCGCGGCACATAGCTTTTCAGGTCGCGCGTGGGATCGGCGTCGCCCTCCGGGGGCCGGGTTTGCTCAGGCTCGGGTTCGGGCGACATGCCCGGTAGCGCCGACAGCCACGCCCGGGCGGCACCGGGCGCGGATGCGGGCGCCGTTGTCACTTCGGCGTTGCCGGCGTGGTCGGCGGGAGCGCCGGACCACATCCACAGCGCGATCAGCAAGGCGATGCCGGCGACGGCCAGCAACAACGTGACGATGGCGCGGCCCCGGGACGGATGCCGGGGCCGGCCGGCGCGATGGCGATAGCCGCCGGCCGGTGCCGGAGAATGGCGGCGTGGCATGGCCAGCGCTGATCCCGGTCCGACCCTTACGGCGAGACGGGGTTGAACGACGATACCGCCCAGCCCATGCGCTCATGGCCGTACTGGTTCCAGATCGGGCTCTTGCCGCCGCTGAACGAGGTGTAGCGCGGCGCCCCGCTGCCGGTGGTGTCGCCGAACAGGCCGGAGGTGATGGTGCTGCCGGTGTAGGTGGGGTGGGTGTCGTCGGACTGGATGTAGTCGTAGCTGCTGCCTGACGAGACGAAGTGCGTGTTGGCGTCGCGGATTGTGGAGCGCAGCGTGGTGGTGATGCGGGTGACGTAGCTCGACTCGCTTTCGCCGGCCACATAGCGCAGCGCATCGGAATCGGCCTGGCCGTCGCCGTTGCTGTCATAGTCGGCGCCCATGTACTGGGCGAAGTTGTCGGCGCAGGTGAAGCCTTTCTGGCGCGCCGTATCGCACATCATGTAGTTCATGCGGGCCAGCGACAGCAGGAAGCGGTCCTGCATCTTCACGGTGCTGCCGGTGGTGGCGTCAGTGCACGAGCTTTGCACGTTGTCGGCCGCGTAGCCGGGGTAGTGCAGGTTGGAGATCACTTTCAGCTTGACGCCGGGATAGGCGTTGGCGTTGATGTAGTCCATCGCCGCCGCCACATAGGTCTTGCAGCTGCTCTCGGCCGTGTTCAGCACCGTGTAGTCGCAGGTGCCGCTCTGGCTCTTGAAGCTGGTGCGCGCTTGCAGGCCGTCGTTGCCGCACATCTCGAAGGTGACGACGCGGGTATTGCTGGCCTGCATGTACGAACGCTCGGCCACGATCTTGTTGTTGTACACGTCCGAGGCGACGGCGCCGGACTTGGTGCGGCGCACGCTCTCGATGTCGGCGCCCCACAGGGCGGACAGGTATTCCGCATCCACCGTCGGCGCCGAATACTTGGCGGCGCTGGTGATGGAGCCGTTGTAGCCGGCGTAGATCGAGTCGCCATAGGCCACGGCGCGGTATTTGGTGCTGGTGTTGGCCCGGTCGATGGTCCACGAGGCGTTCTGGTTCAGGGTGCTGGCCGATGCTTGCGCGCCCAGGGCGAGCAGCGCCAGGGCGGGTACTAGGGTGCGTAGGGAAGGACGAAAGCGCATGCTCATGTAGTGTCTCCTTAGTAGTGAGCCATCTGTGCGAACAATGTTTCTGGTGATTTGCAGCTACGCCTCAATGTAGTGCAAAACCTTGCACCGAAACCGAGCATCTGCTCGAAATTCATGGAAAAATATTGGAGATATGCTAATTTGTTGTATTTTCGTCTGTTGAGTGACACGATTGCCGGTGCCGCCATGCAGCGGCGGACGACGCCGGCTGGTCGGCCCCGCGCGCTTCCTGTTGCCGCTGCGGCAGGCCGGGCGAATGCGCTACACTGATCCCCTGAATCAAGGACATGAACCATGCGATACGCCATCGTTTCCGATATCCACGGCAATCTGCCGGCCCTGCAGGCCGTGGTGCGCGACATCGCCCGGCGCGGCGCCGACCAGGTGCTCAACCTGGGCGATTGCGTGTCCGGCCCCTTGCTGCCGCTGGAGACGGCGCAGTTCTTGATGGAGCAGCGGGACTGGATCCACCTGGCCGGCAATCACGAGCGCCAGTTGCGCACGCCGCGTGCGCGCGAGGCGGCCGACGCCTTCGCGCTGGCCCAGCTGGGGCAGGCGGAACAGGACTGGCTGGCCGCGCTGGAGCCGGCCGTGCGGCTCAGCGCGCAAGTGCAGCTGTGCCATGGCACGCCGCGCAGCGATTTCGAGTACTTCCTGGAATCCGTGGAGACGACCCATGTGCGGGCCGCCACGCTGGCCGAGATCGACGACCGCCTGGCCGGTTGCGATGCGGAGCTGGTCGTCTGCGGCCACACCCACGTGCCGCGTGCGATGCGCTCGGCGTCCGGCCAGCTGATCGTCAATCCGGGCAGCGTGGGCCTGCAGGCCTACGATGACAACCGCCCCTGTTTCCACGTGATCCAGAACGGTTCGCCCGATGCCCGCTACGCCATCGTCGAGCAGGTCGACGGCGGCTGGCAGTGCGCCCTGATCGCCGTGCCCTATGGCCACGCCGCCATGGCCGACCTGGCGCGGCGCAACGGCCGCACGGACTGGGCGCGCGCGCTTGCCACCGGCTACGTGTGATGGGGTCGCAGCGCAATGCACCCGGCAGCCCGGTGGCCGCGGTGGGTGGGCAACGGTGACGCGATCAAGCCGTCGCCAGAATTGTTTCGAAGGCCATCGCCAGTGACGCTAGAATGATTCTGAGCCGCGCGCGCGTTCGCGGCGACATCTGTCTGGAGGGAGAGCATGAACATGCGACGTTATGCCATTCTGGTTGCCGCGTTATGGAGCGCCGGCGCAGTGAGCGCGCAGACCGCGCCGGTATTCAAGGCGCCGGACGAGGCCAGCATCCCGTCCGGGCCGCGCGGGGCCGCCATCGCGGCCGGCAAATTGCTGTTGACGGAAACCCATCTGCGCCTGCCCAACAACGTCGGCAACGGTTTGACTTGCACCAACTGCCATATGACGGGCGGCACGGTCGCGCAAGCGTCGCCCTGGGTGGGGATCTGGGGCGTGTTCCCCGAATACAGGTCTCGCAGTGGGCGCCTGATTTCGCTGCAGGAGCGTGTCAATGACTGCTTCGAGCGCTCGATGAACGGCAAGCCGCTCGGCTTTAGCTCCGAGGAGATGAACAATATCCTCGCCTATATGCAGTGGCTGTCGGGCGGGGTGCCGACGGGCGTCAGCGTCAAGGGGCGCGGCTTTGGCCCGATCGACCAGAAGCTCACGCCCGACAGTGTCCACGGCAAGCAGGTGTATGCGGAAAAATGCGCCAGCTGTCACGGCGCCGCCGGCGAGGGCTTGAAAAACGGCGCCGCCTATGCGTTCCCGCCCGTGTGGGGGCCGGCCTCGTTCAACGATGGCGCCGGCATGGCGCGTACCTATACGGCGGCCGCCTTCGTCAAGCACAACATGCCGTTGGGGCAGGGCGGCACACTGTCGGATCAGGACGCGGTCGACGTGGCGCAATTTTTCACCCACCAGCCACGGCCCGT
>JAZJZQ010000792.1:0-1347 GCA_040389625.1 Pseudomonadota bacterium | reverse complement strand
AAAAAAAAGCAGCCCGGGCGGGCTGCTGGTGGACTGGCGTTGCTGCCGTAGCGCTTAGTTGCGCACCACGGTGCCGTTGGCGTTGCGCACCTGGTCGCCGGCCAGCAGGCCGGGATCGTGGTCGAAGTTGAAGCTCGCTTGCTGGCCGTTGTTGTAGTGCACCTGCACGGTCCAGACCTTGGTCGATTTGACTTTTTGCTCGACCTGCTTGCCGGCATAGGCGCCGCCGGCCGCACCGGCCACGGTGGCCAGTTCGCGGCCATGGCCGCTGCCTACCTGGTTGCCCAGCAGGGCGCCGGCCACGCCGCCGGCGATCAGGCCCAGCGCGCTGCCTTCGCCCGCTTTCTCGGTCACGGTCACGTTGGTCACCTTGCCGCACTCGGCCATGCAAGCGCCGGCCTTGGCGGGCGACGCTTTCATCGCGGCCTTGGCTTGCGCCAGGCTCTTGTCGTATTCGGATTTGGCGTCGCGCATGCACTGCATGCGGGCGCCGGAGTCGGTCTCTTCCGTGCACAGCTTCTTGTCATCGGCGTAGCGGGTGGCGGCATGCTTGCTGTCGATCGCATACTGCTCTTTCGGGCTCGCTGGCGGCTGGGCCCAGGCGCTGCTCATCAGGCCGGCCAGGGTCAGGGCCAGGATCAGGGGACGACTCGTCATATTGTTCTCCTAGGTGTCGTGTGGGGTGTGTCAGCCATATGCTCCGCCAGTGTACAGCAAGTCAAACAGGCGGGAAATCGTTGCAATCAGTGTGCCGGCGCCCAGCATCAGCGTCGCCACCAGCAGCACGGCCAGCGGCCAGTTGGAGGCGGACGTGCGGCCGGACTGGGCGTTGTAGAGGGCGTCCCACTTCTCGTCCGGCATCAGGCCCAGCACCAGCGCCTCCAGGAAGCCCACCAGCACCGACACGATCAGCGGCAATATCTTGTAGAACCAGTCGGCGCCCGGCGCGGCCACGGCAATGACGGCCGCCGCCGGCAGGCTGGCCAGGTGGACCCGGATCCAGCGGTCGCGCGCGCCGCGCAGGTAGAGCCGGTGGCCGCCCAGGCCGCCCAGCACGAAGGCCAGCAGGGTGGCCACGGTTTTGTTCTTGTGTGGAATGTGTTGCGTTTGATGCAAAATGGTCATGGGGACGCCAACAAATTGCGGGAAAGCACGCAGTATCGGTCATAATACGGCCCCGGCCTATCTTTTTTGGTATGTAGGGCTCTTGCCCACTTCGCCGGAACGGGGGATAATCATCGATTGCCCCAACCCGCCCAATTATGTGCATTAATGCTTGCTGCTACGTGGCAAGGCGCGCTATAATTTGCGGCTTTTTCCGTCTCAGCACACTTTTTGGAAATATTA
>JAZJZQ010000791.1:3148-12181 GCA_040389625.1 Pseudomonadota bacterium | reverse complement strand
TGCTGGGCTCGCGCCTGCTGTGGCGGCGCCGCCAGGCGGCCGCGCCGCAGTGCTCGTGCGCCATGCCGGCCGCCAAATAATGGCCGCCGCCACTTAAAATTTCATCGGAGAATCATTAATATTGTATTATTTCTAATCTTGCCCATCACACGGTATTGCTGAGCCGGATCGCGCCCGTCTCGGCGGCCCAGCACACTATGCGCGACGCACGCTATACCCGGTATCTTGCCGTTTTCATCGACGTGGCCCGCAGCGGCTCGTTTTCCGCCGTCGGGCGCAAGCGGGGCCTGACGCCGTCCTCCATCACGCGCCAGATCGACATGCTGGAAGCGGTGATCGGCGCCAGTCTGTTCGTGCGCTCCACCCGCGGCCTGAAGCTGACCGAGACTGGTGAAGCCCTGTTCGCGCGGGCCGTCGGCATCCTCGACGCGCTGACCGACATGCACGCGGAAATTTCCTCGCTCAGCAACAGCCTGCAGGGCGTGCTGCGGGTCAGCTGCCTGCCCACCTTCGGCAAGCTGCACATCCTGCCGTGGCTGCCTGCACTGCACCAGCGCTATCCTGGCCTGCGGGTGGACCTGGACTTGACGGAACGCATCACCAATCCCTCGGTCGAACGGCTGGACGCGGCCATCCGCATCGGCCAGCTGAAAGACAGCGCGCTGTTCGCCAGCCGCATCGCGACCCAGCGCTGGCTGGTGTGTGCCAGCCCCGCCTATCTGGCCGCGCACGGCACGCCCGCCAACATCGACGAGCTGGCCGGGCACCGCGTGATCGACAAGCTGCACGACCCGAACGCCATCTGCTGGAAGCGCCTGCTCGACCGTACGCCGGTGCAGACGGTCACACCGGCATTCCGCTGCGACGACTTCGACGCGCTGCGCCAGGCCGCCGTGCGCGGCCTGGGCCTGGCCTTCCTGCCGGACTGGGTGGTGGCGGCCGACCTCCAGGCGCAGCGCCTGCAGCTGGTGTTCGGCGATCCGGACCAGCGCTGCGATGGCATCCACCTGTTGCGCGCCCTGCCCAAGATGTCGGCCAAGCTGGAAGCGTTCCTGCAAGCCCTGCAGGCCCACATCGGCCAGTGCGCCGGCTGGGAGCAGGAGAACCGTATCGCCGTGCCCGCTGCCGCGGCTCAATGACCGGCCCGCCGCCCTGGCCGGCAGCGGGCAGATGGGGTACCGCGCTTGGCCTCCGCCCATGCGGGCCAAGGCCCGTAGTTGATCAACGAGATGTCAGGAAAGGCCCCGCCGCAGGGCACCGGCCGCGTCGCCGTTGAGGGCGATCACGGCGGCCGAGGTGGCCAATCCCATCAAGGCCACGCCGTGCCAGCCGTAGCGCATGCCCAGGTAGGCGCCGGCACGCGTGCCCAGCGCACCGCCGAGGAAATAGCAGGCCATGAACACGGTATTGAGGCGGCTGCGGGCCGCCTCGGACAAGGCCAGCGCCCGCAGCTGGTTGCCCAGCAGGCCGGCGCGGCCCCCCAGGTCGAGCACGACGATGCCGGCCACCAGCGCCCCCAGCTGCTGGGGCGCCGCGCCCACCAGGGCGTAGGCGGCGGCGCAGGCCAGGCCGCCCAGCAGCACCACGCTGCGCGCGCCGAGCCGGTCGGCCAGCCGGCCCAGCAGCGGCGTGGCGAACATGCCGGCCACGCCGGCCAGGCCGAACGCGCCGGCCACGTCGCTGCTGTAGCGATAGGGCGGCAGCGACAGCAGATAGGCCATGCTGCCCCACAGCGCGCTGAACGAGGCGAACATCAGGGCGCCGCACAGGCAGGCCAGGCGCAGCTCGCGCTCGCCGAGGAACAGCTGGCCCAGCGAGCGCAGCAGGGCCGGGTAGGGCGTGGCGGCGGGCTGGCGTTCGTTGCGGGGAAAGCGGACGGCCACGGCCAGCAGCAAGGCCGCGTCGATGGCGGCGGCCAGCCAGTACATGGCGCGCCAGCCGGCCGCGTGACCCACATAGCCCGACAGCGTGCGCGCCATCAGGATGCCGGCCACCAGGCCGCTCATGACGGTGCCGACGGCCTTGCCGCGCTGTGCGGGCGCGCTCATCAGCGATACGGCGGGGATGATGACCTGGGCGCTGACGGAACTGAGGCCGATGGCGATGTTGGCCGCCACCAGCAGCGGCAAGCTGCCGGCGCAGGCGGCCAGCGCCGAACTGACGGCATTGGCCAGCAGCAGGGCCAGCACCAGCGTGCGCCGGCTCAGGATGTCGCCCAGCGGCACCAGCAGCACCAGGCCGGCCGCATAGGCCAGCTGGACCGCCATGGCGATCACGCTGGCGGCGCCCACGTCGGTGCCGAAGCTGTGCGCGAACAGCACCAGCAGCGGTTGGTTGTAATAGATGTTGGCGACGGAGAAGGCGCATACCCCCGCCAGGAAGAACAGCAGCCGCGATGGTTGCGTCTTACGCTTGGCCCCGGACGCGGCAATGGGATCAATCGCGCCGCCCGCGTCGCTCGGTTTTTCACTCATATGCCCCAACCTCATTGCAGTAATCAGGTGGCCGAGTGTAGGGAATTTTGTCTATGTAGAGAACGCTCAGCGCGCTGGAAACAGTTTTGCGCAATAGGCAAAAGTGTGCCAACGATAAGGCGGGCCGGGGCCGGCCCGCCTTGCGATTACTTGACGGTGCTTTCCAGCGCGTACAGCTCGGCCGGGGTCTCGCGGCGGCGCACCAGGTGGCACTGCGTGCCGTCCACGATCACTTCGGCCGCGCGGCCGCGCGTGTTGTAGTTGGACGCCATCGTCAGGCCGTAGGCGCCGGCCTGCATCATGGCCAGCAGGTCGCCCGGCTGCACGGCCAGCTTGCGGTCGCGCGCCAGCCAGTCGCCCGATTCGCAGATCGGACCCACCACGTCGTAGGTCTGGGCCGGCGCCTGGCCTGGCGCCACGGCCTGCATGTCCATCCACGCCTGGTACAGGGCGGGGCGCATCATGTCGTTCATGGCCGCGTCCACCACGCAGAAGTTCTTTTCTTCGCCGTGCTTGAGGAATTCCACCTTGGTCAGCAGCACGCCCGTGTTGCCCACGATGGAGCGGCCCGGTTCGAAGATGACTTTGATAGTCGCGCCCGAATGGCGTGCGGCGCGCCAAGCGTCCACTTTGGCGAACACGCGGCCCAGGTAGTCGGCCACGGCCACGGGCGGCGCTTCGCCGGCCTCGCCGTAGTTGATGCCGATGCCGCCGCCGATGTCGAGGTGGTGCAGCACGATGCCTTCCGCGCCCAGCGTGTCGATCAGCTCGATCAGGCGGTCCAGCGCCTCCAGCAGCGGCGCGTCGTCCAGCAGCTGGGAGCCGATGTGGCAGTCGATGCCCGTCACGTCAAGGTGCGGCAGGCGGGCGGCCGTGCGGTAGGTGTCGAGTGCGTCGTCGAAGGCCACGCCGAACTTGTTGGCCTTCAGGCCGGTGGCGATATAGGGGTGGGTCTTGGCGTCCACGTTGGGGTTCACGCGCAGCGAGATGCGGGCCCGCTTGCCCATGCTGCCGGCCACCTCGTTCAGGCGGTGCAGCTCGGGGATCGATTCGACGTTGAAGCACAGGATGTCGTGCGTGAGCGCCAGGCGCATCTCGTCCACGCTTTTGCCGACGCCGGAGAAGATCACCTTGCCCGGGTCGCCGCCGGCCGCGATCACGCGCAGCAGCTCGCCGCCGGACACGATGTCGAAACCGGCGCCCTGGCGCGCCAGCAAGTCCAGGATGGCCAGGTTGGAATTGGCCTTCATCGCGTAGCACACCAGGGCGTCGCGGCCCTGGCAGGCGTCGGCGTAGGCGGCGAAGTTGGCCAGCAGGGTGGCCTTGGAATAGACATAGGTCGGGGTGCCGAACTGCGCGGCGATGGCGCTCAGGGCGACGCCTTCGGCGTGCAGCACGCCGTCATGGTAAGAAAATTGCGACATGGATTATGGTTGGGTAACAGGTGGGGTGGGGGCCGGGGCGACGGGTGCCAGCTCTTTGCTCGTGGCAGGCTTGGCGGGTGCCTTGGGCAGGTACAGCGGGCCGGGTTGGCCGCAGGCGCTCAGCAAGGCGGACAGGCACAGGATGGTGCCAAAAACACGGGGAATGCGCGCGACGGAGGACTTCACGATTAGAATCATGGTTTGACTAGAGAAGATGGGAGTGTAGCATGGGCGAATCGGAATTCCTGGCGCAGGCGGAAAGCGCGCTGAACGCCATCGAGGCGGCGCTGGACCGCTTGAACGACGAGGACATGCTCGACGTCGAGTGCAGCCGCAGCGGCAACGTGCTGGAGATCGAGTTTATCAACAACGGCTCCAAGATCATCGTCAATAGCCAGGCGGCCATGCAGGAGCTGTGGGTGGCGGCCCGGGCCGGCGGTTTCCACTACAAGCAGCGCGACGGCCAGTGGTGCAACACGCGCGACGGCTCGGAACTGTTCGCCACCCTGTCCGAACTGGTCACCGCCCAGTCCGGCTCGCCCGTCGTCATCGCACCGGACTGACGGCCCGGCCGTCCCGGCGGCCGGCGGCGTTGCCGTGCGCGCCGCGCCCCCGCCCGCCGGCGCGGGCCGGTCAGAACAGCTCGTTCTTGACCGTGTCCCGGGTCTTTTCCTCGGCCGGGGTGCCATGGCCGGGGCCGTCCAGGCTGTGCACGCCCGTGCCGGGCGGGTTTTCCGCGTAATAGTATTCGTCGCCCACCAGCATCATGCCTTCGGGCACGGCCCGTTCCTCGATGGGGATGCTCTTCAGGGCCTTCTGCATATAGCCTATCCAGATCGGCAGGGCCAGGCCGCCCCCCGTTTCCTTGTTGCCCAGGTTCTTGGGCTGGTCGTAGCCGATCCACGCGATGCCCACCAGCTTGGACTGGTAGCCGGCGAACCAGGCGTCGATGGAATCGTTGGTGGTGCCCGTCTTGCCGGCGATGTCGGGGCGCTTGAGCACCAGGGCCTTGGTGGCCGTGCCGTAGCGCACCACGTCCTTGAGCATGGAATCCATCAGGAAGGCGTTGCGCTCGTCGATCACGCGGTTCTTCTCGTCGCCGGCCAGGTCGGGCGCGGCCTGCGACAGCACCTTGCCGTCGGCGTCCGTCACCTTGGCGATCAGGTAGGGGCTGACCTTGTAGCCGCCGTTGGCGAACACGGCGTAGGCGCCCGCCATCTGCAGCGGCGTCACGTTGCCGGCGCCCAGGGCCAGCGTCAGATAGGGTGGGTTCTTGTCGGCGTCGAAGCCGAAGCGGGTGCTGTATTCCTGGCCGTACTTGGCGCCTATCTTGTGCAGGATGCGGATCGAGATCATGTTCTTGGACTTGGTCAAGCCCTTGCGCATGGTCATCGGTCCTTCATACTTGTTGTCGTAGTTCTTCGGTTCCCAGGCCTGGCCGCCCGTCTGGCCGGCGTCGAACGAGATGGGGGCGTCGTTGATGACGGTGGACGGCGACAGGCCCCGCTCCAGCGAGGCCGAATAGATGAAGGGCTTGAACGAGGAACCGGGCTGGCGCCAGGCCTGGGTCACGTGGTTGAACTTGTTGCGGTTGTAGTCGAAGCCGCCCACCATGGCCTTGATGGCGCCGTCCTGGGTGCTGGCGGCGATGAAGGCCGATTCGATCTCCGGCATCTGCGTCACCAGCCAGTCCTTGCCCTCCTGCATGACGCGGATCACGGCGCCGCGGCGGATGCGCTTGTTGGGCGGGGCCTTGTCCGACAGCCACGAGCGGCCCATCTCCAGGCCGGCGCCGGTGATGGCGATTTCCTCGCCGGAGGCGGTGACGGCCGTGATCTTCTGCGGCGTCGCCTGCAGCACCATGGCGGCCACGATGTCGTCGCTGTCGGGGTGGTCGGCCAGTTCCGTCTCGATGGCGTCGTCCGCCTCTTCCTTGTTGCCGGGGATGTCGATATACGCTTCCGGGCCCCGGTAGGCGTGGCGCTTCTCGTAATCCATCACGCCGCGACGCAGGGCCAGGTAGGCCGCGTCCTGGTCGGCCTTGGTGATGGTGGTAAAGACGTTCAGGCCGCGCGTGTAAGTGTCTTCCTTGAACTGCTCGTAGACCAGCTGGCGCGCCATTTCCGCCACGTATTCCGCGTGCACGCCAAATTCGCTGCTGTCGGTCTTGACCTTCAGTTGCTCGGCCTTGGCCTGCTCGAACTGCTTGTCGCTGATGTAGCCCAGCTCGTGCATGCGGATCAGGATGTATTGCTGGCGCGCCCGGGCCCGCTTGGGATTGACCACCGGGTTGTAGGCCGACGGCGCCTTGGGCAGGCCGGCCAGCATGGCCGCCTCGGCCACGGAAATATCCTTCAGGTTCTTGCCGAAGTAGATCTGGGCCGCCGACGAGAAGCCGTAGGCGCGCTGGCCCAGGTAGATCTGGTTCATGTAGACCTCGAGGATCTGGTCCTTGCTGAGGTTCTGCTCGATCTTCCACGCCAGCAGCGCCTCGTAGGCCTTGCGCTTGAGGGTCTGCTCGCTCGACAGGAAGAAGTTGCGCGCCACCTGCTGGGTGATGGTGGAGGCGCCCTGGCGCGCGCCGCCCGTCAGGTTGTGCACGGCCGCCCGCAGGATGCCCGTGTAGTCGATGCCGCCGTGCTCGTAGAAGCGGTCGTCCTCGATGGCCAGCACGGCCTTCTTCATCACGTCCGGGATATCCTTGAAACGCACCAGGTTGCGCCGCTCTTCGCCGAACTCGCCCAGCAGCACGTTGTCGGCGGAAAAGATGCGCAGCGGCATCTTGGGCCGGTAGTCGGTCAGCGTGTCCAGTTCCGGCAGGTTGGGGTAGGCCAGCGCCAGGCCCAGCACGACCAGCAGCAGGGCGCCCAGGCCCAGGCCCACCATGGCGATGGCGGCCATCAGGAAGAAATGCCGGGGTTGGCCGCCTTTGCCGGCGGAAGGAGTCGGGGTCGGTGGAGCCGTAGGGGAGGAAGTCATGCGCGCGTCAGCTTTCGGTAGGAATTGCGGGCCATTATAAGCGAGCGGCCGGGGCGGCGGCGCGATGCTGGCGCGGGCCAGGAAATTTCCACGTGAACAACAAAACAACTTAGTTATTCAGGGTGCCACAGCCTGGCGCGCGACTGTGGCGTCAGGGGCACACCAAGGCAATTGTGCACAATAGAAATACCTTTACACATATATTGCCAGCATTTAATGTACGGTCTTATATTGGCAGTCTAAACGCTGGTTTTCAAACGAGTTCCCCTATGCAAACAGTTCCAGTGTACGTCGGGCAGCACCGCAGCGGCAGCGCCAGCCGTGGTGGCGTCCTTGGCCGTGGGGCACCGTCATGATCGACCTGCAGACGCTGCTGGGCCAGGGCAATCCGCCGCTGGTCGGGGTCGACATCAGCACCTCCAGCGTGCGCCTGGTGGAACTGGCGCCGGCCGGCAAGGACGGTATCCGGCTCGAGCGCTACGCGGCCGAACCGCTGCCGCGCGGCGCCGTGGTCGACGGCAATATCGAGAACCTGGAGCAAGTGGTCGAGGCCGTGCGCCGCGTATGGAAAAAGAGCGGCACGCGCGCCAAGCATGTGGCGCTGGGCATGCCGCCGGCGTCCGTCATCACCAAGAAGATCATCCTGCCGGCCGGCTTGTCGGAAGACCAGCTGGAAGTGCAGGTCGAATCGGAAGCCAGCCAGTACATCCCGTTCGCGCTCGACGAAGTGAGCCTGGACTTCGACGTGATCGGCCCGGCCGCCGGCTCGGCCGAAGACATCGAAGTCATGCTGGCCGCCTCGCGCCGCGAAAAGGTGGAGGACCGGGTGGCGATCGCCGAAGCGTCCGGCCTGAAGGCGTCCGTGATGGACATCGAATCGTATGCGGCGCGCGCCGCGCTCGACCGCGTGATGGCCCTGCTGCCCGACGCCGGTGCCGGCCAGGTGGTGGCCCTGTTCCAGCTCGGGGCCCAGGTCACCCATATTTCCGTGCTGCTCGACGGCACCACCATCTACGAGCGCGAGCAAGCGTTCGGCGGCAACACCCTGACCCAGGACATCGTGCGCGCCTACGGCATGGCGTGGGACGAGGCCGAGGCGCGCAAGAAGTCGGGCGAACTGCCCGACAACTACGTCAACGACTTGCTGACCCCCTTCCTGGAAAGCGCGGCGCTGGAAGTGACGCGCGCCATCCAGTTCTTCTTCACGTCCACTCCCTACACCAAGGTCGACCAGCTGTACCTGGCCGGCGGCTGCGCCCTGATCCCCGGCCTGCTGGACCTGGTGGCCAGCCGCACCAAGATATCCAGCGCCGTGGTGTCGCCGTTCAAGGGCATGCAACTGGCGCCGTCCGTGCGCGAATCGCAGCTGCGCATCGACGCACCTGCCTATCTGGTCGCCTGCGGCCTGGCCTTGCGGAGGTTTGGCTGATGATCAGAATTAACCTGCTGCCCCACCGCGAGGAAAAGCGCAAGCAGAAGAAGGCCGCCTTCTTCGCCCTGCTGACCCTGGGCGCCATCGCCGGCGCTGCCATCGTGCTGCTGGTGGGCGCGTACAATGCGCGCCGCATCTCGATCCAGAACGAACGCAACCAGGTGATCAAGGGTGCCATCGTCGTGCTCGACAAGAAGATCGCCGAGATCGCCACCCTGAAGCAGGAAATCGAAGCGCTCAAGGCGCGCCAGCAAGCGGTGGAAGACTTGCAGGGCGACCGCAACCAGCCCGTCTACCTGATGGACGAGCTGGTCAAGCAGACCCCGGCCGGCGTCTACCTCAAGGCCTTCAAGCAGGAAGGCCAGAAGGTCACCGTCAACGGCTATGCCCAGTCGCAGGAACGGGTCTCCGAACTGTTGCGCAACCTGGCCGGCGCCTCGCCGTGGCTGGAGCGGCCCGACCTGATCGAAGTGCGCTCGACGGGGCTGGGCCAGGGCAAGACGGCCAAGAAAGTGGTGGAATTCAATCTCACGGTCAACATCAAACGGCCGCGCGACAAGGACCAGCCCGCAGCCGGCGGGAAGCCGGGCGCCAAGCCTGGCGCCAAACCCGGCGCCAATCCCGGCGCCGGCGCCAGCGCGCCCGCGACCGGCTTGCCGCCGGCCCAGTCTTGAATACGGAACCGATATGGCCGATCTGAAAAACATGGGAGCGTCGCTGGCGG
>JAZJZQ010000791.1:0-3048 GCA_040389625.1 Pseudomonadota bacterium | reverse complement strand
CTTGAATACGGAACCGATATGGCCGATCTGAAAAACATGGGAGCGTCGCTGGCGGCGCAGTTTCGCGGCCTGAATGACCGGCATCCGGGCCAGTGGCCGCTGGCGCCGCGCCTGCTGTGCGCCTTCGGCGTGCTGGCCGGCGTCGTCGCGCTCGGCTATTTCGCCTACTGGGACAGCCAGTTCGAGGAGCAGGACGCCGGTGCCCAGGCCGAGCTCAAGCTGCGCGACGAATACCGCTTCAAGGAGGGCCAGGCCGTCAACCTGGACGCCTTGCGGGCCCAGAAGGTGCAGGTCGACCAGTATGTGGACCGGCTGCAGAAGCAGCTGCCGAGCAAGGCGGAAATGGCGGCCCTGCTGTCGGACATCAACCAGGCCGGCCTGGGACGGGGCTTGCAGTTCGAACTGTTCAAGCCGGGCCAGGTGGTGGTCAAGGATTACTACGCCGAATTGCCGATCGATATCAAGGTCACGGGCAGCTACCACGACATCGGCGCCTTCACGGGCGACATGGCCAACCTGCCGCGCATCGTCACCCTCAACAACATGGCCATCACGGCCGGCAAGGATGGCGGGCTGACGCTCGACGCCGTGGCCAAGACCTTCCGCTACCTCGATCCGGAAGAAGTGGCGGCCCAGCGCAAGGCCATGGCCGACAAGAAAAAGGCGGCGAAAAAATCATGAGACAGCTCCTGAAACAGGGCTTGCCGGCACTGGCCGTGGCCGTGCTGCTGGCCGGCTGCGGCGACAGCGACGAACAGGAAGTGCGGCAGTGGATGAAGCAGGTCGACGCCGAGTCGCACGTGGCGGTACCGCCGCTGGCGCCGCCCAAGACCTTCATCCCCTTCGTGTACGCGTCCAACGATGCGGTCGACCCCTTCAACCCCAACAAGCTGCTGGTGGAGCTGGCCAAGGCGGCCAACCGCGGCGGCGGCGTGCGGCCCGACATGGAGCGGCGCAAGGAATTGCTCGAGAGCTATCCGCTGGACACGGTGAAGATGGTGGGCACGCTGCAGAAAGGGGGCGTGATCTACGCCCTGCTGCAGATCGACCGGGCCGTGCACCAGGTCCGGGCCGGCCAGCACGTGGGCCAGAACTTCGGCCTGATCACCAGCGTGAGCGAGAACGCCGTCAATATCAAGGAAATCGTACAGGATGCGACCGGCGATTGGGTCGAACGCATGTCGAAGTTGGAGCTGCAGGAAAGCAAGGAGACCACCAAATGATCGCATTCATCCCCACCGCGCTGGCCGCCCGCGCGCGCCAGGCCGGCCTGTTGCTGGCGCTGGCCTGCGGCGCCGTCTGGCCGGGCGCCGTGCCGGCCCAGCCGGTGGCCGCCGCCACCGCCGCCAACGCCATCGAATCGATCAGCGCCAACCGCCAGGGGGCCAACGTGATCGTCAAGATCACCTTGCGCCAGGCGCCGGAAAAACTGCCGATCGGCTTTGCCATCACCAACCCGCCCCGCATCGCGCTCGACTTCGGCGCCACCGTCAACGCCACCGGCAAGAACACGGAGGAGCTGAACCTGGGCGACCTGCACAGCGTGAACGTGGTGCAGGCCGGCGAGCGCTCGCGCCTGGTGTTCAACCTCAAGCGCAGCCTGAACTACGCCACCGCCATCGACGGCAACGCCATCATCCTTACCATCGACGGTTCCGGCGGCGTGGCCACGGCCGTCGACGCCAGCGGCCTGCCGGTGGCCAAGGCCCAGCCCGTCGCCAAGGGACGTCAACTGCTGCGCGACATGGACTTCCGGCGCGGCGCCAACGGCGAGGGCCGGGTGGTGGTCGACCTGCCCAACAGCCAGGTGGCCGTCGACGTGCGCCAGGTGGCCACCGGCGTGGTGGTCGACTTCCTCAAGACGGGCGTGCCGGAATCGCTGCGGCGCCGGCTCGACGTGGGCGACTTCGGCACCCCCGTGCACCTGATCACCACCGTGCCCCAGGGCGAAAACACGCGCATGACGATCGAGGCGCGCGGCCTGTGGGAACAGACCGTGTACCAGAGCGAGACCCAGCTGGTGATCGACGTCAAGCCGATCAAGGAAGACCCCAACAAGCTGACCCAGGGCACCCAGGGCTACCGCGGCGAAAAGCTGTCGTTCAACTTCCAGAACGTGGAAGTGCGGGCCGCGCTGCAAGCGATCGCCGACATTTCCGGGCTCAACATCATCACCAGCGACAGCGTGTCGGGCAACCTGACGCTGCGCCTGAAGGAAGTGCCGTGGGACCAGGCGCTGGACGTGGTGCTGCAGGCCAAGGGCCTGGACATGCGCAAGAACGGCAGCGTGCTGTGGATCGCGCCCAAGGAGGAATTGCTGACCAAGGAAAAGCTTGAGCTCGAGCAGCGGGCCCAGATCGCCGACCTCGAGCCGCTCAAGTCCGAGATCTTCCAGCTCAACTACCAGAAGGCCGAAGCGTTCAAGACCGTGTTCGGCCTGGAAGGCGGCAGCGACAGCAAGAACCGCATGCTGTCCAAGCGCGGCAGCGCCATCATCGAGCCGCGCACCAACCAGCTGTTCGTGACCGACATCGCCTCCAAGCTCGACGATATCCGCAAGCTGATCGCCAAGACCGACATCGCCACCAAGCAGGTGCTGATCGAGGCCCGCATCGTCGAGGCCAGCGACACCTTCACCCGCAACCTCGGTGCCAAGCTCGGCTTTGCCGACCTGCGCACCTTGCGCGGCGGCGATTCCGGCTACCAGATCGGCACCAGCAACACCCGGGTCGCCATCGGCGGCAATATCACGGGCATCGGCCAGGTGACGGGCCAGACGCCGGACAAGGGCGACGGCTACACCAACAGCCAGCTGATTAACTTGCCGGCCGCCAACATCAACGGCGTGTCGGCCGGCAACCTGGCGGTCAGCCTGTTCTCGTCGGCCGCCAACCGCTTCCTCAACCTGGAACTGTCCGCCCTGGAAGCGGACGGCACCGGCAAGATCATCTCCAGCCCGCGCGTGATCACGGCCGACAAGGCGATCGCCCTGATCGAGCAGGGCATCGAGCTGCCCTACCAGGTGGCCACCAGCAGCGGCGCCACCTC
>JAZJZQ010000790.1:1677-7361 GCA_040389625.1 Pseudomonadota bacterium | reverse complement strand
TTCCAGGCAGGCCAGGGCCGCCTTGTTCTCCACATCCTTTTCCTCGTGCCAGGCCGACACCGACACGGCCACCACGTTGTAGCCGCGCAGGGCGCGGAACAGCGCCCCCATGTCCGCCAGGCTGGGACCGGCCTTGACGTGGTACTTCAGGGCCGGCATCTGGGCCTCGGCGTCGATCACGTCCGTGTCGAAGTGCACGTAGAGCCGCTCGCGCGGCGACAGGTGCTGCAGGATGGCGCCGATGTCGCAGTGCACCAGGCCGGAATTGGCCACCGCCTCCGCTTCGCCGGGGTCGAGGTCGCGCGCGTCCGACAGCACGATGCGCTGCTCCGGGAACGGCGCCACCCCCACGGCCGAGCGCAGCGCGCCGATGGCGTCGCGGTTGTCGCGCCGCCGGTCGGGCCGGCCCACCAGCATGGCCAGCGGCATGCCGCCCAGGTAGCGGGTCTGGCTGGTGTTCCAGGTGTGGAAGTCGCCATGCGCGTCCAGCCACAGGATGCGGTCAGGCGGCCGGCCCGCCTGCTGCAGCCCGCCCAGCATGCCCAGCGACGACACGCAATCGCCGGCGATGCTGACGGGCATGTCGCCGGCCCGCACGATGTCGCGCACGGCCGCCGCCAGCCGGCCGTAAATCTTGCCCATGCTGCGCATCTGCTCGCCCCGGTCGGCGATGGCGGTGGCGCGGCACTCGTCCACCTGCACCACCTGCCAGTCGTGGCGATCGAGTTCGCACACGCGGGCCAGGCCGTCGCGCCGCTGGCCCATCAGGAACGGCACCAGCAGGCGCCGTTTCATGACCAGCCCTCCGGGTCCATGCAGTAGTCCAGCGCGGCCATCATGGCTTGCACCTCGCCCTGGCGGCCCAGCGCCAGCAGGTCCGCTTCGCGCTTCTTCCAGCGCTGGCGGGCCGGCTGCTCGGTGGCCATGGTTACCGGCAGGCGCGCCTCCAAGGCCATGGGCGGCAAGCCCAGGTAGCCCGTGATGCGGGCCATGGCCGCCGCCGGGTCGGCCAGGAAATCCTCGAAGCGCAGGCGCAGGGCCGGCACCCCGGCCTCCAGCACGGCCCGGTGCGGCGACAGCCACTGGTTCAAACACACCTGCTCCAGCGGCGCGGCCGTGAACTGGCGCCAGTTGGGCGGCAGGTCGAACTTCCACCAGCGCCGCCCGAACGGCAGCACGTCCGTGTAGCCGCCGATGCGCAAGTCCACCCCGGCCCAGCGCAAGTCGTGCGAGAAGAAGCCCACCGGCGACTGCCAGCCGTCGATCAAGCCGTTGACGGCCTGGGCGTAGCCGCGCGTGAGGTGGATGTACTTGATGTCGGCGTGGGGGAACAGCTGGCGGTACAGGCCCAGGCGGTACACGTCCGGCGGGGTCTTGAACAGCAACACCTTGCCGGCCGCGTCCTCGGCCGTCAGCCGGCGGCGGCTGTGGCGCGGCATGACGAAGGGGGGCTCTTCCAGCTTGAGCGGCACGTCGAAGCCGCCGGTGGCGCCGTCGCGCGCCATGCCGTCGTAGTAGGCCATGCGCCAGCCGTCGTGGCGGAACACCTTGCCCAGCACGTATTCCTGCCAGGCCCGCTCGGTGCCGCAGCGCCGCGCCGCGCTGGCGCTGACGGCTTCGTCCAGCGACTGGGCCAGCCGGCGCAGCTCGGATGGCTGGGCGAACACGGACGGGAACTGCAGCAGCAGCCGGTTGCGCCAGCGCCGCTTGAGCAGTTCCAGGTCGGGCGGGCCGGCGTCGGCCACGGTCAGGTCGTCGAGCACGCAGTCGGCCAGGGCGGCCGGATTGGCCAGCGCACCGATGGCGTCGCTGTTGCTGTTAAAACCGAAACCGTTGCCGGTCAGGGCCAGGTAGGGTTCGATCTCGCCGTCCAGCGTGGCCACGCCCGGATGGCGCGCCAGCACGCTGGTGAGCAGGCTGGAGCCGGACCGTGGACTGGTCAGTATCACGGCTACCTGCCGTACGGCGCCGGCCAGGTGGGACGGCGCCACGGCGCGGATCGAGTTGACGGACCCGATCAGCTGATTCATGCGGGCCGAACCGGCGCCAGGCGCTGGATCAGGAACACGAAGAATTTCTTGGTCTCGGCCTTGTCGGCCGCCGCGCTGCCCAGCACCTGCACGCTGTAGCCGTTGGCGGCCGCCAGGGCCTGGGTCTGCTCGATGGCGCCGAAATTGGCCTGGGCGAAGTAGATGCGCCCGCCCGGCTTCAGGTAGCGCCCCACCTGCTCGAAAAAGCCGGTGTTGGTTTCGAAGTTGGTGTCCCACTGGGAGCGCGCCACCACGTCCGGTGCCGGCTTGTCGCGGAACGGCAGGTTGGCCGTGATCACGTCGAACTGCTCGTCGCCCACGTTCTGGAACAGGTTCGATTCGCGCACTTCCATCACGTCGTCGTAGCCGTGCAGGGTCGCGTTGTAGGCGGCGCTGCGCAGGGCCGACGGGTTGACGTCCAGCGCCAGCACCCGGCCCGCGCCCGCGTAGCAGGCGTGCACGGCGATCACGCCCGAGCCGGTGCCCACGTCGAGCACGGCGTCGCCCGGCTCCACCTGGAGCTGGCGCACCAGCGGCTGGCTGTCGGTGAACGGCCAGAAGGTGCCCGGGTAGACCATGAATTGCTTGCCCAGGTATTTGATCATGCGCCCCTCGGGCGGGATGGCCTTGAATGCCTTCTGGCGGTTCTTCTGCCAGCGGTCGATCTGGGACAAGCCTGCTGCAGCGTGTACGTGTTCCATGTCATTCCTTCGCAGTGAGTCACTAGTGAAACAGAAGGGAGCGGCGCCGGCCCGGCATCGTCGAGTATAACCACGCGCGCGCCGGCGTCGAAATGCAGATTAGTTCTAAAATACCACGAAAACGTAGCTAAACAGCAACATACTTTTTGCAAGTAACGACCGTTCGCGCCATCCATTCCGCCGTTCGTCGCAGCGGCGCCCCGGCGCGGCCGGCACGCCGTACAATGGCCGCATGCCATAACAATAATGTTGCGCTTTAGCCACGAAGGAGCTTCCATGTGCCCACCGTCACTCTCCGTCCCACCGCCGGCCACCGTGCTGGCGCCGCTGCTGGCAACGCTGCTGGCGACGCTGCTGCCGTGCGCGCCGGCCGGCGCCGCCGACAGCGTGCGCAGCCTGCCGTCGTTCATCGCCATCAACAGCAAGGGGCCGATCAGCATCACCGTCACCGTGGGCCAGCCGCAGTCCGTCACCGTCAGCGGCAGCGACGCCTTCGTGGCCCAGCTCAGGACGGAGGTGGTGCAGAATGAACTGAACCTCACCCTGCCCGAGCAGCACAACGCGCATGTCGCCAGCGGCGCGCCGCATGTCACCATCACCATGCCCTCGCTGAGCCGGCTCAAGGTGGAGGGGGCCGGCGAGACCATCGTCAACCGGGTGGCCGGCGAGCGGCTCGACATCAGCTACCTGGGCGCCGGCCACCTGGTGGCCAACGGCAAGGTCAAGCTGCTGCGGCTGGCCGCCAAGGGGGTGGGCGAGGTCGACACCCATGCCTTGCAGGCCGAGCGGGTGGACGTCAACTTCAAGGGCGTGGGCGCCGTCAGCGTCTACGCGCACGACACCTTGAACGCCATCGCCCACGGCATGGGTTCGCTGTCCTACTACGGCCACCCGCGCGTGATCAACAAGTCGGTGCAGGGCCTGGGCAGCGTCAGCGCCGGCGACTAACGCCCTGTTGCGCCGGCCATGAAGGAGGCCGGGACCCGGCCTTGTCATCGTGACATGACCGCCGATTGCGGGTACCATCGGTAGCAAAATTGAACTGCCTGTATGCTCTCCCCAGGAGGCCGATACCATGGCTGCGCCCACCGCCCTCGCGCACTGGCGCGCGCAAATCTTTGCGCGGCTGCTGTTGGTCGTCTTCGTGCTGGGCGTGGTCACGGCCATGCCCAGCGCGCTGCTGGCTGCGCGCGAAGGGATCTGGCCGATCGCCATGCTCGACCTGGCCGCCCTGGCCTGGACCGGCGCCATCTGGCGCCTGCGACGGCTGGCCTACACGGTGCGGGTGTGGCATTTCCTGGGCGTGATCTACATGGTGGGCGTGGGCTTGCTGCTCAAGGTGGGGCCCATCAGCCAGATCTACCTGCTGGCCATCCCCGTGCTGGCATCGTTGCTGCTGGGCTTCCGGCCCGCCCTGTGCCTGCTGGCCCTGACCACGGCCACCGTGCTGGCCCTGGGCTACCGGGCCGACGCCGCGCTGCAGGTGACGGGCCTGCCCGCCTACGGCCTGCTGCGCTCGCTCATCATCGCCCTCAACTTCCTGTTCATCGCCGCCATCCTCACCCTGTCGAGCGCCGTGCTGCTGCGCCACCTGGCGCGCGCGCTCGAGGAACTCAACGCCAGCACCGCCTCGCTCGAGCAAAGCCGCAACCACCTGGCGGCCGTCAACGACGACTTCCACCGGCTGGCCTTCTATGACGTGCTGACGGGCCTGCCCAACCGGCGCCTGCTGATCGACCGCATCGACAAGCTGCTGGCCGCCAGCGCGCGCGCGGCCAGCTACAGCGCCGTCATGTTCATCGACCTGGACCGCTTCAAGTTCATCAACGACGCCCGCGGCCACGGCACCGGCGACATGCTGCTGCGGGCCGTGGCCGAACGCCTGCAGGCGCTGGTGCGCCAGGCCGACACCGTGTCGCGCATCGGCGGCGACGAATTTGTCGTCGTGCTGCCGCAGCTGGCGCCGGCGCTGGAGTCGGCCACCCTGGCGGCGCAGACGGTGGCCGACAAGATCCGGCACGCCATCGGCGCCCCGTTCGAGATCGGCGGCCAGCGCTACAGCTGCTCGGCCAGCATCGGCGTCACGCTGCTGCCGCAAAGCGGCCAGAACGCGCAGGACTTGCTGCGCGAGGCCGACACCGCCATGTACCGCGCCAAGGCCGGCGGCCGCAACGGCATCGCCTTCTACCAGGCCGCCATGCAGGCCGAGGTGGAGCGCCGGCTGGACCTGGAGCGCGACCTGGCGGCCGCGCTGGCGGCCGGCCGGCTGGCCATGTACGCCCAGCCCCAGGTGGACCACCACGGCCGCACCGTGGGGGCGGAAATGCTGATGCGCTGGCCGCTGGCCGGCGGCGGCTACGTGGCGCCGTCCGTGTTCATCCCCGTGGCGGAGGAGTCGGGCCTGATCCTGCAGCTGGGCCAGTGGGCCCTGGAACAGACCTGCCTGGCCGTGCTGCGCCTGGCGCAGGCCGGCTACCGGCTGCCGCTGTCGGTCAATGTCAGTCCCAGCCAGTTCCGCCAGGGCGCCTTCGTTGACCAGGTGCGCGCCACGCTGGCGGCCACCGGCGCCCCGGCCAGCCTGCTGATCCTGGAGGTGACGGAAGGGCTGCTGATCGACCAGATGGACGCCACCATCGAGCGGATGCACCAGCTGGCCGCGCTGGGGCTGCGCTTTTCCATCGACGATTTCGGCACCGGCTATTCCAGCCTGGCCTACCTGCGGCGCATGCCGCTGTACGAGCTGAAGATCGACCGCAGCTTCGTGACGGATGCGCCGCACGACACGGGCAGCGGAGCGCTGGTGCAGACCATCCTCGACATGGCGCGCCACCTGGGGCTGCGGGTGGTGGCCGAAGGGGTGGAGACCCGCTCCCAGGCCGACTTCCTGATCACCCACCACTGCCACTGCCTGCAGGGCTACCTGTACGCGCGGCCGGCGCCGCTGGAGGCGCTG
>JAZJZQ010000790.1:0-1577 GCA_040389625.1 Pseudomonadota bacterium | reverse complement strand
TGCAGCTCGCGCTGGTGGACCAGATCTACGAGGCGGCCACCACGCCGCCCCACTGGGCCGGCCTGTGCGCACGCATCGCCCCCGCCTTCGGCGCCGACAGCGCCGGGCTGGCCCTGCTGGACCGGCAAGGCGCGGCCCGCATGCTGGACCACAGCGCCAACTTCAGCCCCGCCCTGCTGGCCCAGTACGAACAGCATTATTGCCACGAGGACGTGTGGGCCAACCGCGCCCGCCAGCTGGCGCTGGGGCAGGTGCACTGCAGCGCCGACCTGGTGCCGGACCGCGCCTTCCTGCGCTCGGCCTACTACGCCGACTTCTGCCGCCAGGCCGGCATCTTCTACGTGGTGGGCGCGCTGTTCGCGGTGGCGCCGGGCGAGCTGGCCGTGATCGGCATCCACCGCCCGCGCCGCGCCGGCCACTACGACAACGACAGCAAGCGCCAGCTGGGCGCCCTGCTGCCCCACCTGCAACGGGCGCTGCGGCTGGCGCGCCGGCTGGAGCAGGCCGGCCTGGCCCAGTGCTGCAACGCCGCCGCCCTGGAGCACGCCCGCATCGCCGCCATCGTGATCGACGCCCGGCTGTGCGTGCTGTATGCCACCCCCAGCGCGCAGGCGCTGCTCACACCTGGTTCGCCGCTGCGGCTGCAACACGGCCGGCTCAGCGCCGCGCTGGCGCCCGGCTCTCCCACGCTGGACCAGCTGGTGCGGGCCGCGCTGCCGGGCGCATCCGGCCCGCCCCACGACCGGGCCCTGTGCCTGGCGCGGGCCGGACGCGCGCCGCTGACATTGACGGCGGCGCCGCTGCCATCGGTCCCGGGCGCGCCGCCGCGGGTGTTGCTGCTGTTGCGGGCGGCCGAACAGGCCACCGTGGCCGGGGCCGTGCTGCAGCAGCTGTTCGACCTGACGCCGGCCGAGGCGGCCGTGGCCAAGGCGCTGGCCGAAGGCTGTTCGCTGGACCAGTTCGCGCTGGCGCACCACATCAGCATGAACACGGTCAAGACCCATGTGCAGAAGGTGTACGCCAAGACGGATACGCGCCGCCAGGGCGAACTGATCGCCATGCTGCACGGCTCGGCCGCCATGTACCACGCGCCGCCTCACCCGGATGGATGACGACGGCGCCGGCGGCGCGCCCTACACTGTCCTCACCGGTCGCCCGCACGGCCGGCCGGCTTTCCGCCCGCGCGGCCCCGCTCACACGGCCGCGCCTCCATTGCGACCGGAGATCATCATGAACCAGCTTCCCCTGGCTTGCCTGCTGAGCGCGCTGGCGCTGGCCGCGAGCGCGCAAACGGCGCCGCCGCCCGAAACCGTGCGCGTCCCGGCGGCCCTGCCGCAGATCGTGCTGCCGGAACGGCACTATGTCATGAGCACCGATGAATTCCTCGAATTCAAGGGCAGCTACACGCTGTCGAACGGCCAGCACCTGCAGCTCTACAACCGCGGCTACGCCATGTTCGCCGAAGTGGGCCACCAGGGTCCGCACCGGCTGGTGGCGTCCGCCGCCAACGCCTTCGTCGCCACCGACCGCCAGCTCAAGATGCGCATCGATATCCACGACGACGGCACGGTGGAAGG
>JAZJZQ010000789.1:11401-22055 GCA_040389625.1 Pseudomonadota bacterium | reverse complement strand
TCCTGCTCTATCCCCACGCGCGCCACATGTCGCTGAAGGTGCGCACCTTCGTCGACTTCCTGGCCGGCCAATGCCAGGCGCAGCGGCACTAGCCCGGATGGCGCATGCGTCGAGGCCGGCGGCCAGATCGCGCCATACAACGCTTGCCGGACCGCGCGATCAGCGCACTTGACCCACGCTCCCACTCTTGCTGTAGAATCAAAAAGTCGTCGCCATGCCAGGCCGTCGCCGTTTTGCGGGGCGGCTCGATCCCGACGAAAGCGCCACGCCGTGGAGACGAAATATTCTACTAAGATGCCCTGCAAGGGCAAGCTGGGAGGGGCAATGTCGCTGCATCGCGCACTGTTCACCGTCGTGCTCGGCGGGGCCGCCGCCATCATGGTGCGCGCCGCGCCGCTCGACGAACCCATCAAGCCCGTGCCCCTGACATGGAAGGTCGATCCGGCCCGCGCCGCGCTCGGGCGCCAGCTGTTTGGCGACCGCCGGCTGTCGGCCAACGGCCGCACGTCTTGCGCCAGCTGCCATGACCTGGCCAGGGGCGGGGCCGACGGCCAGGCGCGCTCGACCGGCTTTGGCGGCCAATTCACCAGCGTCAACGCGCCGACCGTATTGAACGCCGCCCTCAACTTCAAGCAATTCTGGAACGGACGCGCCGATACGCTGGAGGCCCAGATCGGCCAGGTGGTCGTCAATCCGGTGGAAATGGGCGCCCGCTGGCCCGACGTGCTGGCCTGGGTCGCGCGCGACCGGCCCTATCATGACGCCTTCGCGGCGGCCTACCGCGACGGCGTCACGCGCGCCAATATCGAGGATGCGATCGCCAGTTACGAGCGCACGCTGCTGACGCCGAACGCGCGCTTCGACCGCTACCTGCGCGGCGAGTCTGGCGCGATCACGGAACGCGAAAAGCTGGGCTATGCGAAATTCAAGCGCTACGGCTGCATCGCCTGCCACCAGGGTGTCAACGTGGGCGGCAACATGTTCCAGAAATTCGGCGTCATGGGGGACTACTTCGGCCAACGCGGCAAGCCGACCGAAGCCGACCTGGGCCGCTTCTTGGTCACCGGCCAGGCGGACGACCGCCACGTGTTCAAGGTGCCCGGCCTGCGCAACGTGGCGCTGACGGCACCCTACTTCCACGACGCCTCGGCCAAGACGCTCGACGAGGCGGTCGACGTCATGTTCCGCTTTCAGCTGGGGCGGGTCGCCACGCGCCAGGACAAGGAGGACATCGTGCAATTTCTCAACACGCTGACCGGCGTGCCGGGCCCGCCCTGATGGCCGGCCCGCGCCGCATGTGGCTGGCCACGTCGGCCTGCGCGCTGCTGCTGCTGGCCGCGCTGGTGTTGCTGTACGCGCGCAGCCGCGAGTTCGACACGGCCGATTATTTCGAACATGTGGCGCTGCTGCGCCAGTTCAAGCAGCTCGATGCGGGCTGGGAACGCGACGCGCTGCGCTCCCGGGTCGGCATCAACAATAATTACGACCCGCTCAACTCACCGCTACTGGACCACGCTGCCGTCCGGCGCCAGCTCGACACGGTGAGCGGCTCCCGCGACGGCGACGACGCGCGGGCGCTGCGCGCCGCCGTGGCCGCCTTCGAGGCCACGCTCGACGCCAAGGCGGCGCTGATCGAACAATTCAAATCGCATAACGCGGTGCTGCGCAATTCGATGACTTTCCTGCCCAGCGCGGCGCAGGAGATCCTGTCCGCGCCGGGCGCCGCCACGCTTGAACCGCGCGTCAACGGCATCCTGCTGGCCTGCCTGCTGTATGAACGGGCCGCTTCCGCCGAACAGGCCGGCCAGATCGCGGCCCAGCTTGACGCGCTCGAGCATGCCGGCCTGCGGCGCGCGCCCGCGCTGTCCGCGCCCATCGCCATTTTCTCCGCCCATGCCCGTACCGCGTTGCGCGAACAGGGGCGGGTGGACGCCCTGCTCGCCGCCATCGCCGCCGCCCCGACCGGCCAGCGCCTTGACGCCCTAGACCGTCTGCTCAGCGAGCAACAGCGGCGCCGCTACACCCAGGCCCAGCTGTACCGCCAGTTCCTGTTGCTGTTCGCCGCCGCCTTGCTGGTGCTGTTGCTGGGCATGGCGGCGCGCCTGATCCACAACCACGCCCTGATCCAGCGCGTCAACGCCGCGCTGCGCCAGGCGAACGATCGTCTGGAACAGCGGGTCGAGCAACGTACCGCCCAGTTGCGCAGCGCCCAGGCCGAGCTGCTGGGCGCGGCGCGGCGCGCCGGCATGGCCGAGATCGCCACCAATGTGCTGCACAACGTGGGCAATGTGCTCAACAGCGTAACGGTCTCGGCCGGCCTGCTGGGCGCCCAGGTGCGTGCCTCGCGGCTGGCTGGACTGGACAAGGCGGCCGCCCTGCTGGCAGACCAGAGCGGCGAGCTGGGCCGATTTCTCAGCGCCGACCCCAAGGGCCGCCTGCTGCCCGGCTATCTGGCCCGGCTGGCCGAGGCCGGGGCCGAAGAGCGCCGCGCGCTGGAGGCGGAACTGGGACGGCTGTGCGCCAGCGTCGAACACATCAAGGAAATCGTCGCCACCCAGCAAGCCTATGCCGGCCCGGCCAGCGTGGTGGAGGCGGTCCGGGTGGGCGAACTGCTCGAGGAGGCCATGCGCATGAGCGCGGCCACGCCGGGCGGCCACGCGGTGGAGATGGTCATGGAATTGAGCCCGCTGCCGCCGGCCCTGCTCGACAAACACCAGGTGTTGCAGATCCTGCTCAACCTGATCAACAACGCCAGCCAGGCGTTGCAGGCCATGCAGGGCCGTCCGGGCCGCATCGTGCTGCGCCTGCTGCGGCCGCGCGCCGACACGGTACGCATCGAGGTGGCCGACAATGGCGAGGGCATCGCGGCCGCCAACCTCGAGCGCATCTTCGCCCATGGCTACACCACGCGCGAACGAGGCCACGGTTTCGGCCTGCATAGCTGCGTGCTGGCCAGCCAGGGCATGGGCGGCAGCCTGCGCGCGCACAGCGACGGCCCCGGCCAGGGCGCCACGTTCACGCTGGAATTGCCCTTCATCAGCGCCGGCGCCGAGGCGCCGGCATGACCCGCCAAGGAGATGACCATGGACCAGCTGCTCAACCTGCTGCGCGACGACCGCTTCATGCCGCACGGCCACTGTTACCTGTGGCTGCCCGAACTGCTGTGGACCAGCGTCCTGTCCAACGCCATCATCGCGCTGGCCTACCTGACCATACCGGTGACGCTGGTCTACTTCATCCACAAACGGCGCGACTTGCCATTCGACTGGATGTTCGGCGCCTTCGGCGTCTTCATCCTCGCCTGCGGCAGCACCCACGTACTCGACATCTGGACCGTCTGGCATCCCGACTACTGGCTGGCCGCCGGCGTCAACGTCGTCACGGCGCTGGCCTCCATCGTCACGGCCGTGCTGCTGGTGCGGCTGGTGCCGGCCGCGCTGGCCATCCCCAGCCCCGGCCAGCTGCGCCGGGTCAACGCCGAATTGCGCGAGACCCAGGCCGCGCTGCTGGCGGCGGCGCGCCGGGCCGGCATGGCCGAAGTGGCCACCAATGTGCTGCACAATGTCGGCAATGTCCTCAACAGCGTCAACGTGTCGGCCGCCGTGATCGGCGACCAGCTGCGCGCCTCCCGCCTGGCTGCGCTCGACAAGGTGGCGCAGCTGCTGCGCGCCAACCTCGACCAGCCCCATTTCCTGAGCCGCGACGCCAGGGGCCGGATGCTGCCCGGCTACCTGGACCAGCTGGCCCAGACCCTGGTCGCCGAACAGCAGCAGATGCTGGCCGAACTGGCCCACCTGTCGGCCGCCATCGACCACATCAAGGAGATCGTGGCGACCCAGCAATCGTACGCCGGCGCCCCCGCCGTACTCGAGCCGGTGGCGCTGGGCGCACTGCTCGACGATGCGCTGCGCATGAGCGCGGACGCGCTGCGCCGGCATGAGGTGGAGGTGCTGCGCGAATTCGACGACGTCCCGCCCCTGCTGCTCGACAAGCACCAGTTGCTGCAGGTGCTGATCAACCTGATCAACAACGCCAAACAGGCCATGGCCGGCGCCCAGGGGCGGCGCCGCCGTCTCGTGCTGCGGCTGGCCCAGGCCGCGCCGGATGCGGTGCGGCTGCAGGTGTGCGACAACGGCCAGGGCATCGCGCCGGAACAGCTCGAGCGCATCTTCGCCCACGGCTTCAGCACGCGGGCCGGCGGCCACGGCTTCGGCCTGCACAGCTGCGCGCTGGCGGCGCGCGCCATGGGCGGCCAGTTGAGCGCCCACAGCGACGGCGCCGGCAGCGGCGCCACCTTCACCCTGGAGCTGCCCGTGCGCGCCGCCGCGCCGGCCGTGGCGCCATGAACACGGGACCGAACCGGCGCGTGCTGCTGATCGACGACACGGCCGAAATCCACGCTGATTTCCGCAAGATCCTCGGCGGGCGCGCCGCCACGCCCGAGCTCGACGCGGCCGAGCAAGCCCTGTTCGGCGCCAGCGGCGCCGAACAGGGCTTGCCCGGCGCCGCCTACGCGCTCGATTCGGCCTACCAGGGCCGGCAGGGCGTGGCCATGGCCCAGGCCGCGCTGGAACGGGGCCAGCCCTATGCCATGGCCTTCGTCGACATGCGCATGCCGCCCGGCCAGGACGGCGCGGCCACCATCGCGCAATTGTGGCAGGCCGATCCGGCGCTGCAGGTGGTGATCTGCACCGCCTACGCGGACGAGTCCTGGGAAGCCGTGATCGGCCGGCTCGACGCGCGCGACCGCCTGCTGATCCTCAAGAAGCCGTTCGACCCGATCGAAATCTGCCAGCTGGCCAGCACGCTGACGGCCAAGTGGGAGGCCACGCGCCTGGCGGCGCTGCAAATGGATAGCCTGCAGGCGGCCGTGCAGGCGCGCACCGCGCAACTGCAACACCAGGCCAGCCACGACGCCCTGACCGGGCTTCCCAACCGCGAGCTGCTGCGCGACCGGCTGCGCCAGGCCATCGCCCATGTCCAGCGCCACCAGGGGGCGCTGGCGCTGTGCTTCATCGACCTGGACCGCTTCAAGTGGATCAACGACAGCCTGGGCCACGCGGCCGGCGACGCGCTGCTGCGCGTGACGGCCGAACGCATCACGGCCTGCCTGCGCGAGGCCGACACGGTGGCGCGCATCGGCGGCGACGAGTTCATCCTGCTGCTGCGCGACCCCGGCGCGCCCCAGGCGGCGGCCCAGGCCATCGCACGGGTGGTGGCCAGCGTGGCGCGCCCGGTCACGCTGGAGGGCAAGGAGGTCACCGTCACTTGCAGCGTCGGCTGCAGCCGCTACCCGGACGATGGCCAAGACGCCGACGAATTGCTCAAATGCGCGGACGCGGCCATGTACCGCGCCAAACAGGCCGGACGCAACAACATGCAGCTGTACAACCCCGAACTGCACCGTCACCTGGCCCAGCAGATGACGCTGGAAAGCGCGCTGCGCCAGGCCATCGCGCGCGGCCAGCTGGCACTGCACTACCAGCCGCAGATCGATCTGCGCAGCGGCGCCGTGACGGCCGTCGAAGCGCTGTTGCGCTGGCACCATCCGGAACTGGGCGAGGTGGCGCCGGCACGCTTCATCCCGCTGGCCGAGGAAAGCGGCCTGATCGAATCGATCGGCGCCTGGGTCATCGACGCGGCCTGCCGCCAGATCCGCCAGTGGCAGGACGAGGGCATGGCGGCCCCGTGCGTGGCCGTGAACGTGTCGGCCAGACAAATCCAGCGCCCCGGCCTGGCCGGCCATGTCGCGCACTGCCTGGCCGCGCACGGCGTCGCCCCCCACTATCTGGAACTGGAGTTCACCGAGAGCACGGCCATGCAGGATCTGGAGCACAGCGTCGCCCTGCTGCACGAACTCAAGCGCATCGGCGTGCGCCTGGCGATCGACGATTTCGGCACCGGCTATGCCAACCTGCGGGCGCTGGCCCGGCTGCCGCTCGACAAACTCAAGCTCGACGGCTCCTTCGTGCGCGACATCGTCGGCGATCCCGACGCGTTCGCCATCGCCAACACGGTCGTCGTCCTGGCGCGCCAACTGGGCCTCAAACTGGTGGCCGAAATGACCGAGACGGCGGGCCAGGTGGCGCTGCTGGCCGGCTGCGCCTGCGACGCCGTGCAGGGCTATTACTTCAGCCCGGCGCTGGCGCCGGCCGCCTGCGCCCGCCTGCTGCGCGCCGGTCCCCTGGCCGTGCCGGGGGCCGCCGCGCGCGGCGACGCGGCGCGCACGGTACTGGTGGTGGACGACGACCAGGACATGATGCGCGCCGTGCGCCGCGCCCTGCAGCAGGACGGTTACCAGGTCTTGCTGGCCAGCCGCGCCGAGCAGGCGTACGAGCTGCTCGCCTGCCACCCGGTGGGCGTGATCCTGTGCGACCAGCGGCTGCAGGAGACGACCGGGATCGAGGTGCTCATCAACGTCAAGCTCAGGTACCCGGCCGTGGTACGCTTGCTGTTCAGCGGCTACGAGGATTTCGAGGCGATGACCCAGGCGATCAACCACGGTGCCGTGCACCGCTATATCGGCAAGCCGTTCGACAACGGCGCGCTGCGCGCGCTCATGGCCGAGGCCTTCGACGCCCACGCCCGGCTGGCGCCGGCCGCGGGGGCGCAGCAGTGAACGGGGCGCCCAACGGCCGTATCCTGCTGATCGACGACCTGCCCGCCATCCACGACGATTTCCGCAAGATCCTGGCCACGCCGGAGGCGACGCCGGGCCTGGACCTGGCCGAGGCGGCCCTGTTCGGCACGCCGGCGGCCAACGCCGGGCTCGGCTACACGCTCGACTCGGCCTATCAGGGCCAGCAGGGCGTCGAGCTGGTGGCGCGGGCCCGCGCCGCCGGCCGGCCCTACGCGCTGGCCTTCATCGACATGCGCATGCCGCCCGGCTGGGACGGGGTCGAGACGGTCGAGCGGCTGTGGCAGGCCGATCCCCATGTGCAGGTGGTGATCTGCACCGCCTACTCCGACCATGCCTGGACCGGCGTGCTGGCGCGGCTGGACGGGCGCGACCGGCTGCTGGTGCTCAAGAAGCCGTTCGACGTGATCGAAGTGTGCCAGCTGGCCAATACCCTGACGGCGAAATGGAACCTGGCCGTCGCGGCCACGCGCAAGCTGGAGCGCCTGGAAGAGACGGTCGCCGCGCGCGCCCGGGACATCCTGCGCGCCAACGCCGCGCTGGAAACGGAGATCCGGGAGCGCAAGCTGCTCGAAAGCCAGTTGGTGCAGACGGAAAAGCTGGCCTCACTGGGCCAGCTGGCGGCCGGCGTGGCGCACGAGATCAACAATCCGATCGGCTACGTGTTCTCCAACTTCGGCACGCTGGAGGAATACCTGGCCATCCTGCTCGGCGCCCTGGACGGCTATGAGCGCATCGCCGGCGACGTGCGGGAACCGGCCGTGGCGCGCCAGCTGGCCGAGCTGCGCCAGCGGGTGGAACTGGACTACCTCAAGCAAGACATCCCGCAACTGATGCGCGAGTCCAAGGAGGGCGTGAGCCGGGTGCGCAAGATCGTCCAGGATTTGAAGGATTTCTCGCGCGTGGAATCGGAGCAGCGATGGGAGCTGGCCGACCTGCACGCCGGTATCGACTCGACCCTCAACATCGTGGCCAGCGAGGTCAAGTACTGCGCCGACGTCGTCAAGGAGTATGGCGCGCTGCCGCTGGTCGAATGCCTGCCGTCGCAGATCAACCAGGTGGTGCTGAATCTGGTGGTCAACGCCGCCCACGCGTGTGGCCCGGCGCGCGGCAAGATCACCATCCGCACCGGCCTGGGCAGCGCCGGCAGCGTCTGGTTCGAAGTGGCCGACACCGGCTGCGGCGTCGCGGACGATGTGCTGCCCCGCATCTTCGATCCCTTCTTCACCACCAAGCCGATCGGCAAGGGGACGGGCCTGGGACTGTCCATGTGCTACGGCATCGTCAAGAAGCACGACGGCGACATCGCCGTCCGCAGCACCGTGGGCCAGGGCAGTACCTTTCGGGTAACGCTGCCGGAGCGGCAGGTGGGACCGGACGGCCCCGCCGCCTAGCCGCTGCCGGTCAGGCGGCGGCCCGCAACTGCTGCGCCGCCAGCGCCAGGATCTGGGCAAAGGCGGTGCGGGCCGGATGGTGCAGCACGTCCTTGCGCCACACCAGCAGCGTATCGACATGGGCGATGGCGGGCGGCAGCGCATGCACCCGGACAGTGCGGCCCAGCTTGCGCTGGCTGATGATCTCCTTCGGCATCAGCGCCACGCCCATGCCGGCCGCCACGCAGCCGATGATGGCCTCGAAGGTGCCGAATTCGGAGATGCGGCCGGGCGCCACGCCGGCCTCGGCGAACCACGCTTCCAGCCGGCGGCGGTAAGTACAGCCGGCGCGGAACACCAGCAGGTTGCGCCGCGCCACGTCCTGCGGCGTGGCCACGGGCGCATGCGTCGGGCAGGTGATCAGCACCAGCTCCTCCTCGAACACGGGCTGCTGTTCCAGCTCGGGATGGGGCACGGGCGCGGCCACCAGCGCCACGTCGAGCCGGTGCCGCAGCACGGCGTCGAGCAGCTGGTCGGTCGGCCCCGTGTCGAGCACCAGGTCCACCTGCGGATGCTTGCGGTTGAAGGCAGCCAGCACCTGCGGCAGGCGGGCCGCGGCCGTCGTCTCCATCGAGCCGATGCGCAACTGGCCCGACGGCTGCTGGTCCAGGCGCATGGCGGCCTGCGCCTCGTCCGCCAGTTGCAGCAGGCGGTCCGCGTAGGCCAGCAGGCGCTCGCCTTCGGCCGTGATCTGCAAGCCCCGGCCGGCCCGGTGGAACAGGGTCACGCCCAGGGATTCCTCCAGCTGGGTCAGCCGGGCCGACACGTTCGACTGCACCCGGTTCAGGCGCGCCGCGGCCAGCGTCACACTGCCCTCCTCGGCCACGGCCTTAAAGATGCGCAAGGCGGAAAGTTCCATGCTGGCTCTCGATTCTCAAAAAACGATAGATGCGATCATTATTATTCATTTTTTTAAATAGTCAAACGGCCCTATAGTTCGGCCATAACCGGCAATCGCCGGACCGATCAAGGAGCCGCCATGGCAACCGAACGCCCACCCTCACCGGCCCTGCTGTTGGCCTGCAGCTTCGCCTTCATCATCGTCCAGCTGGACGTCACCATCGTCAACGTGGCCCTGCCGCGCATGGGCGCCGAGCTGCATGCCGGCGTGGGTGCCCTGCAATGGGTGGTCGACGCCTACACGCTGGGCTTTGCCGTGTTCCTGCTGTCGGCCGGCGTGATGGGCGACAAGTTCGGCTCGCGCCGCGTGTTCCTGGCCGGCTTTGCGCTGTTCCTGGCCGCCTCGGTCGCCTGCGCGCTGGCGCCATCGGCACTGCTGCTGAACGGGGCGCGCGCCCTGCAGGGCGTGGGCGCGGCGCTGCTGGTACCGAGCTCGCTGTCCATCCTCAACGCGGCCTACAGCCACGACAAGGTCAGGCTGGCCAAGGCCATCGGCTGGTGGACGGCCGCCGGCGGCGTCTCCATCGCGGCCGGCCCCGTGATCGGCGGCCTGCTGCTGACCATGGGTGGCTGGCGCAGCATCTTCTGGGTCAACGTCCCCATCTGCGTCGCCGGCTACGTGTTGACCTGCATGGTGGTGCCGCGTGCGGCGGGCAAGGCGCCATCCCGCCATCTGGACTTGCCGGGCCAGCTGCTGGCCATCGTGGCCCTGGCCGGCCTGATCGACGCCGTGATCGAAGTGCAGGCGCGCGGCATCGCCAGCCCCGTGGTGCAGGGCGGCTTCCTGCTCGCCCTGGCCGCCGGCGCCGCCTTCATCGCCGTCGAGCGGCGCGCCGCCGCGCCCATGCTGCCGTTGCAGCTGTTCGCCAGCCTGCCGTTTTCCGGCGCCGTGCTGTTCGGGGTACTGGTCAATTTCACTTACTACGGGGTGATCTTCGTGCTCAGCTTCTACCTGCAGCGGGTGCACGGCTACACGGTGATGCAGACGGGCCTGGCCTTCCTGCCGCTGACGGGCACCTTCATCTTTTCCAATCTCGCCAGCGGCCGGCTGTCGGCACGTACGGGATTACGTACGCCCATGTTGGCCGGCGGGCTGATCTGCGGCAGTGGCTACGCACTGCTGGGCGCCTGTGGCATAGCTCCGGAGGCCAGCTTCCTGTCCATGCTGCCGGGCCTGATGCTGATCCCGGCCGGCATGGGGCTGGCCGTGCCGGCCATGACGACGTCCATCCTGGCGAGCGTGGGGCGGCAGCAGGCCGGCACGGCTTCGGCCATCCTGAACACGGCGCGCCAGGTGGGCGGCGCGGCCGGCGTGGCCATCTTCGGCGCCATCGTGGCCGGCGGCGACCACGCGGCCATCACGGCCGGCGTACGGACGGCGATGGCCGTGTCCGCCCTGTTGCTGCTGGTGGCGGCCGGCACGGCGGCCTGGACTCGGCCCGGCCTGGCCCGCCCTGCCCTGGCCGAATGAATTCGTTGCAACGAAGAGACAAGACCGGCGGCGACCGCCTGTCGACAGCCCCAGCCCAAGCCAGCCCGTGAGAATTGGTGAGAATCAGTGAGAATTCAAGCCTTTGAATTCCTGCAGAATATGCAAGTATCTTAGGAAAATTCCGACCCCGACAGCCGCCTGCGGCAGCGGGACTGCACGTCCACAACATTCCTGGCAAGTTGAGGCGGAACG
>JAZJZQ010000789.1:0-11301 GCA_040389625.1 Pseudomonadota bacterium | reverse complement strand
CCTGCGGCAGCGGGACTGCACGTCCACAACATTCCTGGCAAGTTGAGGCGGAACGACGATGCGCATCTCGACCAAGTTCACCACCGCGATGATGGCCGTGTTCGTGACCGTCAGCAGCATAGGCGCGCTGGCCGTCTACCGTCAGCACCAGCTGGCGCGGCAGTCGTTCGATGGCGAAGCCGCCAAGCTCGCCACCACGATCGCGACCACGATTGCCTTCGAAATCCAACGCAAGGGCGATGCCGATCCGCGCCCCGCCTACCGGGAGGTGGTCGCCTTCATTGCCGCGCGCGACAAGGCCGACGTGGAAATCGTCGATCACAACCTGATCGTGTTGGCGGATGTCGTGCCCGGCGATGTCGGCCTGCCGATCGAGGCCGGGCCGCGCCGCGCCGCCATCGCCGGCACGCTGCGGGATGGCATGGCGCGCACCGTGACCGAAACTCTGCCAACGGACGGCAGCGAAATGCGCCAGGTGGTGGTCCCCATTTACGACGCCCGGCGGGCCATCCTGGCGGCCCTGACCTACGAATATACGCCGCTGTACAACAGCTTCGTGGCGCAGACGGTGCAGTCGCTCAAGGTGATCCTCTCCCTGGCGCTGGCCGGCATTGGCCTGGCGCTGGGCGCCGCGCTCTATATCGCCCGCCGCCTGTCGCAGCCGCTGGAAAAACTCAGGCTGGCCGCCCACCAGCTGTCCCAGGGCCGGCGCGACGTGGTGGTCGACGTCCATGCGCGCAACGAAATCGGCGAACTGGCGGCCGCCTTCAACACCATGAGCACGGCGCTGCGCGATTCGCAAGTTCACCTCGAGCGCCGCGCCGACGAACTGCTGCTGGCCAACAAGGCCTTGCACCTGCGCGAACGGGCCATGGAATCGACCTTCAACGCCATCGTGATCGCCAGCCTGACCCGCCCCGGCATGCCCATCGAGTACGTGAACCCGGCGTTCGAGCGCATCACCGGCTACGCGGCCGGCGAGGCGCTGGGCAAGCCGAGCGACTTCCTGGCGCACCAGGAACTGGACCAACCGGCCCTGCACGAACTGCTGCTGGCCTTGCAGCAGCGGCGCGAAGGCCATGCCGTGGTGCGCAGCTATCGCAAGGACGGCACGCCGTTCTGGAACGAGGTCTACGTGGCGCCGGTGCGCGCCGACAAGGACACCCAGGAGCATTACGTCGCCATCTTCAACGACATCACCCACGCCCGCAACGACGCCGAACAGCTGGCGCACCAGGCCCAGTTCGACCAGCTCACCGGCCTGGCCAACCGCAACCTGCTGCTGGACCGCCTGCACCAGGCCATCGCCAACGCCCAGCGCCGCGGCGAAGGGCTGATCGTCGCCTTCATCGACCTCGACGACTTAAAACTGATCAACGACAACCTGGGCCACGAACTGGGCGACAACTTGCTGAAAGTCGTGGCCCAGCGCCTGCGCGAGTGCACGCGCGCCAGCGACACGGTGGCCCGCCTGGGCGGCGACGAGTTCGTGCTGGTGTTCAACCAGGGCGGCTTGGCGGGCAACGCCATCGAAGCCCAGGTCAGCGAACTGGCACGCAAGATCCTGGAGCGGGTCAGCTCGCCCCTGGTGCTGGGCACCCACGAGATCCGCATCAATTGCAGCATGGGCCTGGCCGCCTGGCCCCAGGACGGCGAGGATGCGGACACCCTGCTCAAGCATGCCGACATCGCCATGTACCGGGCCAAGGAGCTGGGCCGCAACGGCTTCCAGTTCTTCACGGCGGCGCTGCAGGAACGGGCCAGGCAGCAGCTGGAACTGGGCGCCAGCCTGCGCCAGGCGCTCGAACGCGACGAGTTCGAGCTGCACTACCAGCCCCAGGTCAGCCTGCGCAGCGGCAAGGTGGTGGGGGTGGAGGCGCTGCTGCGCTGGCGCCATCCGCAGCGCGGCTTGCTGGGGCCCGGCCATTTCATCGGCTTTGCCGAGGAAACGGGCCTGATCATCCCTATCGGCGAATGGGTGCTGATGCGGGCCTGCGCCCAGAACAAGGCCTGGCAGGACGCCGGCCTGGAGCCTATCCCGGTCGCCGTCAACGTCTCGGCCAAGCAGTGCGCGCAGCCGGAGCTGGAAAGCGCCGTGCGGCGCGCCCTGGAGCGGAGCGGCCTGCCGGCGCGCTACCTGGAACTGGAACTGACGGAGAGCATTTCGATGGCCGACCCGGCCAGCAGCGTGCCGATGATGGACAGCATGAAGGCAATCGGCATCGAACTGTCGATCGACGACTTCGGCACCGGCTACTCGAACATGAGCTATTTGCGCCGCTTCCCGATCGACCGCCTGAAACTGGACATCTCCTTCGTGCGCGACATCACGACCGATCCCAGCAGCCTGGCCATCTCGGACGCCATCGTCACCATGGCGCACAGCCTGCACCTGGAGGTGGTGGCCGAGGGGGTGGAAACGGAAGGCCAGCTGGCCCTGCTGGCCAGCCGCGACTGCGACATCATCCAGGGCTTTTTCTTCTGCAAACCGCTGGCCGCGCCCGAGCTGGCGCAGCTGCTGCAGGCCGAGCGGCGGTTGCCGCCCAACCTGACGGCCCGGCCCCATGGTTCACCGGGCGTATTGGTGCTGGACGACGATGCCCATCTGCTGGCCTATCTGGAGCTGGTGCTGGCCAACGAAGGCTATACCGTCCATGCCACGGCCGATCCGGGCCAGGCTTTCGAACTGCTGGCCTGCCATGCCGTGGCCGTGGTGCTCTGCGACCAGCGCATGCCGGCCATGACAGGCATCGAGTTCCTGAGCCGGGTGCGGCGCATGCATCCGCACACGACGCGCATCATGCTCAGCGCCTACGACGACTACAATGTCACGCGCCAGGCCATCAACATGGGAGCCGTGTACAAGTTCATCGAGAAACCCGTACACCAGGAAGAATTGGTGGAGGTGGTCAACGACGCCTTCCGCCTCTACCTGAGCGGACGGGCGCTCAGGACGGCGTAGCGGCGCGCGGCGCCCGCAGCGGGCGCCTGGGAGGGATTATTTGTAGAACGCTTCGACCCGGCCCGACAGCTTGATCAGCATGGGGCGGCCCTTGCGGTCCAGTGTCTTGCCGGCGGCGACCTTGATCCAGCCTTCGCTGATGCAGTATTCCTCGACGTCGAGACGTTCCTTGTCGTTGATCTTGATGCCGATGTCATGCTGCAGCACGTCCACGTTATGGAAGGGGCTGCGCGGATCGACCGACAGGCGGTCGGGTAATGGGGGAAGTGTGGTGGTATCGTTCATGCCCGCAATTATCCACGAGAACCGCCGCCGAGACAACGGCTACCCCCGGCCCCGGCCCAGCTGCCCCGGGTGCCGGCAATGGCATGCGGCACGGTGGGATAACAACGCGCCTTGTGGTAAAGTATGCGCTGTTGCTTACGTTGATGCGGACGACTGACAGTCACCGACTTGCGTGACATACTGGTCACAAGCATTACCTTGTTGTCGAAAAGGAGGCGTGAATGAAAACCAAGGAACCTAATATCTAAGTTGATTACTTTGCCGTAGTGTTACCCGGCATATAGGAATGGTGTCTGAAGATTGGCCCTCCGCAACAAAACCCCGCCAATGGCGGGTTTTCTGTTTCGGACGCTGTTCATACTTCCGGTTTCATCGCATCAATTTCTGCAACAAATGGGGCGAAGTCGTCGTCGTCGCGAGCCTCACGCCAGGATATTTCCTTTTGACTGATACCATCTCTCAAAATTTGCAACGCCTCTGCTTTATCTTTCATGCATTGCACCGAGACAGCCTCGGATCCTTTCATAAATGGCTCATTCTTTTTGTAGCGTTGCGCCAAGACACAGGCTAGATTGAATTGCCTGTCGGATAATTTGCGTGGATTATATTGAACAGAGAGCCTGGCCCAATCGACCGCGTCGTCCAGTACCCCGGCCCTCATCGACAGCACGCCCATCACCGCTGCGACGTAGGACAGAACGCGCTCCCCAACAGCAGTGGTCGCTTGACGTACGGCGCTATCCTCGTCAGGCGACATTGGCTCGCCCTTAATCTGACGTTCATGGTGCTCCGACGCGTGCCGGAAGACTCTCTTCCCTTCGGGTAATGCATCCGCAGCCGCAGCCGCGGCTGCGTCAGCCTTATCCTCCTTGAGGAACTGCTTGACGTCTTGATGGACTGTGCGCAGGAACCACAGATCCACCAGGATAGCCTCCATGTCTTGAACCTCCGCAATTGCTGCCTGGATACGGGGCAGCGCTTCATTCTTCATTGAATCGATTTGCTTTAATCTCTTCTTTGAAGAATCCAAGGTTTCAGTCATTTCCTTTTGCGTCTTCCAAATATCGGAAAACGCCTTGTAGCCAAAGAGGCCGCACACCGCGACCAATGCGGCCACGATCCACCCCGCGACTTTCATTATGCCAACCAACGACTCTTCATTGGATTTTGCAGAGTTAATCGCTGCGCTGGCGGTCGCCGAAACTTGATCGAGATAATTACTCTGGACTACGACATATCCAACCGGAATAGCTGGCAGGGGCGTTGGCGCGCCGCCTGGTGAGGGAGCTGGAGCCGTACCGCGGCCGCCACGGGCGCCGCCCCGGCCAACATGAGTGGATTGCACCACCACTATGCCATTCGGCACCGGGTTCAATTGCCCCGCCACCACTGCACCGGGCGGGATATCCTGACGTGTATCAGCGAGCGCAGGCTGTGCCTGCTGTGCCCGCGCGGCGAAGGCAAAGACACAAAGCACTCCGGCCGAGAAAATTCGCATCAATCTATCAGTACTTGGTTTCAACTCCGCGCCTCCGATAACTGCCGTTGGGAATTCATAATTGCAATATTACCGAAGAGGCGGCCAAATGTACTTATTTTGCAATATTTCATTTCCTTGCCGAGATTGAAACCGCAACACTATGCCGGTGGGCCGAAGACCCCTGCCCCTACATTCAGAAAGCGGAAGAGTTCAGTCTCTGCCCTGGCGCCCCACTTTACCGCAGCCGCTCCAGCAGCTGGAAATACCACATCCCCAGCGCCAGCAGCTGCCGTCCCATCCGCTCGCCGATGGGCAGGCGCACGTGGCGGAAGCGCTGGAACACGTCGAACTGCCCCATCGTGCCGCCTATCGCCTGCGCCATCACCTCGCCCACGATGTGCGAGGTGGCCAGCCCGTGGCCGGAATAGCCTTGCGCGTACCACACGTTGGGCGCCAGCCGGCCCAGCTGGGGGATGCGGTTGATGACGATGCCCATGTTGCAGCTCCACTCAAAGGCTATATCCACCCCGCGCAAGGCCGGGAAGGTGCGCTCGATGCAGGGCCGCAGTTCGGCCGCGATGTCGCGTGATGGCTTGCCCGAGTAGTTGGCGCCGCCGCCGAACAGCAGCCGGCCGTCGGCCGTCATGCGGTAGTAGTCGAGCACGAAACGGCTGTCGTACACGGCCACGTCGTGCGGGTTGATCTGGCGCGCCAATTCGCCCAGCGGCGCCGTCGTCACGATGCCGCCGGCGGCCGGGAAGATGCTGCCACCCAGCTTGCGCCGTTCCAGCTTGTGATAGACGTCGCCAGCCAACAGGATATGGTCGGCCACGATGCGGCCCCTGGGCAGCCGGATCGCCGGCGTGGCACCATGCACGATCTCCAGCGCCGGAGACTCCTCGAACACCAGCCCGCCCAGGCCGGCCAGGGCGCGCGCCTCGCCCAGGCACAGGTTGAGCGGGTGCAGGTGCATGTTCTTGCGGTTGTAGATGCCGCCGTGGTAGAGCGGCGTGTCGAGGAAACGGGGGATATCCGCCGCCTCGACCAGCTCCACCAGCTCACCCATGCCGCGCCGCGCCATGTCGTCGTATGCGGCCCGCAGCCCGGCCATGTGGCTGGCGCTGTAGGCCGTGTGCAGGTGGCCGGACTTGAGGTCGCAGTCTATGCCGTACCTGGCCACGCGCTCGCGGATGATGTCGTGGCCCCGCCAGCGCAGGTGCCAGATGAAGGCTTCGGCCGCCTCCCTGCCCGCCCGCCGCGCCAGCTGGCGCACGATGGCGTCTTCGCCTGACAGGCTGCCCGTCACCTGCCCGCCGTTGCGCCCGGACTGCCCCCAGCCGACGCGGTTGGCCTCGACCAGCGCCACCCGCTTGCCCTGCTCCGCCAGTTCCAGCGCGCTGGCCAGGCCGGTGAAGCCGCCGCCGATCACGGCCACGTCGACCCGCACCTCGCCTTCCACCTGCGGGTAGCGCGCGTCGCTGTTGGCGGTGGCGTTGTAGTACGACGCGATGCGCTCGCCGCTCATGGCCGCCTCCCGCCGCATGCGCCGCCGGCGCCGGCTTTCACTTCCACGTCCACGCCCGCCATCACGCCAGCTCCAGGTAGCGCGCCAGTTCCCAGTCCGTCACGCTTTCGTTGAAGCGGGCGATTTCCCACTGCCGCGTTTCGACGAAATGGCGCACGAACTCCTCGCCGAACAATTCCCGCGCCAGCGGCGAGCGCTCCATGGCGGCCGTGGCTTCGGCCAAGGTGCGCGGCAAACGTTCGACCTGCTCCGCCCCGCCGTTGGCGCCGGAGACGGGCGGCGCGTCCAACGCCAGCTTGTGCTCGATGCCATACAGGCCCGAGGCCAGCGCCGCCGCGATCGCCAGGTAGGGATTGGCGTCGGCGCCGGGGGTGCGGGTTTCCAGCCGCATGGCGTGACGGCTGCCGGGAATCACGCGCAGCGAGGCATTGCGGTTGTCCACCGCCCACGTCGGCTTGACGGGGGCCAGGTTGTGGTCCACCAGGCGCTTGTAGCTGTTGATGAACGGCGCCACCATGGGCAGCAGGTGCGGCAGGCAATGCAGCTGGCCGGCGATGAAGTGGCGCATGGTGTCGCTCATGCGGTGCTCGGCGCCTTCGTCGTAGAAGCAGTTGACGCCGTCGCGCCACAGGCTCTGGTGCAGGTGCTGGCCGCAACCCGCGTAATCCATCGAGAACTTGGCCATGAAGGTGTTAAGCAGGCCGTGGCGGCGCCCGATCTCGCGCACCGACTCCTTGAACAGCACGGCGCGGTCGGCCGTCTTGAGCGCGTCGCCGTAGCGAATGGCGGCCTCGAAGTTGCCCGGCCCGGCCTCCGTGTGCAGCGCTTCGAGCGGCACGTCGATGGCGTTCAGGTTGGTGAACAGGTCGCGCACGAACGCTTGCTGGGCGTCGATGCGGAACGGCGAATAGTTGGTCAGGCCCTGGGTGGCCGTCTGCAGGCCGCGATAGCCCTTGGCCCGCACCGATTGCTCCGATTCGGCCAGCACGAACCACTCGAATTCCGCCCCCACCTGGGCCGAATAGCCCAGCGCATCGGCCCTGGCCAGCACCCGCTTGAGCACCTGGCGCGGGCAGATCGGCAGCGGCGAGCCGTCCTGGCGCGTGTGCTCGCCCAGGAACAACCAGCAGTTGTTATCCCACGGCAGGCGGCGCGCCGTGGCCGGATCGAGCACCAGGCCGACGTCGGGCAGGCCGGTATGGAAGCCGGTGAAGCTGACGTTGTTGTACAGCTGGTCCTGGATGTCCCAGCCGAAGACGGCGCTAGCGATGGTGCCGCCGCCATCGAGCATGCTGGCGATCTTTTCGCCCGACAGGTGCTTGCCGCGGCAGACGCCGTCGATGTCGGTGACGAGGAAACGGGCATACGGTTCGCGGGCGAGCAGGTCTTTCGAGTAAGCGTGGTTGGCTTGCATGGTCTTGGTTCCTGTGTGTGGATGCTGCCGCGGGAGCAGCGGTTATACCGGCGGCCAGGGGCCGTTGCCGGTCATCGGGTACAGACTGGAGATGCAGGTGGCGGGACAGCGCGGCGCAAGGGCCGGCCGTCCGCCGCGGGGAGGGAACTACTCAGGTGACGTCCGGCGGAGCTTCCGGACGGGGTGCCGGCCACGAGGCCGGCTGGGGGAAGGACTTGGGTGCGCCGCCATTGGCTGCCGTCCGCGCCTGCTCGTTGAGCAGGATCAGGTGGCTGGCCAGCGCGTGCTGGCAGATCCGGTGGTGCGTATCGAACAGGGCGGCGTGCGCCGGATCGCGCATGATAGCCTCGATCAGCAGGTAGTGGTCCAGGATGGTCATGGTGCGGGCCATGATGCTGCACTGGTCGCGGCCCACGTAGGGCAGCAGGTGCGCAATGGCGTCCGTCAGCAAGGCATTGACCTGCAGGTCGATCTCGTCCTCCAGCGCCTGCAGGGCCGGCACGGAGGCCAGCAGCGAAATCAGCACGCTGACGCCAGGCACCTGCTGGTAATGGGGCCGCACCGCGTCGTACACCATGCCCAGGTAGCGAATCAGGTCCACGCAGCCCGTCTTGTCGGGATGGATGGCGGCGATCGCGTCCTTGATGCGCTCGAGCCACTGGCTGGCCAGGGCATGGACCACCGCCTCCTTGTTAGGGAAGTACTCGTACAGGCCGCCCACCGACAGGCCGGCCGCCTCGGCGATGCGCCGCGTGGTGAGCTTGGCCAGCCCGCCGCGCGCGATCTCCTGGCCGGCGGCCTGCAGGATCACTTCTATCGTCTTGTGTCCGCGCTCTTGCTGAGGAATCCGCCGCTTGGCGGCAGGCGCCGCTTTCGGCTTGCCGCTGGCGGCGGATTCCTCCCTGGCGCGGGAGCTCTTGTTGGGCATGCTGATCCGGGTTGGGTTGAGAGTTGGTTCCAAAGCGCCGATTATGCCACACCGTTGCGCGCGTTTCGCGCCATGGCCGGAAACTGTTCGACGAACAGTTGCGAGCTGCCGGCACGGGCGTGGTTGGCCGCCACCTTGAACACGGTTTCGTCGTCGTAGGCATTGGCCACGATCTGCATCCCGGTCGGCACGCCCAGCTCGGACAGGCCGGTGGGCGCGGCCAGCACGGGGTAGCGGTTGAGCAGGTTGAACGGCGGCGTCAGGCACCAGCCCAGGTAGGCGTCGATCTGGTAGCCGTGGCGCTCCAGCACCGGTTCGGCCACCGGGTCCTGGTCGGCCGCCAGGTCCGTGGTCAGCATCGAGGCGCAGATGAAGGCAGAATAACCCTTGCCCCACACCTGCTCCTGCATGTCGCGGTGCAGCCGCTGCCCCAGCGCGGCGCTGGGCATGACGGAAGCACGGCCCTGCAGCGCCTGGTCGCGCAGGTGGGTGGCGTAGCTGCACAGTTTTTCCGCGTCGGCGTCCCCGATGTCGGTCATGAATTCGTCGACAAAGATGGCGCGCAGGCCGTCCAGCAGCACGTGGTTGATTTCATCGAGGTCCCAGCGCAATGTCACTTCCTCGACGATGGCGCCCCGCCCCCGCAGGCCGTCCAGCGCCCGCAACAGGTTGCGTTCGATGTCCGGCGCCAGGCCCGGATGGCCGAACGCCGGGCAGTAGGCGATGCGCATGCCGGCCAGGTCGCCGTATTCAGTGGGCAGCGGCGTGTACGGCAGCGTGGTGTAGGACGCGGGATGGGGACCGGCCAGCACGTTCTGCATCAGCACCAGGTCGTCGAAGCTGCGCGTCATCGGCCCCTCCACGGCCTGCACCATGTATTCGTCGCCCGGCGCGCACGGCAACCGGCCGAATGGCGGCTTGTAGCCATACACGCCGCACAGCGAAGCGGGCAGGCGGATCGAGCCAGCCATGTCGCTGCCCGTGGCCAGCGGCGCCACGCCGGCCGCCAGCGCCGCGCCGGAGCCGCCGCTGGAACCGCCGCAGGAATAGTCGAGCGCCCACGGGTTGCGGGTCACGCCGTACATCTTGCTCCAGGTGTGACCGAGCACGCAGAACTCGGGATTGGTGGCCTGGAAATAGGGAATCGCGCCGGCCTCCAGCAGCTTGTCGACGATGGGATGGTTTTCGCTGGCTACCCGGTCCTTGAACACCAGCGAGGCCAGGGGGCGGGGCCAGCCCTTGACGCTGGTCTCTTCCTTGATGATGACGGGCACGCCCTCCAGCGGCCGCGCCGTGCCTTGCGCGTAGCGGCGCCGCGCCTCGTGCGCCAGGGCGCGGCCCTGCTCGAAGAACAGGCCGGCGGCGCAGTTGACGGTGGCCTGCTGGCGTTCGGCGGCGGCCGACAGCACGTCGAAATACTGGACCGGGTCCAGGGTGCCGGCGCGGAAGCGCGACAGCAGTTCAGTGGCGGAAAGGTAGTTGGTATCGTACATGGCGGTTCCTGGTAAAGGGTTGTTCATTGCGTTGCGGCCTTGCGGGCCGGGTAGAAGGCGTCGTCCGGGCGGGGCAGCCACCAGTCGTGGATGCGGGGCTGGTGGTCGAGGATGACCATCTTGGTGCGGCGGAAGGCATTGAGGCCATGCCGTCCCAGTTCGCATCCCAGGCCGGACAGCTTGCTGCCGCTGAAGGGCAGCGCGTCGTTGTCGATCAGCGGGTTGTTGATCCAGACCATGCCCGATTCGAGCCGGTCGGCCGCTTCCATGGCCTCGGCCAGGTCGGTGGTGAAGACGGACGCGCCCAGGCCGAATTCCGTATCGTTGGCCAGCCGCAGCGCCTCGTCGAAGTCGGCCACGCGGCAGATGGCCGCCACCGGGCCGAAGCACTCTTCGCGCATGATGGCCATCTGCGGCGTGACGCCGGTGAGGATGGTGGGCTCGTAGAACCAGCCGGTGGGCCAGTCGGACGGGATGCGGCCGCCGCACACCACCTGGGCGCCCTGCTCCACCGCCTCGCGCACCAGGCGCGCCACCTTGTCGCGCGCCGCCTCGCTCACCAGCGGGCCGATTTCCGCCATGCCCATGCCGTCGCCCACCCGCAGCCGGCGCGTGCGGCGGGCGAATTCGGCCACGAAGGCGTCGTGGATCTCGTCCACCACGAGGAAGCGCTCGGACGAGGTGCACACCTGGCCGCTGAGCAGGAAGGCCGAGTTGACGCAGCCGGCGGCGGCCACTTCCAGCGGGGCGTGGCGCGAGATGATCATGGGATCGCTGCCGCCCGCCTCCAGCACGCACGGCTTCATGTGCTGGGCGCAGGCGGCGCCCACGGCGCGCGCGGCGGCCACGCTGCCCGTGAAGGCCACGGCATGGGTGCCGGGCGACTGGATCAGGCCCTGCGCCGTGGCGGCATTGCCGGGCAGGCAGGCCACCAGGCCGGGCGGCAGCGCCGCGAAGTGGGACATGAACTGCAGCGTGCACAGGGCCGTCGCTTCGGCCGGCTTGATGATGCAGGCGTTGCCGGCCGCCAGCGAGGCGGCCACCGTCCAGCACAGCAGCAGCACGGGATAGTTGAACGGCAGGATGTGGACGCTCACGCCATACGGTTCATAGCGCATGTGCTGGAACGAGCCGGGCTGGTTGGTGCCGGCCACGGTGCCGCCGTCGTCGCGCGCCATCTCGGCGTAGTAGCGGAATACGGAGGCGCAGATGGA
>JAZJZQ010000788.1:0-3311 GCA_040389625.1 Pseudomonadota bacterium | reverse complement strand
CGCGCCAAGCTGACCCAGCACCACAAGATCAGCCGCGAGGAACTGTCGGTGCGCGAACACATGACGGGCATCCTGCGCAAGCTGCAAAACGCCCGTTTCGTCGAGTTCGCCGACCTGTTCGACCTGGCCGGCGGCGTGCCGGTGCTGGTGGTCAACTTCGTCGCCCTGCTGGAGCTGGCCAAGGAAACCCTGATCGAAATTACCCAGGCCGAACCGTTCGCGCCCATTTACGTGCGCCTGGCCTACTCGCCCGCCTGACGGCCGCCCATCGAATTCCCTTTACGCCCATAGCGACCCTAGCCATGAAAATCATCTCCTCCATCGAAGAATTGCGCGACCAACTGAGCGGCCAGCTGCGCACCGCGTTCGTGCCCACCATGGGCAACCTGCACGAGGGACACTTGTCCCTGATGCGGCTGGCGCGCAAGCACGGCGACCCCGTGGTGGCGTCCATCTTCGTCAACCGCCTGCAGTTCGGCCCCAACGAAGACTTTGAAAAATACCCGCGCACCTTCCAGGCTGACGTGGAAAAGCTGGAAAAGGAAGGCGTCTACGTGCTGTTCGCACCGACGGAGAAAGACCTGTATCCCGAGCCGCAGGAATTCCGCGTCCGTCCGCCTGACGACCTGGGCAACACGCTGGAAGGCGAATTCCGTCCTGGCTTCTTCACCGGCGTGACGACGGTGGTGATGAAGCTGTTCGCCTGCGTGCAGCCGCGCGTGGCCGTGTTCGGCAAGAAGGACTACCAGCAGTTGATGATCATCCGCAACATGGCGCGCCAGTTCGCGCTGCCGACGGAAATCATCGCCGCCGAGACCTACCGTGCCGACGACGGCCTGGCCCTGTCCTCGCGCAATATGTACCTGTCGGAAGCGGAGCGGGCCGAAGCACCGGCCCTGTTCCAGAGCCTGAACTTCGTGGCCAACGAAATGCGGGCCGGCCACCTGGACATCTTCCAGCTTGAGCACAAGGCGATGGAAGAGTTGGCCAAGCGGGGTTGGAAGCCGGACTACATCTCGATCCGCAAGCGCATCGACCTGCAGCCGCCGAGCGCCGGCGACCTGGCCCAGGGCACGCCGCTGGTGGTATTGGCCGCGGCCAAGCTGGGCGGCACCCGCCTGATCGACAACCTGGAAATCTGAGCCAGGCCGCAGCCCGCGAAAAAATGGGGACGTACCCCTTTTCCGTACCCCTTTTCCGAGAAAAACCAGCTTCGGCTGGTTTTTTTACAGCGGCCCTAAAAATGGGGACGTACCCCTTTTTCGGGGACGTACCCCTTTTTCGTACCCCTTTTTCGCTCCCCTATTCCACCCCGTGGCGCGCACTAGACCGCCTGCAATTTTCTAAGCTGGGATTTCCCAGGCGCACCCGTGGTCAAGTCGTACAGGCCGACCATACGCTCGCGCCAAGTCAGCGCCATATCAACATCATCCCGCCGACGTCGTGCTAACTTCGGTCAACACGACTAGCGGATCCCATCATGCCTCGCCATGCCCGCATCATCCTCGCCAATGTGCCCGTCCACTTGATACAGCGCGGTCACAACCGGCAGGCCTGCTTCTTCGCCGATCAGGATTACCGCACCTATCTTGAATGGCTGCGACTTCATGCGAAGGAATCGGACTGCGCCATCCACGCCTATGCATTGATGAGCAACCATGTGCATCTGCTCCTGTCCGCAGCCACGCCAACTGCACTGGCCGCCATGATGAAAGCGCAGAATCAACGCTACGTCCAATACGTGAACAAGGCATATCGGCGCACAGGCACATTGTGGGAAGGACGGTTTCGTTCCTGCCTGACGCAGGAGGACGGCTATTTCTTCACCTGCCAGCGATATATCGAACTGAACCCGGTGCGGGCCGGGATCGTCACCCATCCGGCCGACTATCGCTGGTCCAGCTACCGTGCCAACGCCGAGGGCGAATCGAATCTACTAGTGCGGCCACATGCGTTGTATTTGGCCCTGGGCGACGATGAGACACAACGACAGGCGGCCTATCGGGACTTGTTCAGGCACGCACTCCGGCCCGAACTCGTCGAACAGATCCGGCATGCCACCAATGGCAACTTCGCACTCGGCAATGTACGGTTCACAGGGGAACTCGACAAAACACTGAAGTGTACGATGACACCAAGAAAAGTCGGCCGGCCGCGTAAAACGACGGATTGAGGATGCAGGTACCTGATTGAGCAGACAGACTGAGCAATAAACCAACACAACGCATTGGCATTCTGCGTACTGCCCCCGCCTTCGAAAATGGGGTACGTCCCCATTTTTGTCCCCATTTTTGAGAAAAAACCAGCCGCAGCTGGTCTCTTCTTGCTCGACGAGAATAACCGTCAGCTGGCCACGTTCTGCGCCCAGGCCAGGGCCGACAGGTGGGCTTTGTTCACGTCCAGCGGCGTCAGGTTCAGCGACGCGGCCAGCGAGGCCACCAGCGCGGAATTGAGTTCGCATGCTTCGGCCAGCGCCAGGTAGGGGCCGTACTTGCCGCCGCGCGTGAGCAGCGCCGCGACCACGTCGTCCGATAACTGGATCGATTCCAGCACTTCCTTCATCGGTATGCCCAGCAGCCGGTCCAGCAGCGAGAACATGCCGGCCACGAAGATGTTTTCCGCTTCGCTCTTGCCCAGCGCGCCCTGCCCCAGCAGTTCGGCCAACCGCCCCCGCACCACGGCCGTCTCCAGCAGCACGGGCGAGTAGCCGCTGGTGCTGGCCGTGGCCAGCAGCAGCGTGAGCCAACGGTACAGCGGCGTGTAACCAAGCAGGGCCAAGGCCTGGCGCAGCGACTGCACTTCACGCCCGGCGCCGAAACCGGCCGAGTTGATGAAGCGCAGCAGCTTGTACGACAGCGTGGCGTCGCGCTTGAGCACGGCCTCTATCTGCTGGATGTCGGCATTTTGCTTCACCATCTGCATCAGCTGCATGATGATGGTCTGGGCCGGGTTCATGCCCTTGGCGTCCGTGCCGGGCCGCGGCGTCAGGTGCAGCTTGCCGACGAAGGCGTCCAGCCCCAGCGCGGCGCAGGCGTCGAAGTCGGCCCAGGTGGTCACGGGCCGCCCAACCATGCGCACCGTCGATTGCTTGAGCAGCGCGTAACTGCGCGCCTGGGAGGCCACGTCGGCGCCGGAAAAGCGCACTTCCACGTAGGAGGCGATGGTGGGCAGGCGATTGCCGATGCGGGCCAGGTCTGCGTCGCGCAGCAAGATGCCCACGCCGCCCGCACGCAATGCCTGCACGGCCTGCAGCGTAGTGGGATTGGCCAGCTCGCTGGTCTTGATGGACAGCACGGTGTGCTCGGGCGGCA
>JAZJZQ010000787.1:7458-18480 GCA_040389625.1 Pseudomonadota bacterium | reverse complement strand
GCATCAAGGAAATCCACGCCCGCATCCCCAACACCCACCTGGTGATGCACGGTTCCTCGTCCGTGCCGCAGGAACTGCTGGCCATCATCCGCCAGTTCGGCGGCGACATGAAGGAAACCTATGGCGTGCCGGTCGAAGAGATCCAGGAAGGCATCCGTCACGGCGTGCGCAAGATCAACATCGATACCGACATCCGCCTGGCCATGACGGCCGCCGTGCGCAAGTACCTGTTCGAGAACCCGTCCAAGTTCGACCCGCGCGACTTCCTCAAGCCAGCCCGCCAGGCGGCCATGGATATCTGCAAGGCCCGTTTCCTGGCGTTCGGCTGCGAAGGCCAGGCCGCCAAGATCAAGCCGATCGCACTGGAAAAGATGGCCGAGCGCTACGCCGCCGGCAGCCTGGCCCAGGTCGTCAAGTAATTCCATCCAGGCGCTGCCGCATCCGGCGGCGGCGCCGCTTTATCGTTGAGTGAGCAAAATGTCTGAAAAAACGTTAGTCGGTATCGTCATGGGTTCCACCTCGGATTGGGACATCATGAAAGAGGCGGCCCAGATCTGCAAGGATTTCGGCGTTTCCTATGAGGCGCGCGCGCTGTCGGCGCACCGTACCCCGAAAGAGCTGGAAGCGTGGCTGGCCGACATGGAGTCGCGCGGCGCGCAAGCGTTCATCGCCGGCGCCGGCGCCGCCGCCCACCTGGCCGGCGTGGTGGCAGCGTCCACCATCCTGCCCGTGTATGGCGTGCCGATTCCGTCCAAGTACCTGAAGGGCCTGGACTCGCTGCTGTCGACCGTGCAGATGCCCAAGGGTATCCCCGTGGCCACGCTGGCCATCGGCGAATCGGGCGCGGCCAACGCGGCGCTGGCCGTGGTGTCGGTGCTGGCGCTGAACGACCTGGAACTGAAGACCAAGCTGCGCAACTTCCGCGTGACCCAGGCCGACAAGGTCCGTGGTTCGGTGCTGCCACAGCTGTAAGTTGGACCAAGTACGCCGCGGCCGCATAGGCCGCTTTTACGACGGCCGCATAGGCCGTTCATCTCTACGTTAGGAATTATGATGGCTGGTATCCTTGAAACAAACCTGAAATCGCTGCCCTTCCTGCATCGCGGCAAAGTGCGCGATATCTATGCAGTCGGTGACGACAAGCTGCTGGTGGTGCAAACCGACCGCCTGTCCGCGTTCGACGTGATCCTCGACGATCCGATCCCGAACAAGGGCAAGATGCTCACCGAAATGTCCAACTTCTGGTTCAAGAAATTCGGCGATCTGATGCCTAACCACGAGACCGGTATCGACCCCGTCACGGTGGTGGCGCCGGAAGAGCGCGACCAGGTGGCAGGACGCGCCATCGTCGTCAAGAAGTTCACCCCGCTGGGTATCGAAGCGATCGTGCGCGGTTACATCATCGGCTCCGGCTGGAAGGATTACCAGAAGACGGGCGCCATCTGCGGCATCGCCCTGCCGGCCGGCCTGCAGGAAGCGCAGAAGCTGCCCGAAGTGCTGTTTACGCCATCGACCAAGGCCCCGGCCGGCGCCCATGACGAGAACATCTCCTACGCCGAAGCGGAAAAAATCGTCGGCGCCGACATCGCGCGCCAGGTCAAGGAAGCGGCCATCAAGCTGTACACGCTGGCAGCCGAATACGCGGCCACCCGCGGCATCATCATCGCCGACACCAAGTTCGAGTTCGGCCTGGACGCCAACGGCACCGTGCACCTGATCGACGAAATCCTGACGCCCGATTCGTCGCGCTTCTGGCCCATGGCCACTTACCAGGTGGGCAAGTCGCCCGAGTCGTTCGACAAGCAGTTCGTGCGCGACTGGCTGGAAAGCCAGCCCTGGAACAAGAAGGCGCCCGCCCCGCGCGTGCCGCAGGACGTGCTGGACCAGACCTCGGCCAAGTACGCCGAAGCGCTGCGCCTGCTGACCCAGTAATGATGTAATTGCCGCCCCGGCCGCCTGGTGCGGCCGGGGCGCGCCGTCCGGGCCGCCGGCCCGGCACAACGAGCTAAACAATATGAATCATTCCGACGGGGCCGCCGCGCCCCAGGCGGAAATCGACCAGGCCGCCAGGATACTTGAATCGGGCGGCCTGGTCGCTTTCCCCACCGAAACCGTGTACGGCCTGGGCGCCGACGCGGAAAATCCGGCCGCCGTGGCCCGCATCTACCAGGCCAAGGGCCGGCCCAACGACCATCCCGTGATCGTGCACGTGGCGCCCGGCGCCGACCTCGATTACTGGGTAACGGATATTCCGGAACAGGCGCGCCAGCTGGTGGCCGCCTTCTGGCCCGGCCCGCTGACGCTGATCCTCAAGCGCGCCAGCCACATCCCTGACGCCGTCTCCGGCGGCCAGGACACCGTGGGCCTGCGCTGCCCGTCGCATCCGGTGGCCATCGCCCTGTTGCGCGCCTTCAAGGGTGGCAAGGGCGGGCTGGCCGCGCCGTCGGCCAACAAGTTCGGCCAGGTCAGCCCCACCACGGCCCAGCACGTACGCGACGAGTTCGGCGCCGAGCCGCTGCTGGCTGCCGTGCTCGATGGCGGGCCCAGCGAGGTCGGCATCGAATCGACCATCGTCGACCTGTCGCGCCTGGCCAGCCACGGCCCCGTGCTGCTGCGGCCCGGCCACATCAGCGCCCAGCAGATCGCCGACGTCATCGGCCAGCAGCCGGGCTTGCCCGACCACAGCGCGCCGCGCGCCTCCGGCACGCTCGAGTCGCACTACGCGCCCTACACCCCGGTGGCCATGCTGGCGCCGGACGCGCTGCCGGCCACGCTGGCCAGGCTCGAAGGGCTGGGCCGCAAGGTGGCCCTGGTCGCCTGCTCGGTCGCGGCCGGCGCCGGGCCCTGCGTGCGCCTGCCGGCCGAACCGGTGGGCTATGCCTATGGCCTGTACGCGGCCCTGCGCCAGCTGGACCTGAGCGGCGCCGATTTGATCCTGGTCGAAGCGCCGCCACAAGAGTTGCGCTGGCTGGGGGTAAATGATCGATTGCGGCGCGCAGCATTCGGATCTTCTGGTATTGTTGAGAGGTTCCTGCGCGCTTGATTCCAAGCCCGTCGACCTTGTTGTTTTGACACGAACGGCCACGGCGCGCCTGACATCACAGGAGGCCGCCATGTGCACGTTCCCCATCGTCCCGCTCACCACCGTGTTGCGTGCCGCCGTGGCGGCGCTGGCCCTGGCGGCCGGCCTGGTCGCGGCCGCCGATGGCGCGCCCGGCACGGCGGCGGCGCCCCCCGCGCCGCCAGCGGGCACCTTGCTCGACGGTCCCACCCTGGTGCCCATCCCCGTGGGCGGTGGCGCCAGCGTGGACACCCTGGAGCCGGCCACCCTGAGCACCGTCCTCAAGCGGGCCCAGGGCGGAGTGCTGATGGCCATCGCCGGCGAACCGCTGTGCAGCATCACCGTCTACAAGATGCGCTACGAAACCGGTGGCGGCCGCGGCGAGGCCACCGACACGGGCGGCGTGCTCATGCTGCCCGGCGGCGACGACCTGCGCTGCATGGGGCCCCGTCCCGTGCTGCTGTATGCCCACGGCACGGTGCTCGACCGCAATTTCAGCATGGCCCGCCTGAACGGCGAGGCGCGCCTGGTGGCCGCCATGTTCGTGGCCCAGGGTTACATCGTGGTGGCGCCCGACTATGCCGGCTATGGCACCTCGTCCCTGCCTTACCACCCCTACCTGAACGCGGAACAGCAGGCCGGCGACATGGCCGACGCCCTGCGCGCGGCCCGCGCCGCCTTGCCGCGGCTGGGCATGCAGCCCTCGTCCAAGCTGTTCGTGACCGGCTATTCGCAGGGCGGCTTCGTGGCCCTGGCCACCCAGCGCGCCATGCAGGACCGCTACGGCAGCGAATTCCAGGTCACGGCCACGGCCGGCCTGTCGGGCCCCTACGCGCTGTTGCAGATGGCCGACGACATCTTCAGCGGCCGTCCCAACGTGGGCATCACGGCCTACCTGCCGCTGCTGACGACGGCCGGGCAGAAGTCCGGCGCCACGCTCTACACTTCGCCGGCCGAGCTGTACGAGGAACCGTATGCGGACGGTATCGAGACGGTGCTGCCGGCCACCCAGCGCATGGACGACCTGATCAAGGCCGGCAAGCTGCCGGCCGGCGCCCTGTTCGCCGGCGACGCCCAGCCGCAGGGGGAGGGCGCGTCCACCCATTTCGCCGACAGCAACCTGGTGCGCACCAGCTACCGCAAGGCTTACCTGCAGGACGTGGCGGCCCACCCCTGCGGCACCGACCCGGCCCAGCCGCTGGCCTGCCGCAGTGCCAACCGGCTGCGCCAGTGGCTGCAGAAGAACGACTTGCGCAGCTACCAGCCCCGTACGCCGCTGCTGCTGTGCGGCGGCCAGCACGACCCGGTGGTGCCGTTTGCCAACGCCAGCGCCGCCCACGACTATTTCGCCGCCCACGGCGTGGCGCCCCAGCTGCTGGACCTGGAGGCGGCCGCGCCCGACGCCTACCAGGACATCCGCAACGGTTTCGCCCAGGCCGTCGAACGGACGCGGGCCGACGCGGCCGCCCACGACCGCGATCCCCACAAGGCGGTGCTGGACAATTACCACGGCCGGCTGGTGGCCCAGTACTGCCTGATGGCGGCGCGGGAATTTTTCAGGATGTCAGGGCGTTAATTTTGCCTTTCTGCTATGCTGCTGGACGTTGCCGGCCGACATATAATGGACGCCCGGCCGTCCCGACCCTAGCTAGGAGTGCCATGCGCCACCCGACTTCGCCCGCTGTCCGTCCTGTCCGCCGTGTCCGCACCGGCCTTACCCATGCCGCCCTGCCGGCGCTGTTGCTGGCCCTGCTGACGGCCTGCGGCGGCGGCGGTGGCGGCAGTGGCCAGGCTGCCGGCGATGGTGTCATCGTGACGCCGCCCGTCAGCTTGCGCGGCACCCTGATCGGCAGCGCGGCCGTGGTGCCTGTCACCGTCAACGGCGCCAGCGTCACCACGCTGCAGCCGGCCGCGCTGAGCCAGCTGCTGGAAGCGGCCCAGAAGGGCAGCAGCACCATCACCGGCAATCCGACTTGCGCCATCACCACCTTCACGCTCAAATACCACACGGTGGGCAGCGCCGGCGAAGACACGGACGCGGCCACCGCCATCATGGTGCCGTCCGGTACCGACAGCGCCTGCCAGGGTAACCGTCCCGTGCTGCTGTACGCCCACGGCACCTCCGTGCTCAAGCGCAACGACATGAGCGACCTGTCGGCCACGGAGCCGCGCCTGGTGGCGGCCATGTACGCGGCCCAGGGCTACATCGTGGTGGCGCCCGACTACGCGGGCTACGCCGGCTCCACGCTGCCCTACCATGCCTACCTGGATGCCGGCCAGCAAGCGAGCGACATGGTCGATGGCCTGCGGGCCGCGCGCAAGGTGTTCGCCATCATCGGCGCCCATCCGGCCGACCAGCTGGTGCTGACCGGCTACTCGCAAGGCGGCTACGTGGCCCTGGCCACCCAGCGCGCCATGCAGACGGGGTACGCCGGCGAATTCGCGGTGATGGCCGCCGCCCCCATGTCGGGACCGTACGCGCTGGCCCAGTTCGGCGACGCCATCTTCGGCGGCAAGCCCACGCAAGGGTCCAGCGGTTTCCTGCCCATGCTGATCAATGCCGGCCAGCACGCCAACGCCGGCCTGTACACGAGCACCAGCGACATCTATGAAGCGCCTTACGCGGCCGGCATCGCCGACCTGCTGCCCGGCACCGCCAGCCTGGGCGAGCTGGTGGCGGCGGGCCGCCTGCCCAACGACGTGCTGTTCGCCAAGGATTCGCTGCCGCAGGCGGACGGCTATGCCAGCTTCTTCGGGGCCGGCAACCTGATCAAGACCAGCTACCGCGACGGCTATCTGGCCGACGTGGCCAGCCACCCGTGCGGCGCCAGCAGCGCCGACCCGCTCAACTGCGCGCCGACGCACACGCTGCGCAAGTGGCTGGTGAAAAACGACTTGCGCAGTTACACGCCGGCCGTGCCCATGCTGCTGTGCGGCGGAGCCCAGGATCCGCTGGTGCCGTTCCAGAACGCCAGCGCCACGGCCGACTACTTCGCGGCCCATGGCGTGCCGCCGTCCAGCCTGACGCTGCTCGATCTCGAAAGCGGTAACCTGGTCGACGCCTACGGCACCACCCGGCTGGCATTCCAGACCGCCAAGTCGCTGCTGGGCCGGCTGTCGGGCGACCAGGCCGTGCGCGACAGCTACCACGCGGGCCTGGTGGCCCCGTTCTGCATGCGCGCCACGCGCGACTTCTTCCAGGCCAGGCTGAACCGCTAGCGCATTGCGCCGGCGGCGTCCGGCCTGCCCGGGCGACCGGGCGCACCCGCCCCGGATGGACTGAACCCCGCCAGCTGCGGCGCAACTGGCGGGGTTCTTTTTATCTGGCGGGCTGCGGCGCGTGCCGGCGTAAGCTGGGAGAATCCGGTGTGGGCCCGGTCCGTCTCAGGCCAGGCTGCGGAACTGGCCGCCGTGGAAGATGAGCGGGGCGCGCGGCGTCAGTTCGCAATGCTCCACTTCGCCCACGAAGATCACATGGTCGCCTTCCGGATAACGGCTGCGGTTGTGGCACTCAAACCACGCGCAGGCGCCAGTGAGGATGGGCTGTCCCGTGCGCGACAGCTCGTACGGCACCGAGTCCCACGGATAGTCGCCGCGGGTGGAGAACAGCTTGGCCAGGTGGGCCTGGTCGGCCGCCAGCACGTTGATGACGTAGTGGGAATTGCCGCTGAAGATGGGCATGCTGTTGGCGGCCGTGCCCAGGCTCCACAGCACCAGCGGCGGCGCCAGCGAGACGGAGTTGAAGGAACTGGCCGTCAGGCCACGGAACGAGCCGTCGGCCAGCCGGGTGGTGATGACGGTGACGCCGGTGGCGAACTGGCCCAGCGCCTGGCGGAAGTGACCGGTGTCGAACGTGGGCGCCGGGGCGCGCGGGGAGCGAGTATTCATAGAAAGCCTGTGTCTTTCCGTCATTATGCCAAAGAATCACAGGGGCCAGCGGAATCGCGCCATTTCCTGTAATAGGTGCGCGGCCCCGCCGTTTGCGTTACAGTGAGTCTCATCGAACAGCCGACGAGCAGGGGATGTCATGACGAGCAATACGGGGGCGGCCACCGCGACGGAAACGGCGGTGCTGGGAGGGGGATGTTTCTGGTGCCTGGAAGCGGTGTACCTGGAGGTGCGCGGCGTGCTGCGCGTGGAGTCCGGCTACACGGGCGGCGCCCAGCCCGATCCCACCTACGAGCAGGTGTGCAGCGGCACCACGGGCCATGCGGAAGTGGTGAAGGTGGAATTCGACCCGGCCGTGATCACCTACCGCGACCTGCTGGAAATCTTCTTCACCATCCACGACCCCACCACGCTGAACCGCCAGGGCAATGACGTGGGCACCCAGTACCGCTCCGTGATCTACTACCAGTCGCCGCAGCAGGAAGCGACGGCGCGCCAGGTGATCGCGGCCATGGCCCACGTGTGGGATGCGCCCATCGTGACGGAACTGTCGCCGGCCCAGCCCTACTACCAGGCCGAGGACTACCACCAGGACTACTTCCGCCAACATCCGCTGCAAGGCTATTGCGCCTTCGTGGTGGCGCCCAAGGTGGCCAAGTTCCGCAAGACCTATGGCGAGCGCCTCAAGTAACCCCCTCACAGCGGAGCCGGCATGAAGGTAGTCATCGTCGACGATACCCACATCAATCTGGTGCTCATGTCGCGCCTGATCGACAAGCTGGACGGCGTGGCCACCGTCACCTTCCAGTCGGCCCGCGAGGCGCTGGCCTGGTGCAACAGCAACCCCTATGACCTGCTCATCGTCGACTACATGATGCCCGACCTGAACGGGCTGGAACTGATCGCCGGCCTGGCCGCGCCGCCCGGCGAGCGCCCGCCCGTGCTGATGGTCACGGCCAGCATGGACGTGGAAGTGCGGCACCGGGCGCTGGAGAACGGCGCCAGCGATTTCCTCATCAAGCCCATCGACAAGGTCGAGTTCCTGGCCCGCACCCGCAACATGCTGGCGCTGCGGCGCGCCACCGTGAGCCTGCAGCACCGGGCCAGCTGGCTGGCCGAGGAAGTGAGCAAGGCCACGGCCGAATTGCGCGCGCGCGAGCAGGAAACCATCTTGCTGCTGTGCCGCGCCTCCGAATACCGCGACCCGGAGACGGGTGCCCACATCCAGCGCATGGCCCGCTATTCGTGCCTGATCGCGGCCGAGCTGGGCCTGCCGCTGGAGCAGCAGCAAGACATCCTCAACGCGGCCCCCATGCACGACATCGGCAAGGTGGGCACGCCCGACCACATCCTGCTCAAGCCGGGCCGGCTCGATCCGGACGAAATGACCATCATGCGCCAGCATGCCGTGATCGGCTACCAGATCCTCAAGGATTGCCAGGCGCCCATGCTGCAGCTGGCGGCCCAGATCGCCCTCAGCCACCACGAGCGCTACGACGGCGCCGGCTATCCCAACGGCCTGGCCGGCGAGGCGATTCCGCTGGTGGGCCGCATCGTGGCCGTGGCCGACGTGTTCGACGCCCTCACCAGCGTGCGCCCCTACAAGCAGGCCTGGACCATGGCGGCGGCGCGCCAGCACCTGGAAGACAACTGCGCCACCCACTTCGACCCGCAGTGTGTGCAAGCGCTGCTGCGGCGCTGGCGCGAGGTGGAGGAGATCCGCGCCCGCTACCGCGACGAAAGGAAGCCGGCCTGAGCCGGCGGCGTCCATGCAATACGAACGCCTGGTCCAGCTGGTACGGCGCGCCCTGAACGCGGCCGACGACGGGGAAATGCAGCAGCGCCTGGCCGACCTGCGGGCCATCGGCGAGACCACGCTGGCCAACGGCTTGCTGACCCTGATCGCCCAGGCCGAGCGGGCCGACCCCGGCATCGAACCGCGCCTGCGCGAGCTGGAAGCGGAGGCCGAACAGCTGCGCCTGGCCAACGCCCTGCTGCGCAAGGAAAACCGCCAGCAGCGCGGCAACGTGGGCACCTGGCGCGACAAGCGGGCCGCGCGCCGCGCGCTCGACCTGGACGCCCAGCGCGAGGCCGAGCAGGCCGGCGGCCAGCAGGCGCTGACGGAGCAGATCCTCGACCAGCTGCCCATCCCCATCTTCCTCAAGGACCGGGAAGGGCGCTTCCTGCGCTTTAACCGCCGCTTCGAGGAGCTGACCCAGCGCTCGCGGGTGGAAATCCTGGGCCGCATGGTGGACGACTTCGCCTCGCCCCGCTGGGCCGAGCTGACCCGGGCGGAGGATGAACAGGCGTGGAACAGCGGACGCATGGTCACCAGCGAGCGCCGCCTGGCCGGCTTCGACCCGCCGGTGGACGTGCTGGTCAGCCGCAACGTGATCCGCAGCGGCGACCAGGCCTACATGCTGGGCTACTTCATCGACATCAGCGAGCAGCGCGCCGCGCGCCAGGCCATGCAGCGGGCCGTGGAGTCGGCCGAGGCGGCCAGCCGGGCCAAGAGCGAATTCCTGGCCAACATGAGCCATGAGATCCGCACTCCCATGAACGGCATCCTGGGCATGACGGAACTGGTGCTGGAGTCGGACCTCACACCCGCGCAGCGGGCCGACCTGGCGCTGGTGCAAGCGTCGGCCCACGCCCTGCTGCACATCGTGGACGACATCCTGGACTTTTCCAAGATCGAGGCGGGCAAGCTCGACATCGAGGAAGTGCCGTTCGACCTGCGCCAGCTGGTGGCCGACACGGTGCGCGCCATGGGCTTGCGGGCGCGCCAGAAGGGGCTGGCGCTGGACTGCGAGCTGCCGCCCGAACTGCCGCGCATCGTCAAGGGTGATCCGGGCCGGCTGCGCCAGGTGCTCATCAACCTGGTGGGCAATGCCATCAAGTTTACGGCCGACGGCAGCGTGACGGTGGCCCTGTCCGTCGCGCGCGAGCTGGACGACCGCAGCGAGATCCGCTTCGCCGTGCGCGACACAGGCATTGGCGTGGCGCCGGAAAAGCAGGCCATGATCTTCGAAGCGTTCGCCCAGGTGGACGGTTCCACCACGCGCCAGTACGGCGGTACGGGCCTGGGCCTGGCTATCTGCCGCCGCCTCGTGATTTTGATGCAGGGCCAGCTGGAGGTGGACAGCGTGCCGGGACAGGGCAGCACCTTCAGCTTCACCGTGCCGCTCAAGCACACGGGCGTGGCGCTGGTGGCGCCGCTGCCACCGCCGCGGGTGCAGGTGCCGCGGCCCGACCCGTTAGGGGCCGATCCCGAGCCGCCGCCCGTGGCCGGGCCGGACGGCGACGGCCTGCGCGTGCTGCTGGCCGAGGACAATCCCGTCAACCAGCGGCTGGCCCTGCGGCTGCTGGAAAAGCTGGGCCACCGCGTGACGCTGGCCGACAATGGCCTGACCGTGCTCGAACGCACGGCGCGCGAAACCTACGACCTGATCTTGATGGATGTGCAGATGCCGGGCCTGGACGGGCTGGCCGCCACGCGCCAGCTCCGCCACCGCGAGCTGAACCGGGGTGGCCACGTACCCATCATCGCCATGACGGCGCGCGCCATGGCGGGCGACCGCGAACGCTGCCTGGAGGCGGGCATGGACGATTACCTGGCCAAGCCGGTCGACAGCGCGGCCCTGGCCGGGATGCTGGCCCGCTACCGGCCGCAGCCGGCGCAACTGGTGCTGGACTGGCGCGCCGCCCTGCAGCGGCTCGATGGCGACGCCGACCTGCTGCAGGAACTGGCCGTGCTGTTCCTGGCCGACGGTCCCCTGCTGTGGCAGGAGCTGACGGCGGCACTGGCGGCCGGCGACGCCGAGCGCAGCGCACGGGCCGTGCACAGCCTGAAAGGTGTGCTGGTCAATTTTGGCGCGGCGCGGGCGCTGGCAGCGGCCGAGCAGCTGTCGGCCAGCCTGCGGGCGGGCGGTGGCGCCAGCGGTAGTGACGCCGGAACAGGCGCCAGCCCAGGCACCGGCGCCGGCACAGGCACCGGTACAAGCATGGCCCCGGCCCTGGCCGCGGCGGCCCGGCTGGAGCCCATCCTGGACCAGGTCTACGACGCGCTCAGG
>JAZJZQ010000787.1:0-7358 GCA_040389625.1 Pseudomonadota bacterium | reverse complement strand
GGCCGCGGCGGCCCGGCTGGAGCCCATCCTGGACCAGGTCTACGACGCGCTCAGGACAGTGGCGGCCGGCGCCGCGCCCAATGCGGGCTGAACGGCGGACGGCGCCCCATACATGTAGCGGCGCGACCACGGCAGGGCCGCCGCGGAGCGGCCCGCCTTGCCGCACACAATCTGGTACAGGCTGATCAAATCCTGTTCGAAGGCATAGCTGCAGCCGGCCAGGTACACGTGCCAGATGCGGAAGCGCTTGTCGCCGCCCAGGGCCCGCACCCGTTCGGCGCGGGCCTCGAAATTTTCCGTCCACAGGGCGCAGGTGCGGGCGTAATGGCGGCGCAGGTTCTCCACGTCGTAGGCCTCCAGCTGGCCCTGCTGCATGGCCTTGAGCACCTGGCCCAGGTGCGCCAGTTCGCCATGCGGGAACACGTATTTCTGGATGAATTCGCCGCCGCCGTAGGGCGTCTCGCCGTTGTCGGGATCGGTGCTGGTGATGCCGTGGTTCATGGCCAGGCCGTCGTCGGCCAGCAGGGCGCGGATGGTGGCGAAATAGGCCGGCAAGTGGCGCACGCCCACATGCTCGAACATGCCCACGCTGGTGATGCGGTCGAACTGGCCCACCACGTCGCGGTAGTCCTGCAGCCGGATGTCGACCAGGTGTTCCAGCCCCGCCGCCCGCACCCGCTCGCGCGCCAGCGCGTACTGGTTTTCTGACAGCGTGATGCCGACGCAGCGGGCGCCGTAGCGCTGCGCCGCCCGGATCACGAGGGCGCCCCAGCCGCAGCCGATGTCGAGCAGGCGCTGGCCCGGCTGCAGCGCGATCTTGGCCAGGATGTGGTCGATCTTCTTGAGCTGGGCCGTGGCCAGGTCTTCCTCGCCCGTTTCGAAATAGGCGCAGGAATAGACCAGGTTGGGGTCCAGGAACTGCTGGTAGAACTCGTTGGACACGTCGTAGTGGTAGCGGATGGCCTGGGCATCCTTGTCGCGGTCGTGGCGCATGCTGCGCACGATGCGGGCGAACTTGCCTTCCGCCTTGAGGGTGGTGCGGGCCAGGGCGTTGACGACGGCGATCATGTCGCGCGCCTTGCCCTTGACCTCGATCGCCCCTTCCACATAGGCCGTGCCCAGGTTGGACAGGGACGGCGTGAGCAGGTAGCGGGCGGCCGAGGCGCGCGGCAGGCGTATCGTCACCCGCGGCGCGTCGGGGGAAAAGTCGATGCGCTGCCCGTTCCACAGTTCGATGCGCAAGGGCAGGGCGATTTGCTGGCGGATCGCGGCGATCCAGCTGCTGAGTCGGTTTTGCAGGAACACGATAGCCTCCGGGTGAGGGACGGCACCGCCGCCCCAGGTTCAGAAACAAGGTCAGTCCGACTTGCCGGCCCGCAGTGCGCAGTCCCCCGCCGGGGGCGGGATCAGGGCTGCAGGCGCTGCTTCAGCCAGGTGCCGTCGGGCTGGCGCACGTAGACGATGCGGTCGTGGAAGCGCGAGCGGCGGCCTTGCCAGAACTCGATGCGCTCCGGCACCAGGCGGTAGCCGCCCCAGTAATCGGGACGCTTGGGCTGCTCGCCTTGGGCCTGGGCCACGGCTTCATAGTTTTCCTCCATCTGCGCCCGGCTGCCGATGGGCGCGCTCTGCTGCGAGGCCAGCGCGGCCAGCTGGCTCTTGACGGGCCGGCTGTAGAAATACTTGTCGCTTTCCTCGGGCGACGTTTTCTCCACCCGGCCTTCGATGCGCACCTGGCGCTCCACCTCGCTCCAGAAGAACAGCAGCGCCGCGTTCGGATTGGCGGCCAGCTGCTGGCCCTTCTGGCTGTCGTAGTTGGTGTACCACGTAAAGCCGCGCTCATCGTACTGCTTGATGAGCACGATGCGCGACGTCGGCTTGCCGTCCGCATCGACCGTCGACACGCTCATCGCGTTCGGTTCGTTGACCTGGGCGTTGAGCGCTTCGTCGAACCACTTGGAAAACTGCGCAATCGGGTTGTCCAGCACGTCCTCTTCGCTCAGGCTGGCCAGGCCGTAATCGAGCCGCAGGTCGGCCAGCGTCTGCGCGCTGGTGGGCACGATGCCGCGCCGGCGCTGCATCGCCTGGCCCAGCAATTCCATCTGTTCGTCCGTGAACAGGCGTTTGGCCATGGGCGCGATCTGGTTTTCTTCCGTCAGCATGTGGGCCGCGTAGGCTTCGCTGAAACGGGTCACGTCCTGCACGGACAGGGCCGTATCCAGACCGTTGGCAATCTTGTCAAGTTGTGCTTTTAGTATAGCCCATTCCCCATCCATGCGCTCGTGATCGGCCAGGATGCCGGGCACCACGGCCGCCAGCAGGGCGGCGTCGGCGCCGCGCGCGGTGGCCTGCAGCATGGGCATCAAGTCCTGCTCTTCGTCGGCGTGGTGCATGTGGGCGGCGTGGTCGAAATACTTCAGCACGGCCTGGGCCGCCTTCTGGGCCGCCGTGTCGGCGCCATGCTGGGGCAGGTGGCCCAGCAGGTTCTGCAGGGTTTGCAGTTGCTTGCGGATGCGATCGTGGCAGTGTTTGAGGACAGCGATCGGTTGGTTGAAATCGGGCGCGGTATCGATCAGGGAATTGCTCATGGATGGTCTCGGAAAAAGCGCGTGGAGGGAGGTCGGCAGGAGTTGACTGGCTGCCAACTAAAGCATTCTAAAATATTTTTGCCAGCGCGTCCGTTAAAATGGCGGGATGAACAGTACCGATATCAATAGCATGCCAATTATTGGCGACGAGGTCGATTTCGAGCGCCGCTTCGGCGGTATCGCCCGCCTGTACGGGGACGCCGCGCTGGCCCGCTTCCGCAGCGCCCACATCTGCGTGATCGGGGTGGGCGGGGTGGGCTCGTGGGCGGTGGAAGCGCTGGCGCGCAGCGCCATCGGCCAGCTCACCCTGATCGACCTGGACAACGTGGCCGAGTCGAACATCAACCGCCAGATCCAGGCCCTCTCCGGCACGATCGGCCAGGCCAAGGTGACGGCCCTGGCCGAGCGCATCGCCCAGATCAATCCCTACTGCCAGGTGCACCAGGTGGAAGACTTCATCACCCCGGACAACCTGGACCAGATGATAGGGGGCCGCGGCTACGACTTTGTGCTCGACGCCATCGACAGCGCCAAGGCCAAGGCGGCCCTGCTGGCCTACTGCCGCGCCCATGCCATTCCGCTGGTGATGATAGGCAGCGCCGGCGGCCAGACCGACCCGACCCAGATCCAGGTGCGCGACCTGGCCCGTACGGAGCAGGAACCGTTGCTCAAGCGCGTGCGCAAGCTGATGCGCAACCAGTACGGCTTCCCGCGCGGCACCAAGAACAAGTTCAATGTGGATGCCGTGTTCTCGATGGAGCCGCTCAAGTTCCCCGAAACGGGCGAAGCGTGCGCCGTGGACGGCGACGACCGGGGCGGCGTGACGGGCTTGAACTGCGCCGGCTTCGGCTCGGCCATGGTGGTCACGGCCAGCTTCGGCATGGTGGCGGCCGGCCATATGCTGCGCAAGCTGGCCGACAGCGTGACGGTGGCGCCCGAGGCGGCCGAACCGCCAGGTGACGCGCCAGCGGTGCCAGCGGCGGCCTGAGCCCGGCTGTGCCCCTGGCACTGTCGGCTACGTAGCGTGCGCCATGTGAGCGGTGACGCGGCCATTCCTGCTTGCGCCATCAGGTGCTGCGTTGTGCTCAGCGCCGCCTGGCGCGCAGCACGCGGTACACGCCGTCGGGCGTGCCGGACTGCATCAGCGCCACCTGGGCCTGGCGCCACTGCACGGGCGCTGTGATCGCCGCGTCCGGCGGCTGGGCATGGCGCGCCAGCGTCACGTGGGGGCGGAACGGGCCGTGGCTGTCGGCCCGGAAACCGGCCCCGTCCAGCGCGGTGATCAATTCCTCCTGCAACGCCAGCAGCGCCTGCGGCGCGGCGCGCATGCCGGCCCAGGCGATGCGCTGGCCGCTGAAGTAGCCCAGCATATCGAACTCCAGCTGCAGCGGCGGCACATGCAGCCCGTCCAGGATGGCCAGCAGCGGCGCCACGGCGGCGCCCGGCTGCCAGCCCAGGAAGGCCAGCGTCAGGTGCAGATTGGCCGTCACCACGGGCCGTCCCCGCACCAGTGATTGCCACGGGGCGAGCGCATCCCGCTCGGCCGCGTCGGGCCAGAGGGCGAAAAAGAGCTTGTGTGGTGCCGTATCGTCGTGCATAAATGGCAGGTTTTGCTATGATTGTGCCGCGCCGGCTTGCTGCCTTGCGGCGATGGCAAGCGGCCAAGTCCAACTCTGACCGAAAGAATACAACATGATGCGTCGTTTCCTCACTCTCGCTTTCTGCGGCATGGCCGCCTTGCCGGCCCTGGCCCAGGACCAGGCGCCCGTTCAGGCCTCATCCGCCAGCACGCCGGCCGCCGATGCGCCCGCCGCCGCGCCGGCCCCGGCGGCCGTGGTGCCCGGTTCGGCCAGCCCCGGCCCCCTGGCCGAACAGCTGATCGTCACCGACACCAAGGTCGGCCACGGCAAGGAAGCCATGGCCGGCAACACCGTGCGGGTCCATTACACGGGCTGGCTATACCGTCCGCTGGCGCGCAATTTCCGTGGCAAGAAATTCGATTCCTCGCGCGATCCTGGCCGTGAGCCACTGGAATTCCCGCTCGGCGCGGGCAAGGTCATCAAGGGCTGGGACCAGGGCGTGCAGGGCATGAAGGTGGGCGGCAAGCGTACCCTGATCATCCCCAGCGAGCTGGCCTACGGTTCGCGCGGCGCGCCGGGCGGCGACATTCCGCCCAACTCCGCCTTGCTGTTCGAAGTGGAACTGGTCGACGTGAAATAAGGCCGGGCTCGTGCGGGCGCCGCTCCCGCCCCGGTAAAAAGCGGTAGACTATTCTTTCGATTCCAACCTGCGGAGAACAAGTATGAAGATCGCCAACGACGTCACTGAATTGATCGGCAACACCCCGCTGGTACGCCTGAACCGCATGGGCGCCGGCGCCGGGGCCCAGATCCTGGCCAAGCTGGAATATGCCAACCCGGCCCACAGCGTGAAAGACCGCATCGGCCTGGCCATGATCGAGGCGGCCGAGGCGGCCGGCCAGATCCGGCCCGACACCATCATCGTCGAGCCCACCAGCGGCAACACGGGCATCGCGCTGGCCATGGTATGCGCCGCGCGCGGCTACCGCTGCACGCTCGTCATGCCCGACACCATGAGCCGCGAGCGGCGCATGCTGCTGCGCGCCTACGGCGCCGACCTGGTGCTCACGCCGGGCGCCGAAGGCATGCTGGGCGCCATCCGCAAGGCCGAGGAAATGTGCGAGGCCGACCCGCGTTGCCTGATGCCGCAGCAATTCAACAACCCCGCCAATCCCGACGTGCACCGCCGCACGACGGCCGAGGAAATCTGGCGCGACACGGATGGCCAGGTCGACATCCTGGTGGCCGGTGTGGGCACGGGCGGCACCATCACCGGTGTGGGCGAAGTGATCAAGGCGCGCAAACCGGGATTCCAGTGCATCGCCGTGGAGCCGGAAGCGTCGCCCATGCTGTCGAAGGGCACCAAGGGTCCGCACCCGATCCAGGGCATAGGCGCCGGTTTCGTGCCGGGCGTGCTGAACACCAAGATCTACGACGAAGTTATCTGCGTCAGCAACGACAACGCCTTCGCCACGGCGCGCGAAGCGGCCCGGCAGGAAGGGTTGCTGGTGGGGATTTCGTCCGGTGCCGCGCTGTGGGCCGCCATCCAGGTAGCCCAGCGGCCGGAAAATGCGGGCAAGATGATCGTGACCATCGTGCCGTCGTTCGGCGAACGCTACCTGAGTACGCCGCTGTACGCCAATCTGGCGGACTGAGGAAGGGGCGGGCGCCGCGCCGGCGCCCGCCGGTCAGGAACGAGGTTCAGCCTTTTGCGGTCACCGCACCTTGGTTAGTGCTTGTGGCCGTGTTCGTGTTCTTGGCCATGCTCGTGGTCGTGGTCATGTTCATGTTCATGGTCATGCGCATGCTCGGCTGCCTGGCCCATGCCTGCAGCCTGCCCCTCGCCATGCAAGCTGCAGGCATGGGTGGTGGTGCCCTGTTCGATTTGCAGCGTGCAGTGGTGGATCGAATAGTCGTGCTTGAGCTGGTCGGTAATGGCATCCATCGCCACGTCGCCCGGATAACCGGCCGGCATGACCAGGTGCACCGTCAGGGCCGTCTCGGTGGTGCTCATGGCCCAGATGTGCAGGTCATGCACGTCGCTCACGCCTTCGCGTGCGCGCAGGAACTGCTCCACTTCGCCATGGTTCACGCCGTCGGGCACGGCCGCCATCATCATGCGCAGCGATACCTTCAGCAGCGACCACGTGCTCCACGCAATGATGGCCACGATGGAAATACTGACCAGCGGATCGAGCCAGGTCCAGCCCGTGTACATCACGGCCAGGCCGGCCAGCAGCACGCCCAGCGAGATGGCTGCATCGGCCGCCATGTGCAGGTAGGCGCCGCGGATGTTGATGTCGTCCTTGCTGCCGGCCATGAACAGCCAGGCCGAGAAACCGTTGACGGCGATCCCCACCGCCGCCACCACCGACACCGTCAGCCCCGCCACGGGGGACGGATGCAGCAACTGCTGCAAGGCCTCCCACGCGATGGCGCCGCAGGCCAGCATCAGCAACATGGAATTGAACAGCGCGGCCAGCATCGAGCTGCTGCGCATGCCGTAGGTGTAGCGGCCGTCCGGCAGCCGCTTGGCCAGGATGGCGGCCACCCAGGCCAGCATCAGGCCCAGCACGTCCGACAGGTTGTGGCCGGCATCGGCCATCAGCGCCGTCGAATTGGCGACGAAGCCGTAGATGAATTCGATCGCCACGAACACGCTGTTGAGCGCGATGGCGATGGCGAAGGCGCGGCCGTGGGTGGTCGGGTCGCCGTGGTGGTGATGGTGGCCGTGACCGTGGCCATGGTCGTGGCCGCACGATGTGGCCTTGGCGGCAGGTGCGTGGTGGTGGTCATCGTGAGCATGGTCATGCCCGTGGTGATCGTGGTGGCGGCTCATGCTTCATTCCCGGTAGAAGGTTCGGCGACATGTTCCAGCATATCGCACAGGACGTCGCTGATGTGGGCATCGGCGGCGGTGTAGAACACTTGTTTGCCATGGCGTTCCGACTTGACGATACGGGCCGCGCGCAGCAGGCGCAGGTGGTGGCTGACGAGCGAGCTGCTCAGTTGCAGCGAAGCGGCGATGCCGCTCACGGCCACCGGCGTCGTCAGGCAAGCGAGCACGATGCGCAAGCGGGTCTGATCGCCCAGCAAGTGGAACAGGTCAGCCAACTGCGCGATGGCAGGATCGGATTCGGCGTAGGATTTCATGGCAAACATATGAATAGATGTTCACATGTTAGCAGAAAAC
>JAZJZQ010000786.1:0-1715 GCA_040389625.1 Pseudomonadota bacterium | reverse complement strand
GACGAGCCTACCCTGACCATGAACTTCATGGTCAACAACTCGCCGCTGGCCGGCCGCGAAGGCAAGTTCGTCACCAGCCGCCAGCTGCGTGACCGCCTGGAAAAAGAACTGAAGGCCAACGTGGCCCTGCGCGTGGCGCCGACCGACGACGACACCATCTTTGAAGTGTCGGGCCGCGGCGAACTGCACCTGACCATCCTGATCGAAAACATGCGCCGCGAAGGCTTCGAGCTGGCCGTATCGCGTCCGCGCGTGGTGTTCAAGATGGTCGACGGCGTGCGCCAGGAGCCGTTCGAACTGCTGACCGTGGACGTGGAAGAAGCGAACCAGGGCGGCGTGATGGAAGAACTGGGCCGTCGTCGTGGCGACCTGCAGAACATGGAATCGGATGCCAAGGGCCGCGTGCGCCTGGAATACCGCATCCCGGCCCGTGGCCTGATCGGCTTCCAGTCCGAGTTCATGACCCTGACCCGCGGTACCGGCCTGATGTCGCACATCTTCGACGAGTACGCACCGGTGGACAACACCAAGGGCGAACTGGGCGGCCGTCGCAACGGCGTGCTGATCTCGCAGGACGACGGCGCCGCCGTGGCCTACGCGATCTGGAAACTACAGGATCGCGGCCGCATGTTCGTGGTCCACAACGACCCCGTGTACGAAGGCATGATCATCGGTATCCACTCGCGTGACAACGACCTGGTGGTCAACCCGATCAAGGGCAAGCAGCTGACCAACGTGCGTTCGTCCGGTACCGACGAAGCGGTGCGCCTGGTGCCGCCGATCCAGATGTCGCTCGAATACGCGGTGGAATTCATCGACGACGACGAGCTGGTCGAGATCACCCCGAAATCGATCCGTCTGCGCAAGCGCTTCCTGAAAGAGCACGAGCGCAAGAAGGCGTCGCGCGAGGCGTAATCGCCGTAGCATGACTTCGCGCGCCGGCCGGCGCGCGGATCCGGCCCGCTGTGCCTGCATGACTTTAACCGGTGATGCAGGGCAGCGGGTTTGACGTTTACGGGGCCGGGTTTGTCTTCGCGCAGCTGGCCTGCTGATGGCGCGATGTGGCCAGCCCACGCCGTGTAGAATGAAAGGCGTACCGTCTCAATTAGAGACGGATTATGGGCGTTATCACAATTGGAGAGTCAATATGAACCCCAAACGCCTGCTGCTCAGAATGTATGGAGAGCAGCGCGATGGCCAGTGGACGTTGATTAATCTGGAGTTCTCGCTCGCGGCACAAGCTGCATCCTTTGATGAGGCGAAGGCGAGCCTGGATGTCCAGATCAGGGAATACGTGAAGGACGCCTTGGGCGGGCAGGACCGTGCGCATGCCGACTACCTGCTGGCGCGTCGGGCGCCCATCAAGTACTGGCTGAAGTATTGGGTAGCGCTGTTGCGTGCGCGTACATTGGGCGCAGAGAATGGCCACTCGCAGTCCTTCCGGGAAACGGTCCCCCTTGCTCCTGCTTAATCTTGAGCAGCATCTATCCTCCGCTCACGTGCAAGGAAGTGAAGAAGATTCTCAAGAATCTGGGCTTCACGTTCAGGGACCAAAGCGGGACGTCGCACGAGAATTGGGTCAAGGAAAACCCGTTCAGGAAAGTGACGGTGGATTGTCCGAAGGCGCCCTTTAGTCCCATGCTGATTGAATCGATGGCCCGGCAGGCGGGAGTTTCAAAGAAGCAGTTTTACGCTGCCCGCGACAAAGATTAGGC
>JAZJZQ010000785.1:3409-8202 GCA_040389625.1 Pseudomonadota bacterium | reverse complement strand
GCGAAAGGAAGCCCATGAATAATGCCATCGCCCGCGTGACCGCCACCCCGGCGGCACTGGAATTCCTGGCCAGCCTGCGCCGCCAGCACGGTCCGCTGATGTTCTTTCAGTCGGGCGGCTGCTGCGACGGCAGCGCGCCGATGTGCTATGGCGCCGGAGACTTCAATCTCAGCGATACGGACGTCTATCTCGGCAACCTCGATGGCACGCCGTTTTACATGGGACTGGAGCAGTTCGAGTACTGGCAACACACGCAGTTGATCATCGATGTCGTGGACGGGAACGGCGGTATGTTCTCGCTCGATAACGGTACCGGTAAGCGCTTCCTGACCCGCTCGCGCCTGTTTACGGACGAGGAGCTGGCGGTACTCAACAGCGCGGAGCAGCACGCAGTAAAACACAGTAGCTAAATTCGAAAAACGGGAACAGAGGAGAAGATTGTGCAGAAAAAAATTATCGCATCGTTGGTCGGCCTGAGCGTCCTGACGATGGCGCACGGCGCCAACGTCACCACGGCCATGCTCAATGATGCCAGCAAGGCCACCGACAGCGTGCTGTCGTTCGGCATGGGCTCGGAGGGCCAGCGCTTTTCCACGCTCACGCAAATCAATACCAAGAACGTGGCCGGGCTGGTGCCGGCATGGTCGTTCTCGTTCGGCGGCGAAAAGCAGCGCGGCCAGGAATCGCAGCCCATCATCTACAACGGCAAGATGTTCATTACCGCGTCGTATTCGCGCATCTTCGCCATCGACCTGAAAACCGGCGCCAAGCTGTGGAAGTATGAGCACCGCCTGCCCGACGCCATCATGCCTTGCTGCGACGTGGTCAACCGCGGCGCCGCCGTGTTCGGCAACCTCGTCATCTTCGGCACGCTGGACGCGCAGCTGGTGGCGCTGGACCAGGACACCGGCAAGGTGGTGTGGAAGGAGAAGGTCGACGACTACGCGGCCGGCTACTCGATGACGGCCGCACCGCTGATCGCTGACGGCGTGCTGCTGACGGGCGTCTCCGGCGGCGAGTTCGGCATTGTCGGCCGCGTCGAGGCGCGCAACCCGATGACGGGCGAACTGCTGTGGACCCGGCCCACCGTGGAAGGCCATATGGGCTTCCGCTACGACAAGGACGGCAACGCGATCGAGAACGGCGTTTCCGGCACCGTCAACAAGACCTGGCCGGGCGACCTGTGGAAGACCGGCGGCGCCTCGACCTGGATGGGCGGCACCTACGATCCGAGCACCAAGCTGGCCTACTTCGGCACCGGCAATCCGGCGCCATGGAACAGCCACCTGCGTCCCGGCGACAACCTGTACTCGTCGTCCACCGTGGCACTCGACCCGAAGACGGGCCAGATCAAGTGGGCATACCAGAATACGCCTAACGATTCCTGGGACTTCGACGGCGCCAACGAGTTCGTCACCTTCGACATGGACGGCAAGCGCTACGGCGGCAAGGCCGACCGCAATGGCTTCTTCTATGTGATCGACGCCAAGAACGGCAAGCTGCAGAACGCCTTCCCGTTCGTGAAGAAGATCACCTGGGCCACCAGCATCGACCTCAAGACGGGCCGTCCCAACTACGTGAAGGAAAACCGTCCCGGTGATCCGACCCAGGGCGAGGCAGGCAAGAAGGGCACCACCGTGTTCTCGGCGCCGGCCTTCCTGGGCGCGAAGAACCAGATGCCGATGGCCTACAACCCGCAGACCAAACTGTTCTACGTGCCGGCCAACGAGTGGGGCATGGACATCTGGAATGAGCCGGTCAGCTACAAGAAGGGCGGCGCCTACCTGGGCGCGGGCTTCACCATCCGTCCGCTCAACGAGGACTACATCGGCGCCATGCGCGCGGTCGATCCCAAGACCGGCAAGATCGTCTGGGAAATCAAGAACAACGCTCCGCTGTGGGGCGGCGTGATGACCACCGCCGGCGGCCTGGTGTTCTACGGTACGCCTGAAGGTTACCTGAAGGCGGTCGACGCCAAGAGCGGCAAGGAACTGTGGAAGTTCCAGACCGGTTCCGGCGTGGTGGCACCTCCTGTGACGTGGCAGGATGGCGGCACCCAGTATGTGGCCGTGGTGTCGGGCTGGGGCGGCGCCGTTCCGCTGTGGGGCGGCGAAGTGGCCAAGAAGGTCAACTTCCTGGAGCAGGGCGGCTCGGTATGGGTCTTCAAACTGCCGGCAAAATGATTTTCGTCGTGGGCGTTCAAATCATGCGCGGCTAGTCTCCCCTTGGCGCTTGAACGCTTTTTTTTGCTGACGGCTTCGGCCGTCAGTTTTTTTTTGTGCCGCGCCTTTGCCGAGTCCTTGCCACACCTTTGCCGTGTTCGCGCTGAGTGCTGCGCTGCGCGCGCGCATGGCGGTCAAATTTAGAACAGTGCCCGCCGCTGCTGATCCGATACAGCACAGCGCGCAGCGCATTTCACCCATCTTTCCCCCTGCGCCAGAACGGGCACGCAAATTGCCATTACACGATTACATCAAAGGTGATGTGTCTGACCAAACTTAGAACAATATGGAGAATGTGATGAAGAAGATTTTCTTGCTGGGCGCAATCGCAGCTGCAGGTACGCAATCGGCACAGGCGGTGGACATCAAGGCTGGCGACTGGACGGTCAACGTCGGCGGCATCGTCAATGCCTATTACACGCAGGTGTCGTGCTCCGGTGATGCCGTGGGCGGGCTGGCGCTGGCAAGCCAGGGCGTGGGCTGCGGCGGCGAGAAGAACCGCACCACCATCGGCAACGGCCTGCTGCCGAACGGCCTGGTCACGTCGGCTTCGTCGCGCCAGGGCGACTACGATGTGAAAGCGCTGATCGGCATCTACAACGCCACCGCCACCGACAGCGCCATCGCCGCCAACAGCGGCGTGGACGTGCGCCAGGCTTACTTCACATTCGGTAACGCCGACATGGGCACGGTCAAGCTGGGCCGCGACAACGGCATCTTCGGCGCGGGCGCCATCTTCGGCGACATGACGCTGATCGGTTCCGGCGCACCGGTGCAGGCCACCCAGCGCGGCCGCGTCACGCTGGGCCACATCGGCGCCGGCTACAGCTATGTGGGCTACTATGGCCAGATGGCGTACAGCGCACCCAAGTCGGCCTCCGGCATCGGCTTCGACGCCGCGCTGATGAGCCCAGTGGCCGATACGCCAGTGGTGGCCGCATCGACCTACTCGGCCAAGAACAGCCCGCAGGTGCAGGCGCAGCTGAGCTACGCGGCCGATGGCTTCAAGGGCTGGCTGGGCGCCAAGTCGCAGAAGTTCACGTCCGTCACGCCGGGCGTGAACGACTTCACCATGTCGGCCATGGAGATCGGTGCTTCCTACCAGGCCGGCGCGCTCGGCGTGCTGGCCAACGCCCAGGGCGGCAAAGGCCTCGGTGTGCTGTCGGATGCGGACCAGGGCGATGTCAAATCGAAGAGCTACTTCGTGCAGGCGACCTACAAGCCATCGGAGAAGCTCAAGCTGGGCCTGGGCTACGGCATCACCAAGAACGACGACAACACCGTCGGCACCGGCGGCCTGAAGTCGAACGCCAACCTGACGGCCGGTTTGTACTACTCGCTCACCAGCGCCATCTCGCTGGTCGGCGAAGTGGGTCAGACCCGTTCCAAGGGCTTTGGCGGTGGCGAGGCGAAGATGAATGGCGTCTCGGTCGGCGGCATCATCTTCTTCTGATAGCGCTGCACTTGCCGCGGCGCGGTCCATCGCGCCGCGGCATGAGACCACAGGACAGCCATGCGTGTTTTGCTTGCCATCTGTAGCGCCGTATTGCTGGCCATGTTGCTGGCGGCGGTGCCGGCGCGCGCCGGTGTGCTCGACAAGGCGGAGCTGGAGCGGCGCTTCCCGGCGCCGCTGATGGTGGGCGAGCGCGATGCCGACCTGCCGGTCTGGCCCATCTTCAAGCAGAACGCGACCGCCACGGAACTGGTGGCTTATGTGTTCGAGTCGGCCGACCTGGCGCCGGTGCCGGGGTTCGCGGGTGTGCCGCCCAACCTGCTGGTGGCCATCGATCCGCAGGGCGGATTTCTCGACGTGGCCGTGCTGTCGCAGCACGAGCCGGTGTTCCTGGACGGCCTGGGCGAAGGGCCGCTATTCCAGTTCGTCAAACAGTACAAGGGCTTGTCGCTCAAGCAGAACATCAGCATCGAAACCAACAGCAAGCGCGAGCGTCATCCCGACGCCGCGCATGCCTATATCGACGGCGTATCGAAGGCCACGGCCTCGGTGCGCATCATCAACCAGAGCGTATTGGCGGCGGCGCTCAAGGTGTCGCGTAAAAAGCTGGGATTCGCGCAGGGACGCGATCCGGACCAGATCGCGCGGGTGAAGCCCGACCTGTTCGAGATCATGGATTTGCAGCGCATGCTGTCGGAGGGGCTGGTGCAGCACCTGCGCCTCAGCAACCGCGACGTCGAGCGCCTGTTCGCCGGCAGCGAAGGCGCGGGCCTGGACCCGGAGGGGCTGGCGCATCCGGACGGCCTGTTCATCGACCTGTACGTGGCCTGCGTCTCCGTGCCGTCCGTTGGACGCAACCTGCTGACCGAACGTGGCTGGCGCAAGCTCAAAGGCCGGCTGGAAGAGGGCGACCATGCCATCCTGGTCATGACGAACGGACGTTACAGCGTGACGGGCGATGACTTCGTGCGCGGCAGCCTGTCCGAACGGCTGCTGTTAAAGCAGGACCAGCTGCCGATCGACATGCGCGACCTGGACCTGGATCTGACGGTGGCGCGCGAGCAGCTGCCCGACTTTACGGTGACGGCGTTCCGCGTCATCGGGCAGGCCGGGTTGGA
>JAZJZQ010000785.1:0-3309 GCA_040389625.1 Pseudomonadota bacterium | reverse complement strand
CGGGGCACTTTCTGCGGCTGGCTTTGTCCGTTCGGCGCCCTGCAGGAGTTTGTCGGCAAGGCCGCCCAGAGGTTCGGGCTACCGCAGCGTCGCCTGCGCAGCGCAACGGATGCGCGCCTGAAGCGTCTCAAATATGTCGTGCTGGCGTTGATCGTTGCCAGCACGCTGCTGGCGGATGTGTGGACCGACCGGCTGGTGGAGCTGGAACCGTTCAAGACCTCGATCACGCTGGGTTTTGCCCGGTCGTGGCCATTCGTGGCCTACGCCGTGGCAACGCTCGCGGCAAGCGCCTTCGTCTACAAATTCTATTGCCGCTACCTGTGTCCGTTCGGCGCGGCGCTGGCGCTGCTGGGCAGGTTCCGGTTGCTGTCGTGGATCGCGCGCCGCAGCGAGTGCGGCAAGCCGTGCCAGACCTGCCGCCACAGCTGCGATTACCAGGCTATCAAGCCGTCGGGCGAGATCGATTACGCCGAGTGCTTCCAGTGCATGGATTGCGTGGTGATCTACGAGAGCGACGAGAAATGCGCGCCGCGGATACTGGAGCTTAAACGCAGGCGCACCATTCCCATTGTGCCGATGGCAGGAGGCCAGTCATGAAACGCCGTACCTTTTTAAGTGCCTCGATGGGCGTGCTGGCAGGCGCCAGCGGCCTGGCATTATGCACCGACCAGCAATTGCACAGCGGTGCGGCACTGGCGTTCGGCACCACGATTTCGGTGTCGGTGCTGCACGCCGATGCCCGGCTGGCCCGGCTGGCGATAGACGAGGCCCTGCATGCGGCACAGCGGGTGGACCGCTTGATGAGCATCTACCACCCGGCCAGCCAGGTGTACCAGCTCAACCGCGACGGCTTGCTGGCGCAGCCGGACGGGCAATTGCTGGAGGTGCTGGCGCAGGCGCGCGAGCTGTCCATGGTCAGCGAAGGTGCCTTCGACATCACCGTCCAGCCCTTGTGGCGGGCCTACAGCGAGGCGGCGGCGCACGGCACGCTGCCGACCGACGCGGCGCGCAGGCAGGCGCGCGCGCTGGTCGGTTGGCAGGAGCTGGAGTTCGACCACGAGGCGGTGCGGCTGGCCAGGCCGGGTATGGCCATCACGCTCAACGGCCTGGCCCAGGGCTATGCGGCTGACCGCGCGCTGGCTGCGTTGCAGGCGCGCGGCATCCAGCATGCGCTGCTGGACACGGGGGAGTTCGTCGCGCGCGGGCGCAAGCAGCACCGGCAGCCGTGGACGCTGGGCATACGCGCGCCGCGCGACGCCGATGCGCTGGCCACCACGCTGTACATCGAAGGCTGCGGGGTGGCGACATCGGGCGATTACGAGGCCACATTCACGCCCGACTTCGCGCACCACCATATCTTCGATCCGGCGCTGGGCGATTCGCCGGCGGAGCTGGCCAGCGTCAGCGTGCTGGCGCCCAGCGGCATGCTGGCCGACGGACTATCGACCGCCTTCATGGTGATGGGGCGGACACGGGCGGCCGCGCTGGCCGCCCAGTTACCCGGCGTGGACCTGATGACCATCGATAAACAGGGCCGCAGCTGGCAGACGCCGACCTTTCCGCCGCCGGCCTGACGGCGCCGCTACTTCAGATTAGGCACTTTGCGGTAGATGGTATTGCGCGACACGCCCAGCGCGCGCGCCGTCGCCGACACGTTGCCGCCGTTCGCCTCCAGCGAGCGCAGGATGACCGATTGCTCCATCTCTTCCAGGTTGGCGCCGGTGGCGATCATCTGCGCGGTGGTGGCCTGGGTTTCGATGGCCTGGGTCTGTTCGATATCGTCCAGGAAGTCGTCCGGCATGTGGCGCAAGCCGATTTCCTGCTCGTCGCCGGCCATGACGATGGCTGTGCGCAGCAGGTTGGTCAACTGGCGGAAGTTGCCGGGCCACTTGTGACGCCGGAACAGGTGCAGGATCTCGGGCGAGACTTCGTAGTTGCCGTTATCCGATTCGGCGGCCAGGATCTTCTTGACCACCGTTTCCAGGTCCGTGCGTTCGCGCAGTGGCGGCAGCTTGACCACCAGGCCGTTGAGCCGGTAATACAGGTCTTCGCGGAACAGGCCCTGCGCCATGCGCTCGCGCAGATTGTGGTTGGTGGCGCAGATCAGCTCCACGTTGACGGGGATGGACTTGTCGCTGCCAAGCGGGGTCACCATGCGTTCCTGCAGCACGCGCAGCAGGCGCGCCTGCAGGCTGAAAGGCATGTCGCCGATCTCGTCCAGGAACAGGGTGCCGCCATTGGCTTGCAGGATCTTGCCGGCCGCGCCTTTCTTGCGCGCGCCGGTAAAGGCGCCGTCTTCATAGCCGAACAGCTCGGACTCGATCAGGGTCTCGGGAATCGAGGCGCAGTTGACGGCCACGAAGGGACTCATGGCACGCGGCGAATCGTTGTGGATGGCCTGGGCCAGCAGCTCCTTGCCGGTGCCGGTCTCGCCCATGATCATGATGGGAATGTCGCGTCCCAGTACCTTGCTGACTTTTTCGATCACCAGTTCCAGCTGCGGATCGCCGGTGCGCAGGTAGCGCAGGCCGGACAGGCGGCGCGCATTGCCGGTGGCGCGGCTGGCCGGTTGCGGCGCACCGGACGAGGCGCCGTGTGGTTCTGTCAGCGCTTGCTGGAATACGCTGTTGGACAGGCGCAGCTGGGCGCGGCCGAACACCCGCACGCCGTTGTGCATGCACAGGTTCAGCAGGCCGGGCGAGGCGGTGCGGTAATGCTCATACAGTGCCGAAACGGGTAAGCCGAACAGGGAGCTGAAGGTGTGCGACTGCAGCGCCGCATACGACAGTCCGAGCTGGAACAGGCCGTTGCGGTTGGCGGACAGGAAGCGGCCGCCGGGGCTGAACGAGGCTATGCCTTCCATCAGCGTGCCGATGAATTCCGGCCGGACGTGGAAGTGCAGCGTGATCGCGTCTTCAAAGGTGGCGGAAAACAGCTGGTTCTCTATCATCAGCGCCGACATGCGCACCAGGGCCATGGTGTGCTTGTGGAAGCTGCGCTGGTCGCCCGAAACGTCGAGCACACCGATCACGTTGCCCAGATGGTCGGTGATGGGGGCGGCGGAACAGGTCAGGAAGTGGTTGGCCGCCAGGTAGTGCTGGTCGGCGTGGACCAGGGCCGGCGAATTTTCGGCAATGGCGGTGCCGATCGCATTGGTGCCCCGGCTTTCTTCGGACCAGGCCACGCCGGGTTGCAGCGCCACGCGGTTGGCCTTTTCCAGGAAGTCGTCATCGCCCAGCGAATGGACGATTACCCCGTTGGCGTCGGTCAGGATCACCATATTGTGGGTGTTGACGATCTGCTGGTACA
>JAZJZQ010000784.1:0-2040 GCA_040389625.1 Pseudomonadota bacterium | reverse complement strand
CCAAGGCCCGGCCATCCATCCTCGACACCATCAAGGTCAAGAAGCCGGCCGCCGCCGCGCCGGCCAAGGGCGGCAAGCCGGCCCGCGCCGCCGCTGCCCCGGCCCGCGGCCGCAAGTAGCGGCCAGCGCATCCGTTCTGTCGCAATCGCGCCAGGCCGGCGTCCACCTGCCACCACGGCAGGCGGACGCCGGCCTTTTTTCATATAATTCCGAAAAGAAATATTGCAAATAGCCGCAATCGATCCATTTACGTGGATAATTCAGGCTTGCTCGGGCGATGGCGCGCCGTTGCCGCCGGCTACACTGGCTGCACGCTGGCGCGTCCTGCGCGTCCCGGCCGGCCCGACGCGGTGCCGCCATCTTTTAGTGATGAATTGGAACACTATGAAAACTACCTTTAAATTGTCGTCCCTGCTGCTGGTGCCGCTGCTGGCCGTGCTGACCGCCTGCGGCGGCGGCGGTGGCGGCAGCAGCAGCAGCGGCAGCACCCCATCGACCACCCCGACCCTGGTGTCGATCGCCGTCACCCCGGCCAATCCCACCATCGCCATCGGCACCAGCCAGCAGTTGACGGCCACCGGCACCTATAACGACGGCAGCAGCAAGGCCCTGACGTCGGGCGTATCGTGGGCGGCCAAGGGCACCGTGGTGTCGGTGGTGTTCACCAGCGGCCTGGTGACGGGCAAGGCGGTCGGCACCGACACCGTCACGGCCACCGTGGGCAGCGTGGCCGGCAGCACCGACCTGACCGTCAAGGCGCCCTGGACCACGGTGGTGGCCGGCGGCAACCAGACCTTCGCCCGCAAGGCCGACGGCAGCCTGTACGGCTGGGGCTTGAACAACCGCGGCCAGCTGGGCGACACCACCACCACCGACCGCCTGACGCCGACCCCCGTCACCGGCAACGTGCTGACCTGGAAACAGGTGGCCGTGGGCGAGCAGTTCACCGTCGCGCTGCGGACCGACGGCACGCTGTGGGCCTGGGGCTTCAACCAGAACGGCCAGCTGGGCGACGGCACCACCATCGACCGCGCCGCGCCCGTCAAGATCGGCACCGCCGCCGACTGGACTTATGTGGCGGCTGGCAAAGCCCACGTGTTGGCCGTCAACAAGACCGGCGTCCTGTACGGCTGGGGCCGTAACTTCAACGGCCAGCTGGGCGATGGCACCAATATCGACAAGCTGGTGCCGACCAAGATCGTCACCACCGTCACCACGCCCTGGCTCAAGGTGGCGGCCGGCGCCACCCATACGCTGGGCTTGCGCGCCGATGGTTCGCTGTATGCGTGGGGCGGCAACCTGAACGGTCAGCTGGGCCTGGGCGCCAGCGGCACGGACCGGCCGACGCCGACCCGTGTCGGCAGCTCGACCTGGACCGTGGTGTCGGCCGGCGACAGCCATTCGGTCGCGATCCGTGCCGACGGCGCCCTGTTCGCCTGGGGCGGCAACAATTTCGGCCAGGTGGGCAATAACGGCTCGCTCGACGTGACGGCGCCGGCCCAGATCTCGCCCGACATGAACTGGGCCGTGGTCTCGGCCGGCGGCAGCCACACCATGGCCGTGCGCACCGACGGCACGCTGTGGGGCTGGGGCGCCAACGGCGAAGGCCAGCTGGGCGATGGCCTGGGACTGGATACGAGCAGCCCGAACCGCATCGGCACGGCCGGCAACTGGAGCAGCGTGAGTGCCGGCGCCAACCACACCTTCGGCCTGCAGACGGACAGCACGCTGTGGGGCTGGGGCCGCAACGCGGAAGGCCAGCTGGGCAACGGCAAGACGGTGTCCGCGCCCACCCCGGTCAACCTGCCGTAAACGGCTGGCGGACGGCACACAAGGCGGCGGGTGCAAGCCCGGCCGCCTTTTTTTCCAGCGGGGTCGGTTCCGGCATTCGGACACTGGGGCAGCTGTGGAATCTCTACCGTCGAGTCGGTATACAAATGCCGGAACTGACCCCGCTGACTGCTGACGCCAGCCCGTCCATGACAAGCCAGCGCCGCCCATCCCTGTGCAATATTTTGTCGTAATGCAACGACACGGCAT
>JAZJZQ010000783.1:0-4361 GCA_040389625.1 Pseudomonadota bacterium | reverse complement strand
GGGTACGTCCCCATTTTTCAGGCAAAAAAAAGCCAGCTGGAGAAGCTGGCTTAAAAAACTATTCTCACTGTCTTGAAAATAGTCGGGATAGACTCGGTGAGATCCCGACGATCTGGCGTTGCGGGAGTGCTCTCCCTGTCGTGCCGCGCTGTCGCCGTTGTTGCCTAAAACACATACTGTATAGAAATATAATGTTTTTGGCTACAACTTTGTGATGAACTGCAACTTTCGCGGCCTGAACGACTGAATTTCGGACCTGAAACGCAAAATAGCCCGCTTACCGGTAATCAGCGCTCCACCTGATGGCCACGTTTGTCGCGCTCATCGTCCTTGCGCTTGTCGTTGCCTTCGTTGCCAGGATGCGCGCCGCCGGGATGAGCCTGCTCGTGCTGCGCCGGCTGTGCCTGCGGCGCGGGACGGGCCGGGGCCTGGAATACCTGTGGCTGAGCCTGCTGCGGCTGCGCCGCCCGCTGGGGCGGGGCCTGGATCGGTTGCTGCTGGGCCGGTGCCTGGAACGGTTGTGCGGCTGGACGGGCAGCTTCCGCCTCCGGACGGATCTGGCGCCGGCCATCGTCATGGCGCACGGGATACTCGCCACGGTCGCCGCGCTCGAAGCGCTCGCGGCTGCGCTCATCCTGCGCCGGCTGCTGGGCGCCGCGCGGCTCGATCTGGCGGCCCGGCGGCTGGGCATTCAAAGGCTGCGCCTGCTGCTGGTTCTGGAACTGCTGCTGGCGTTGATGCCGCTGCTGTTCCTCGAGCTGCTGGCGCTGTTGCTCCTCTTGTCGTTGTCGTTGCTGCAACTGTAGCTGTTGCTGCTGCAGTTGTTGTTGCTGCAATTGTTGCTGCTGACGCTGCTGTTGCAGTTGCTGCTGTTGTACTTGTTGCTGTTGTACTTGTTGCTGTTGTACTTGCTGTTGTTGCAGTTGCTGCTGGTGTACTTGTTGCTGCAGCTGTTGTTGCTGAAGCTGTTGCTGCTGCAGCTGCTGCTGTTGATACGCCGGCTGCGGCAACTGTTGATTCGGCTGCCGGGCCGGCGCCGTCAGCACCTGCCCCGGTACGGCAGTCTGGCCCACGCGCTGCTGCGGCTGCACCACCTGGCCCTGCGGGGCATAGCCAGCCCCTGCCATGCCGGCGCCGGCGCCGCCGCGTTCAGTCCGCCGCTCATCGCCGTCGATGCGGCGCCGGTCATAGCCGCGGTCATAGCCGTGTACCGGCGCGGCCGGGGCGGGGGCGGCCACCAGCGGCGCCGTGCGTATCACGGCCGGCGGCAGTATCACCTGCGGGCTGGCATGCACCGGCACCACGTGACGGGCTTCGAACTGGTCGCGCGGCACCACCGTCACCCCTTCGTGCGGGCCGTTGCGCCACTCGGCCGGGCGGCCGTTGTGGGTCCAGACCATGCGCCGCTCGTGATCCGGCGACAGATGGAACGGCGCCACGTACCGTTCGTGCGGCGCCAGCGGATACCACCCCGTGGCCGGGCCGCGCCGGCCGTCACGGTGCGCGGCCTCCAGCCGGTCGCCGCCCACCCAGCCCACCAGGGCCGGCGCCCAGGCGGGCCGGCCCACGTAGCGTCCCGGCGCCCAGCACCAGCGGCGGTTGACCATCACCCAGCGCCCGTAATGGGACGGCGCATAGCCCCAGGGCGCGCTGTCGACCCAGGTCCAGCCGAAGCTCACCATCCAGATCCATTGCCCGTCGCGGTAGGGCGCCCAGTCGGCCGCCACCACGCGCGGCGCCCACAGGGGGCCATATTCCGGACTGTCGGTCCAGCTGCCATACCGGTCCAGCTCCTCGTAGCCGGTCACTTCGCTCGGCACGTAACGGCTGGCGATGGACGATTCGTACTGGCGGTCGCGCCAGTCGGCCCAGCTGTCAAAACCGTCGCGCAGGGCGGCGCCGGTGCGCACGTCTTCGCTGCTCACATCGGCCCGCTGGCCGGCCCGCAGCACCAGCTGGCTGCCGGCGCCGTCCACCCTGGCCACGCCGGACTGCACGTTGACGACGGTGGTATCGGCGATGCGTTCGGCATCCACCCGCACCGTGCCCGGCTCGACCATCGTCACGCGCGCCTGCGGCGTGCTCAGTTCGAAATCGCGCAGCAGTGTCCCATCGCGCAGGTGGACGCTGGCGCTGCCGTAATTGAGCTGCAGGCGCACGTTGTCGTCGTCCAGCTGCACCACTTCCAGGTCGGAGTCGCCGTCCAGCCGGATGGCCAACGGGCCCACGCGAAATTCGCTGCGCGCGCTGCTGGCCGTGTTCAGGTGGTCGCCCGTGGTGACGGGCCAGTTCAGCATGGCGTCGGCCGGATCGCCCGCGCCCACCACCGTGACCTGGCCTTCGACACTGGAAATACGGCCCACCCGCCCCGGAATATCGTCGGCCAATGCGGGCAAGGTCCAGGCCAGCAACGCGGCGAGGACGGCGGAGGTGAGGGTGCTGCGGCTCATGGCTGCGCTCCTAAGCGTATGACGGCCGCCGGCATGGGCGGCACGCCTGTTTATCGTTGTTTATTTAACGCTGCACAGCCGTTGCCGACTACCGGGGTTACAAATGTTTGCACATTCGTCAGTCCGGTCGCCGGCATGAGGCGATTACGCCGTCGCCGCCGCGCCGCGCTTGACGAAGAACAGGGCCGTGCCGACGGCCATCAGCAGGCCGCCGAAGAAGCGGTTCTGCTTGCGCACGGCGCGCGCGTCGCGGAAAAAGCGCTGCATGGACGAGGCGAGGAAGGCGTAGCTGTGCATCACGATCAGGTCGATGGTGCACATGGTGGCGGCCAGGATCAGCAGCTGCGGCAGCACGGGCGCACCGCGCGCGATGAACTGCGGCAGCACGGCCACCATGAAGATGATGCCCTTGGGGTTGGTGGCATTGGTCAGGAAGCCGGTCAGCACCCGCCTGCGCAGCGACGGCACCACGGCCACGGGCTGCGCCGCGACGGCGGCCGCCTCCACGCTGACCTTGGCGCGCCACTGGCTCAGGCCCAGGTAGATCAGGTACAGCGCGCCCACCGTCTTGACCACGTTGAAGGCGATTTCGGACGCCAGCAGCAGCGAGCCCACCCCGGCGCCGGCGATGAACAGCACCAGCAGCAACCCGGCCTGCAGGCCCAGGATGGTGCCGCTGGTCTTGCGCACCCCATACGACAGCCCGTGCGACATCGACAGCACGGCGCCCGATCCGGGCGAGACGGCGATGATGGAGGCGGCGATGACAAACGTGATCCAGGTGGCAAAGCTCATGGTGTTTTTCCGTCCAAGGTTCTGGCCGCGCCGGCAACGCGCCGCGCGGTAACGGACATTGTAGCGGCGTTGGCCATCCGTTGCCCGCCCCGGCTGAGGTAAGATTGCCAGACTTTCATCCCGGAGCCCCGCCATGCGCAACACGACACTGACCATTTGCCCCACGGAGGGCCGCTGACATGGCCGGCTCCAGCCTGCTGGCCCTGATCGACGACATCGCGGCCATCCTCGACGATGTGGCCCTGATGAGCAAGGTGGCGGCCAAGAAGACGGCCGGCGTGCTGGGCGACGACCTGGCCCTCAACGCCCAGCAAGTATCGGGCGTGCAGGCCGAGCGCGAACTGCCCGTGGTATGGGCCGTGGCGCGCGGTTCGCTGCGCAACAAGGCGATCCTGGTGCCGGCCGCGCTGGCCATCAGCGCGCTGGCGCCGTGGGCCGTAACGCCGCTGCTGATGGCCGGCGGCGCCTACCTGTGCTACGAAGGTTTCGAAAAACTGGCCCACGGCTATCTGCATCCGGCCGAGCACGACCAGCACCTGGGCGAACTGGCCGACGCCGTCAGCGATCCCGACGTCGACCTGGTGGCCCTGGAGCGCGACAAGATCGCCGGCGCCGTGCGTACCGACTTCATCCTGTCGGCCGAGATCATCGTCATCGCGCTGGGCACGGTGGCCGGCGCCCCGTTCGGCCAGCAGGTGGCCGTGCTGGCCGGGGTGGCCGTGCTGATGACGGTGGGTGTGTATGGCATCGTGGCGGCCATCGTCAAGCTCGACGACGCCGGCCTGTACCTGAGCCGGCGCGGCGGCGCCGCCCTGCGGGCGCTGGGCGCCGTGCTGCTGGCGGCCGCCCCCAAACTGATGAAGCTGCTGTCCGTGGCCGGCACGCTGGCCATGTTCATGGTGGGCGGCGGCATCCTGTTGCATGGTGTGCCGGGCAGTCATATCATGATGGAAGCGGCGGCCCGCGCGGCCGGTCTGGTGCCGCTGGCCGGCGCTCTGCTGGCTGCCGTCACGCCGGCTGTACTGAACGGTCTGGCAGGGGTGGTGGCCGGCGCCGCCGCCCTGGTTCTGGCCGGGCTGGCGGCCCGCTTGCGCCGGCTGCTGCCCGGCCGCTGAG
>JAZJZQ010000782.1:0-8707 GCA_040389625.1 Pseudomonadota bacterium | reverse complement strand
TCGTCGATGGTGGCCATGTCGTCGTCCACTTCCACCATGTGGGTCTGGTGGCCGGGCGCGAACGTTACCGTCGCCTGTACCCCGTTCTTGGTCTCGGACAGGGCGTGACCCTGGACGGCGCCCAGGATGTTGCCGCTGTCATCGGTCACTATCGTCATCTTCATGACATCCCCCCGCCTTGCAGATTGTGGAAGCAGCCGCCGGCGCCCAGGTTGTGGATGTCGACGAAGTAGGTGGCCACGCCGTTGTTGTCCTTGCGCTTGCGTTGCTGGTCGGCCAGGTGGACCGCGCCCAGGTTGGGCGTCTTGACATCGGCCGATGCGAACTGCGTGCCGTGGTCGTCGCCGTAGCTGTAGCTCCAGAACGCGGTCTGCCCGGGCGACAGGAAGGTCAGCGGACCGACATTGTTGAATGCCATAATATCCTCCATTTAAAAAGCCTTGCTTGCGAGTGCAGCCTGGCTGTTTCATCTTAATCAACGCGGCCGGGCCCGCTTTGACGCAATCGGCATTCCCATGCGTGGCGACCGGCGGCGCAAGCGTTTTTTTGGCGTCCCCGCCGTTCTGGTGGATAATGCTGCCTATTACGCGCCGTTTTGCGCGTCCCGCCCCCGCGCCGGACGCCGCCCGCGCGGCCCCCAGCCGCCGCCGCACCGCCCACCTATTTGAGGAATTACCAAGCTTATGTTGAGTTACCGCCACGCCTTCCACGCGGGGAATCACGCCGACGTGCTGAAGCACTTTGTGATGATCCAGTTGCTGCAGTATCTGAACCAGAAAGATACGGCCTACAGCTACATCGATACCCACTCCGGCGCCGGCGTGTACGCGCTCGACGGTGGCTACGCGTCCAAGAACGCCGAGTTCGAAACGGGCATCGGCCCCCTGTGGGACCGCACCGACCTGCCCGCGCCGCTGAAAGAGTACGTGGACTTGATCAAGGAAATGAACCCCAGCGGCAAGATGCGCTACTACCCCGGCTCGCCATACTGCGCCGACCAGGTGGCGCGCGAGCAGGACCGTTTGCGCCTGTTCGAGCTGCACCCGGCCGACGCCAAGATCTTGGCCGATAACTTCCGCAAGGTGGAAGCCCACGCGGCCGCCCAGGGCGTGCGTCCCACCACGCGCGGCAAGCGCGTCCTCATCACCAAGGGCGACGGCTTCCAGGGCCTGAAAGCCTTGCTGCCGCCGCCGTCGCGCCGCGGCTTGGTGCTGTGCGATCCGCCGTACGAAGACAAGATGGACTACCGCAAGGTCAAGGACATGCTGGCCGATGCGCTGGGGCGCTTCCCCACCGGCACTTATGCCGTCTGGTATCCGGTGCTGCAACGGATGGAGTCGCGCCAGTTCGCCGACAAGCTCAAGCAGCTGCCCGCGTCCGACTGGCTCAACGTCACGCTGACCATCAACACGCCCATGCCGGACGGCTTTGGCCTGCACAGCAGCGGCATGTTCATCCTTAATCCGCCCTACACGCTGGAGCCGATGTTGAAGGAAGTGATGCCCTACCTGGTCAAGGTGCTGGGCAAGGATGAGGGCGCCAAGTTCGTGCTCGAAAGCGGTACGCCGACCACGGGCCGTGGCGCGCAGTCGGGCGCCCGCAGCGCACCGGCCGACGCGCGCGGCGCGCAGGCAGGCGGGCGCGGCGCGCAAACGGGCGCACGCGCCCAGGTAGGCAGTTTGCGCGGCGCCCAGACCGGGCCACGCGCACCCGTGGGCAGTCTGCGCGGGGCCCAGACCGGCCCGCGCGGGGCGCCATCGGATGCACGTGGCGCGCAGGGTGGTGTCCGTGGCGCGCAAGCGGCAGGACGCGGCCCGCGTGAGCAGGAAGCCGATCCGCGCGGCATCCAGACCGACGCCGGCGCGCCCAAGACCGGCGTGCGCGGCGCACCGGCGGCCAAGCGCGGTGGCGCTTCGGGCACCCGCGGCGGTGCAGCCGGCACTGGCCGCGGCCCGGCGACGGCTGCGCGCAACAGTGGTACCCGCAAGGGTTGAATTAATACAATAAAATATTGTCAAGACTATACGGCTGGGTATAGTCTTATATCAACGGGTACGTTGCAATGACGTACCCGCCGGGCTTTGCCGCGGTCCCGCCGCGGCCTCCAGTGCTGATCTGAGGTATGTCCATGACCTTGTCGCAGCCAGCCGCCGCCGTATCGCCGATCGCCAACAATTTCTTCCTGGCGCGCCAACCCATCCTCAACCGGCAACAACGCCTGGTTGCCTACGAATTACTGTTCCGTACGGCGGCCGGACGCAACGATGCCTGCTTCACCGACCACACGGAAGCGACCGCCACCGTGATCGCCCACGCCTCCGAACTGGGCATGGGCAGGGTGGTGGGCGACCAGATGGCTTATGTGAACGTCGATACGGTGGGTCTGATGAGCGACTTCATCAACTTCCTGCCCACCGACAAGGTGATCCTGGAAATCCTCGAGTCCGTCAAGGCCACGCCGGAAGTGCTGGAGCGGGTGCAGGAGCTCAAGCAGGCCGGCTTCAAGTTCGCGCTCGACGATGTGGTGGCCGAGTCGGACGACGTGCGCAAGCTGCAACCGCTGTGCGACGTGATCAAGATCGACATCAAGGATGTGCGTCCGGGCGCGTTGGCGGCCCTCACGCGGGGGCTGCGCCACCCCAGGCAAAAGCTGCTGGCCGAAAAAGTGGAGACGATGGCGGAGTTCCAGCAATGCCTGGCGCTCGGTTTCGAGTACTTCCAGGGTTATTACTTCGCCCGCCCCGTCATCCTCAGCGGCAAGAAGATCGCGCCGTCCCAGCTGACCATCCTGCACCTGCTGGACCTGCTCAGCCAGGATGCGGACACCCAGGTCATCGAACGCAGCGTCAAGCATGACGCGCTCATCACGCTCAACCTGCTGCGGCTGGTGAACACGCCGGCCGTGGGCGCCCGCTATCGCATCAATTCCGTCGGTCATGCGCTGATCGTGCTGGGGCGGCGCCAGTTGCAGCGCTGGCTGCAGATTCTGCTGTACGTGAAATCGGGCCAGCAGCAGGAATTCACGTCGCCGCTGCTGCAGCTGGCCACCACGCGCGGCAAGACCATCGAACTGCTGATGGAAAAGCTGCGCCCCGGCCAGCGCGTGTGCGCCGACATCGGCTTCACGGTGGGCGTCATGTCGCTGATGGATACGCTGTTCTCGATCCACATGAACGATGTGCTCAACAGCGTCAACGTGCTGGACGACGTGCGCGCCGCCTTGCTGCACCACGGCGGCGACTATGGCAGCATGCTGAGCCTGATCGAGCACCTGGAGACGGACAGCGACGGCAAGCAGCTGAGCCGCATGCTGCACGCGTTGAATCTGTCGCCATCGGAGTTGTACGCGATCCAGCTGGCCGCCTTCGAATGGGTCAACGACTACGCCCACGGCATGCAATAGGGACAGGGCCGAGTAAGCCCTCAGCGATGCGCGCCCACCGCCAGCGGATGCTGGTATTTCACTTATCGTCCTGATAAGTCACTTGCATCATGGCATGAATGATGCTTATCCCTCCTGTGCCAAAAGCTGTTTCCGCGCTAACTTCCAGCCCCTTGCCATCAGCATCGGGGACTGATCAGACCAGCAGAGCATCTCTTTCGTTCTACATGCTTGCCTGTGGTGCATAAGCTGCACACTTCGGTGCACGTGATACTCGATAGAGCCCTGGTTCGCATGTCCAGGCTCATTCGCGATTCGATGAAGACATGCCACTTTCAGGAGTCTGCTTTTGGATAGTCCCATGACATATGTGGCCGCCAGTGCGGGTTTCGATTTCCGAATTTCACTAGAGGGCACGCCTATGGATATGTATCCTGCTTTTCCGGTCGACCGCTTCCTGCCGTACATGCCCGACGTGGGCAAGTGCGAGCGCTCGCTCCATGAGCTCAATCTGATGTGGCGCATGATCGAAGCTTCCGCCAAGATGAACTGTCCGGCCGAAGCGCGGATGATCTTGCCCACCATGACGGCCACGCGCGCCGGCATCAGCCAGCTGGAGCAGGACCTGATCACCAGCCTGGCACGGGAAAAGACCAACACGGTGCTGGCGGAATTGGCGACCAAGTCGCGCTACATCATCGAGATCGTGGTGCGCAACCTGTATGAGCGCACGGCCGATGTCGGCTTCCTGGCGACCGACCACGAACTGTGTTCCTTCGTCGCCGGACTGGGCGGCGACGCCGCGGCGATCCGGCAGCGCCTGCGTTCCTATCGCAGCAAATATACCGTGTACGATGAAGTCATGTTGCTGACGCCCGACGGCACGGTGCTGGCGCAGATCGACGACGCCGGGCCGCTGGCGCGCAGCCACGACCCGTTGATCGCCGCCACCCTCGCCAGCGCCGGTTATATCGAGACCTTTCGCGCCAGCGACCTGCGCCCCGGGCAGCGCGAGGCCCTGATTTATTCGCGCCGCATGCATCACCCGGCGACAGGTGAAATCATCGGCGTGCTGTGTCTGTGTTTCCGGTTCGAAGAGGAGATGGGGCGCATTTTCCGGACCCACCGCGACCACTCGGGGCGCTCCGTCATGCTGCTGCTGGATGCCGACGACCGGGTGATCGCCAGCGCCGATCAGCTATGGGTGCCACTGGGCGTCCAGGTGCCGGTCAACCGGCACGCTACGCCGGTCCTGATGAAGTACGCGGGCCGTGACTATCTGCTGCGCACGGCGGACTCGGTCGGCTATCAGGGCTATCCGGGGCCTGCTGGTTGGCAAGGCCAGGTGATGATACCGGTCGACGTCGCTTTTGGCCGCGCGGACAGCGAAGTGCTGGCCGGCCTGGCGCCGGAATGGGCGGATGGCTTGTTGTCCCATGCGCACACGTTTTGTCCGCCGCTGCACGAGATTGTCGGCGCGGCCGACATGATACGGCGGGTGGTGTGGAACGGGCAGGTCATGAGTGCCGGCCAGGACGGCGACCTGGCCCGGCTGCAGAGCGTGCTGGAGCAAATCAGCGAGACTGGCGCGCTCAGCGATGCCTTGTTCTCCCGTTCGATCGGCGAGCTGTTCGAGACGGTGCTGGCGTCGGGGCTGCGCGATGCGGAATTCGCGTCGCACCTGATGGTCGATTTGCTGGACCGCAACCTGTACGAACGGGCCAACGATTGCCGTTGGTGGGCGCTGTCGCCAGAACTGGCGGCGCTATTGGCGGGCGAGCTGCCGGACCGCGGCGCGCGCATGGCGCGCATACTGGCGTACATTCATGGCCTGTACACCGTCTATTCCTCGTTGCTAGTGTACGACCACGAGGGGCGCATCCTCGCCAGTTCCGGCCCCTGCGGCGCTTCCATGATCGATGCCGAGGCGCTGGCGGCGGTCAAGCGGCTGCGCACGGAGCAGGAATACCATGTGACGCCATTTGAGGGGTCGGCCCTGTACGATGGCAAGCCGACTTATGTCTATCATGCCGCGCTGCGCGCGCCCGGCGGCGCCCGGCCGGTGATAGGCGGCATTGCGATCGTGTTCGACGCGGCCACGGAATTTGACGCCATGTTGCGCGGCACCTTGGGGGAGCAGGCCGGCATGCATGGCTACTTCCTCGACCGTTCGGGCGCCATCATCGCCAGCACCGACCCGGCCCGGCCAGTGGGCGCCCGCTTCGAGATCGCTCCGCATCTGGCGGCGATGGAAAATGGCCATAGCGGCTCCTGCCTGCTGACGCACGATGGACATTACGCGCTGATGGGGTGCACGGTTTCGCATGGCTATCGCGAATTCAAGGTGACGGACGGCTATCCGGCCGACATCGTGGCCGTGGTGGTGGAATCGTTTGGTGTCGTCAAGGATGGCTTGCCGGCCCGCCAGGTTCCAGTGCCTGCGCGCAAGGTGGCGGTGGGGACGGGGAAGGGGGCGGAGTTCGCCACGTTCTTTGTCGGTGGCGCGTTGTTTGCGCTGGCGGCCGCCGAAGTGCGCGAGGCGCGTGCGGCGTCCAGGCTGACCCCGGTCTCCATGGGTGGCGGCACCGCCTGCCTGGGGGTGGTCGCGCTCGAGGAGGGCGAAGACTATACGTCGGAGTTTGTCTGGGTCTACGACCTGGCTTTTCTGGTATCGGGGCAGCGGACCGCCCTCGATGGCCGTTCCCAGATCGTGGTGGTGCAACATGGCGCGCGCACCGTCGGGCTGCTGGTGAGCGAGCTGCATGGCGTGGCGAAATTCCATCCGGAAGACTTCACCGCGCTGCCCCTGGCGGGCAAGGACGGCGGCGCACTTGTCAGTCAGGTGATCAAGGCGGACCAGGGGGAGCGCCTGATCCAACTGATTGACATCGTGCAGCTGTTTTCCTTGTTGAAAAACGCTGACGCGCGATCGTGACCGGGTGCTTTGCGCAACCCGGCCGGTCTCGCCGCCTCATTGGCCCAGCAGCAGGAACACGGTCGGTTTCTTGTGGAAGTCCGGCCCCTTGCCGGCGCCAAGCTGGCTCTTCCATTGCGCGCCCGTCATGGTGCGGATGGATTCCGATGGCAGGCTGAGGTCGGTCGCCACGCACAGCAGGGTGCCGGGCTGGCAGGCCGCCACCAGCGCTTCCAGCATGGCCGCGTTGCGGTAGGGCGTTTCGATAAACAGCTGGGTCTGCTTTTCGCTGCGCGAGCGTTTTTCCAGCTCCTGGATGCGCTTGGTACGCTGGGCCGCGTCCGTGGGCAGGTAACCGTTGAAGGCGAAGCTCTGGCCGTTCAGCCCGCTTGCCATGACGGCCAGCAGCAGCGACGATGGCCCCACCAGCGGCCGCACGGGGATGCCGTGCTGGTGCGCCAGCCGCACCAGGTCGGCGCCGGGGTCGGCCACGGCCGGCACGCCCGCTTCCGACACCAGGCCCGCATCGCGTCCCGCCAGCAGGGGCGCCAGCAAGCCGGCCAGCGCTTGCGCCGGGGTGTTGACGTTCAGTTCGGCGATCTGGATTTCCTGCAGCGGCTTGCACAGGGGATGGACGGCGCCCACCAGCTTGAGGAAGGCGCGCGCCGTCTTGGCGTTCTCGGCCACGAAATAGTCGAGGCTGGCCGTGGTGGCCTGCACATGTTCGGGGATGACGCGCGACAGCGCTTCGGTGGCGCCCAGGGTGTTGGGGATGAGGTAGAGAGTGCCTGGCATGGTTTTCTTCTTGTTGGGTTCTGGTTGCTTGTTCTGGGTGGTGACGGCGACGCTTCAGGCGCCGGTGCGGGCGGTGCCGAAGAACGGCACGCCGATGCGGCGCAGCATGCCGGTGAGTGCAATCAGGGGCAAGCCCGTCAGTGCCGTCGGGTCGCTGCTGTCGATGCGTTCGAGGATGGCAATACCCAGTCCTTCGTTCTTGGCGCTGCCGGCGCAATCGTAGGGCTGTTCGATGCGCAGGTAGGCGTCCAGCTCCGCGTCCGGTAAGTCGCGGAAGGTGACGACGGTCTGGATATCCTGCACCTGGGCCGCGGCGGCCGGGTCGGCGGCGCGGCCGTCCCACACGCACAGGGCCGTGTGAAACACCACTTGCCGGCCCCGCATCTGCTGCAGCTGGCGCAGGGCGTTGGCGTGGTCGCCCGGCTTGCCGATCTGGGCGTCGTCCAGCGTGGCCACCTGGTCCGAGCCGATGACGATGCTGCCGGGCAGGCGGGCGGCCACGGCGGCCGCCTTCTCGCGGGCCAGTCGCAGGGCCGTGGCGCTGGGCGATTCGCCGGGCAGGGGGCTTTCATCGAGGTCGGGCACGGCCACCTCGAACGGCAGGTGCAGGCGCGACAGGAGTTCCTTGCGGTAGGCGGAGCTGGAGGCTAAAACGAGACGGGCGGGGAGGGAATCGATTGTCTTCATGCAATTTTCTGGCCGTCATGCTGGCCTAGTGTGGAGAAATGTTATATGCTCTGTCGCCGGGCGTAAAAAGCCGAAAAAGGCGCAAAAAAAGCGCCGGGCTTTGACTCGGTGGCGAAAACCCTGTTATTATCGCAGGTTTTCCGGGGAAGCTAGTCCATGAGCGCTGTAGTGATCGACGCATTTGATTTTTGTCGGACGAGCGGGATCAGCGAGGGTGTCACGCCTGTCGCCGCAATGACCCGCTTGACGAAAGATTGCGCGGACCAGTCCGGCACCATCAGCTGGAAGCTCGATGGCGGCACCAGCAAGCAAGGTTTTCCGCAGATTCATCTGACGGTGACCGGCACGGTGCAGCTGGTATGCCAGCGTTGCCTGACCCCGTATGCATACAAGATCGACGCCTCGACGTTGCTGATGCTCGGTAAAGACGACGCGCAGGCCGACGAGATCGAAGAAATCATTAATGATGAAACAATCGACGTCATCGTCGGCACCCGCAGCATGAGCGTGGCCGACCTGGTCGAAGACGAGGCCCTGCTGGCCTTGCCGCATACGCCCAAGCACGACGTCTGCCCGGACGAGGCACTGGTGGAAGCGGCCAAGAGCGTGAAAAAGTCGCCATTCGACGCCCTCAAGGGCCTCAAATCCGAATAAGTAGTAAGAGGTTCGCCTCGTAGCAAAGAACGTGTCAAACGCGTGTAGTAATCGAGTATGGCAATGTGTAGTGAAGCGTAGCAAAAGCAGTTTAACGATGTCGGCAAGGCAAGTATGACCAGTTTTGCCGCTGGGATACTCGATTCGCATGAATTTGCCAGTCGAATGTGTTAAAATTTAAGAACTTATGTATTAGGAGTCATCATGGCCGTTCAACAGAACAAGAAGTCCCCTTCGAAGCGCGGTATGCACCGTTCGCACGATTTCCTGGTTGC
>JAZJZQ010000781.1:2706-16924 GCA_040389625.1 Pseudomonadota bacterium | reverse complement strand
AAGAAGTGGGCAAGCAGTTCGACGTGACGCGCGAGCGCATCCGCCAGATCGAAGCGAAGGCCATGAGCAAGCTGCGCCAGCCGTCCCGTTCCGACAAGCTGAAGACCTTCCTGACCACGCACTAAGCGCGGCAGGGGGCAGCAACAAGAAGGGAGGCGCGAGCCTCCCTTTTTTTGTCCAAAAAATGGGGACGTACCCCATTTCTGGAAAAGGGGTACGTCCCCATTTTTTTCTTGCGCTGACGGAGGGGGCTTTTATGCCGGCGGCGGCTTCAGCGCCGTGAACAGGAGGATGGCGGCCAGCGACAGCAGGGCCGCCGCCGTGAATGTCCATGCCGGCGCGATGCTCCACAGCGCGCCGGCCAGCAAGGACGCCGGCAGGTACAGCGCGCCCGTCACGAAGCTGTAGATGCCGATCGCCGAGGCGCGCCGCTCCGGCTCCAAATCCGCCACGTAGGCCTTGCTCTGCGCATCTTCGATCGCGTAGAACAGGCCGTAGACGCCGAACGCGGCGATCATTTCACAGCGGCCGTGGGCCAGCGCGAGCCAGACGTTGAGCAGGCCGTGCACCAGGTAGCCGAGCACGATCACGCGCCGCCGCCCGATGCGGTCGCCCAGCCGCCCCACGGACGGCGCGGCCAGCACGCAGGTGACGTTGAAGAAGGCATACAGCAGCACGATGTCCGTCACGCTGAAGCCTACTTCGTGCGCCTTGAGCAGCAGGAAGCCGAGGCTGTAATAGGCCAGCGCGAACAGGCCGCCCGGCAGCAGGTAGCGCTTGAACCCGGGGCTGAGTGCGCGCCAGTTCTGCCACACGCTTTCGCGCGCGTGAGGCGCGGCAGGGCGCTCGTCCACCGTCGCCAGCATGGCCACGCTGACGATGGCCGGCACCACGGCCACCCAGAACAGCAGGCGGTAGGTGGCGCCCGATTCGCCCAGCCACGACAGCAGGCCCCACGCCATCAGGGGACCTAGCACGGCGCCCGACTTGTCCAGCGCCTTGTGCACGCCGAAGGCGTAGCCGCGCCGCTCGGAGGTGGCGATGGCCGACAGCCAGGCGTCGCGCGGCGGTCCGCGGAAGCCCTTGCCCAGCCGCTCGATCACGCGGAACAGGGCCAGGCCCGTGACGGAGGTGCTCACCAGCAGGATGGTCTTGGCCAGCGTGGAAAAACCGTAGCCGGCCACCACCAGCGCCTTGCGCCCGCCGCTGCGGTCGGACAGCCAGCCGGACAGGTAGTTGAGCGAGGAGGCGGAGAAATCGGCCAGCCCTTCGATCAGCCCCAGCAGAGAACTGGAGGCCCCGGCCACCGTCGTGAAGAAGATGGCAAATACGGAGAAGATCATCTCGGAACTGAGGTCGGTCAGGAAGCTGACCAGGCCCAGCTTGATGATGTCGGGGTCCAGGCTGCGCCAGCCGGCGCTGGCTGTCGCCGGCGCTGCATCAACCGCGGCCGCGGCGTCATGCCGGCGCGAACTGGCTGTCGCCGCCAGGGACGCATCCTCCACCGCCGATGCGTCATGCCGGGGCGGACTGGCCGTCGGCGCCGACGCTGGTGCTGTGGCCGGGGCGCGCTCGTCCGGGGGGGCTTGGTCGTCGGAGCGCTCGGCCATGGCAGTTGCGTGCTACTTGAGTGCCGCCGTCAGCCGGCCTTCGAGTGCGCGCATGTCGAAGGCGCTGCCGGTGCGGGTGCCGTCCGCAAAGTAGACGGTGGGTGTGCCGATCACGTGCAGCTTCTTGCCCAGCGCCAGTACCTGCTCATGGGGCGCCGTGCAGCCGGCCGGCGCGGCGGGCGCCGGCTTGCTGTCCTCGATCCAGGCTTGCCACGCCTGGGCGCGGTCGGCCGCGCACCAGACGTTGCGCGACTTGACGGCCGAATCGTCGGACAGGATGTCGAGCAGGAAGGTGTAGATGGTGACGTTGTCGATGTTCTTCAGCGTCTGGTGCAGCTTGCGGCAGTAGGGGCAGTTGGGGTCTTCGAACACGGCCATCACGCGCTTGCCGTCGCCGCGCACGGTCTTGATGGCCGTCTCCAGCGGCAGGTCGGCAAAGCGTATCGTGGCCAGCTGGTCGGCGCGGGCGCGCGTCAGGTCCTGGTAGGTGCCGGTGTCGACCACCTTGCCGACGAACAGGTACTTGGCGTTTTCGTCCGTGTAGAACACGTCGCCGTTGGTGCGCACTTCATACAGGCCGCCGTACGGCGTCTTGCTCACGCCGTCGACCTTGATGTTGATGCCCATGCGTGGCTCGATCAGGGCGTGGATGCGCGCTTCCGTGGCCGTCTCCGCGCCCGCTTGCGCCAGCGCCGGCAGGGCGGTGGCCAGCAACAGCGCTATCTTGTGCTTCATGTTCAGTCCTTGTCGTGTGCTCATCATATGCTCATTCAATGCCGCTGGCGCGGGCGCGGATGCGTTCGGCCTCGGTGGGGAACAGTTCGGCCCGCAGCGCTTCCACCTTGCGGCGGCGCGCCGCGCCGGGCGCGCCTTCTTCCCCTTGCAGCTGGCTGACGGCCGTGCGGTAGCGGGCGTAGCGCACGCGCCATTGCCGCTCTTGCGCGGCGGCCGATTCGTAGGAACGCGTCGCGTCGCCAACCAGTTCGGCCAGTTCGGCGTCGCGCGCGGCCTGCTGGGTGGCGCCGTGCAGGCGTTGCTGGCGCAGCGTGTTGGAGTCTCCTTCGCCATCGGCTGCTGCCGCTGCTGCTGCGCCGGCACCGGCGCGGCTGCGCAGCTCGGCCACGGCGTCCGCCAGCGCATCGTCGTCGTCGCCGAACCATGCCCGCAGCAGGGCCGGCTTGAAGCTGGCCTGGCGCAGCCGGGCGCGCTGCGCCTGCCAGATGGCCAGCCTTTCCGTTTGCTGCGCATCGGGCAGGGCGCCGGGCGCCAGCGCGAGCTGCTGGCGGGCCAGCAGTTCATCGTGCGCGCGCACGTAGCTCACATAAGGGGCCAGCAGCGCCTCGGCTTGGGCGGCGGCGCCGGGCGGCAGGCGCTGGGCCAGGTAGCCGCGCAGCTGGGCCGCGCGGGCGGCCAGGTCGGCGCCGTCGCTGCGGATCAGGAAGTAGTCGAAGGTGGCGCGCAGCTGGCGGTTGGCGAGCAGCTGGCCGGCATCGCTGATGGTGAAAGCGTCCGCCGGCGGCAAGTCGTCCGTGTCCAGGTCGAGGGCGGCGTTGCGCGGCGCGCTGCCCAGTGTGCCGGGGCCGACGGCGCCGTTCCAGGCCGGGGCGGCGGCGCCAGGCGCGGTGCCCGTGTCGGCCGGTGTGCCGGCTTGCCAGTACCAGATCAAGGCGGCGCTGGCCAGCGCGGCGGCCACGTAGCCGCCTTGCCTGAGATAGGGAGTGATCTGCATGGACGGTTTGCTGCGGCGGGCGGTGCGCGTCAGATTTTCTTGTCGACGGCCGGCGGGCCCGGTTCGGCGCCCGGTACGGCCTTGGCGCCGGCCTGCACCGGCGCGGCGTAGCGGGTCACCACTTGCCAGCCCTTGTCGCCCTGCTGCCAGGTGTCGATCACGAACACTTGCTGGGGCAGGGGCGAGGTCTTGGGCACGTCCAGTTTCCACAGGAAGCTGACCACCATCAGGGGGCCATATTCATGGGTGGCCATCTGTTCGATGCGCGACTCGAACGGGGCGCCGGACTGCGCCTGTTTCAGCCATTCGGCGCGGGCCGTGGGGCGGCCGGGCGCGGCCGAGGTGCGCAGTTCGAACCGGTCGGCCACCAGCCGGTTGAGCGCTTCCGTGTCGCGCTGGTGGACGGCGTCCAGCCAGTCGTTTTCCAGCTCGGTGAATTGTTTGACCGTCAGCGTCACGGTGGGGATGATGCGTTTTTGCGGTTCGGCGGCCGGCGCGGCGGCGCTGGCCAGCGATAGCAAGGTAAGCAGGGTCAGGCAGTACTTGTGCATACGCGTTCCGGAAAAAATGGCCGCCGCGGCGGGCGTGCGGCGGCCGTGCTTCATGCTACTACGTTAGGGATACTGCATGGTGCACGCCTGCGATGGCAGCAGGGTCCAGTTCTGCTGGATCAGGTACTTCAGGCCACCCAGGGTCACGTTGTACTTGGCGCCGTTCGATGCAAGCGAGGTGGTGCCGAAGGTCCACGCGCACTTGTCGCCGTTCTCCATGCCGCTCTGGGTCGAATACCAGGCGTTGCCGTCCGGGTCGGTGACCGCTTCTTCCAGTTCGTGGGCAAAGATGCTGGCCATGGCGTCGGCGCCCGGGGTGTTGTTCGGGCTAGGCGTGTTGGCGCCGCAGCTCGAGGCGCACTGGGTTTCCGGATTGCCCACGAAAGCGTACTTGATGTTCTGGCCGCTCACGGTGGTGTTGGTGTGCCAGCCGCAGTACTGGGTGCAGAAGCCCGAGGTGGCCGTGGTGGCGTTGTCGGTCATCACGAAATACACGGCGTTCGAATCGAGCGGCAGGGCGCCCGACGAGATGGCGCTGGTCACTACGGTCTGGATATTGGCATCCGACAGCTGGGTGCCCAGCGTGCCGGAATTGCTGATGCTGCCGGCCAGCGTGACGTTGTTGACCACGTGGGTGTTGCTGGCGTTGTAGTAGGTGGTGTTGATGTTGAAGTAGGGCGAACCGCCTATGCTTTGGGCCAGGTTGGTCAGCACGCTCTTCGATGCCGGTCCGTTGCCCGTATCCCAGTTGCTGCCGTACCAGATGTAGTAGACCTTGGTCGGCGCCACCATCACGGGGCCGCCCTGGTAGGTCAGGTTGGAGGTGCGGCGGGCCTTGAGCGTGGCCGCCTTCTCCGGGTGGCTCATGGAATCCAGATCCAGTTCACCCCAGCCCTTGCCGGTGGGTTTGAAGATGGAGTCGTTGGACTCCTTGATCACGCCGGCCTGGGCGGCCGTGGCGCATGCCAGGCTGGCAGCGAGCAAAGTCAGTTTGAAGCTGAATTTCATTTTGATTTCTCCGAGTGGGGTGGAACATCAAAGTTGTCCTGCTAACGGACAATCTGCTCTTACTCCGCTGTCAACATGCTGCCGTGGATCAACAAGCGTGAGTACATTTTAACGCTCTCGACAAATTGCGATAGCGAAAAAAAGGGTGCAACAGTGCACGGTCTCTTGTCATCAAGAGAACAGGCATTGCGTATGCGTCAATGGGTTTGTGGCGGCGCGGCGCTCGGCTACGCGGGGGGGAGTTGGGACTGGCGGATGAGACGGACGGACTGCGGAACGCTGAAGGTGCTCAACAACATGTGTTTCTCCCGATGAGATTGTGCGGCACTGCGGTTGCGCTTGTGGCGCGAGCAGATTTCATTGTTATGGTGTTGCTTTGCTGCGAAGTTGTAAGCCCATTCTACTGAAATATTTTACATTTGCTATTGTTTTCTTGGCTCTGTTGAAAAATTAAGACAGTTGAAGATTGCAAGCGGGCCAAGGCCGGGCGCGCATGCGGCCGGCCGGCGTGTTGCTGGGTGGGGAGTGTGGGCAGGCGCAAGCTGGCTGGCGGCACACCGGCCGCCCGGGACAGCCGCTATTGCTTGCCCTTGGTGCGGCGCGCGTTGGGCGCGCCGAACAGCGCTTCGACCATCGGGTCGCGGCGGGCGATGGCGCGGCTGGCGCGCACCGGATAAATCACATCGTCGATCAGGCGGTGGATACGGGTGCCGTCGCGGTCGATCGTGATGTTCAGGGTGGAATCCCGTCCGCGGCTGCTTGCATGCTGGTTCATTGCACATCCTCTTTCGTGACGCTCCGGCGCGGCAAGGCCTGCGGCGGCGGGGCGATAGGCGAAGGTGCATGCTACGGCAGCGGCCCGCGCCGGACAATATGCATTCCGCCGCAGCGCTCTAGTTCCTAAGGCGTAGCGCCACTAGTTCCGTTTGGCGTTGCCCGCCACCATTCATGCCGATAGGCGGCGCACCCCGTCCTCCCTACACTGAACAGGTCGCTCAGAGCGCAAGGGCTTGTCCGGAAAAATTTGATCTGCATCATTGAAGCTTTCTTCATTGAAGCAAGACAATACGCCCTGGCCCGGGACTGCGCGCACCGCGCGGCAACCCGCCATACCGATGTATGCACACTCAGGAGAAAAACAAATGGATAGCAGCAAGAAGGCAGGCAAGGACACGGAAACCGAAGTCGTCAACGCACGGCGCGGTTTCCTCGGCAAGAGCGCGATGCTGGGCCTGGCAGGCGCCACGCTGGGACTGGCCGGCTGCAAGGAAGAGGGCGGTGCCGCCAAGGGCAGCGCTTCCGCTTCCGCATCGGCGGTCGCCAAGGGCGGCGGCGGTCACGAGATCGCGCCGGGCCAGCTGGACGACTACTATGCCTTCACCAGCGCCGGCCATGGCGGCGAGGCGCGCGTGATCGGCCTGCCATCGGGCCGCACGCTCAAGCGTATTCCTGTGTTCAACGTCGATTGCATGGTCGGCTGGGGCATCACCAACGAGTCCAAGAAGATCATGGGCACCAAGGCCGACGGCACGCTCGAGTACATCACGGGCGACACCCACCACGTCCACGCCAGCTACAAGGACGGCACTTATGACGGCCGCTTCATGTGGGTCAACGACAAGATCCATTCGCGCCTGGCCCGCATTCGCATGGATACGATGGAGTGCGACAAGATCACCAAGCTGCCCAACGTGATGGGCTTCCACGGCATGTTCCCGGACAAGTGCGATCCGGTCGACGCCAAGATCAACTACACCACCCGCGTGTTCTGCGGCGCCGAATTCCACATCCCGCTGCCCAACGACGGCCACGACCTGAACGACCCGGACAAATGGGGCTGCCTGTTCAGCTGCGTCAGCGCCGACACCATGGAACTGCTGTGGCAGTGCCGCGTGGATGGCAACATGGACCTGGTGGCCACCTCGTACGACGGCAAGCTGGCCGCCTCGAATCAGTACAACACGGAAAACGCGCACGACCTGGCGGGCATGATGGCCGCCGAGCGCGACGCCTGCGTGTTCTTCAACGTGGCCCGCATCGAAGCACTGGTCAAGGCCGGCAAGTTCACCACCATCGGCAGCTCCAAGGTGCCTGTGGTCGATGGCCGCAAGGCCGCCAATCCCGACCCGAAAACTTCCGTCACCTGCTACGTCCCGGTCGGCAAGAACCCGCACGGCGTGAACGCCAGCCCGGACGGCAAGTACTTCGTCTGCTCCGGCAAGCTCTCGCCCACGGCCACCGTGATCGACCTGTCGCTGGTGCACAAGTGGTTCGCCGGCGATCTGAAGACCGAACGCGACGCCGTGGTGGCGGAGCCGGAAATCGGCCTGGGCCCACTGCACACGGCCTTCGACGGCAAGGGCAATGCCTACACCTCGCTGTTCCTCGACAGCCAGTGCGTGAAGTGGAACGTGGACGCGGCCATCGCCCAGTTCAAGGGCGACAAGAACGCCAAGGTGATCGTCGAGAAGATGGACGTGCACTACCAGCCCGGTCACAACTACGCCTCGATGGGCGAGACCAAGGAAGCGGATGGCAAGTACCTCAACTCGGGTAACAAGTTCTCCAAGGACCGCTTCCTGCCGGTGGGCCCGCTGCATCCGGAGACGGAACAGCTGATCGACATCAGCGGCTCGACCATGAAGCTGGTGGCCGACCACACGGCCTACTCGGAACCGCACGACGGCATCATCGTGCGCCGCGACGTGGTCAAGACGCGCCAGATCTACAACATGGACGACTTCCCCAACCCGGTCAAGCCGGAGAACGCCGGCGTCACCCGCCAGGGCAACAAGGTGTCCGTGCGCCTGATGTCGCAGGCCCCGAACTACAGCCTGCCGGAGATCAAGATCAAGAAGGGCGACGAAGTGACGCTCACCCTGACCAACCACGACAAGGTGGAAGACCTGACCCACGGCTGCGCGATCCCGACCTACAACATCAACTTCATCGTCAACCCGCAGGAGACCAAGTCGGTCACCTTCAAGGCTGACCATGCGGGTGCGTTCTGGATCTACTGCACCCACTTCTGCCACGCGCTGCACCTGGAAATGCGCAGCCGCCTGCTGGTCGAAGCGTAACGTACCGGGCATGCGATGACACAGAGTAATCGTTTGCCCCGGACCGTGCGGCACCTGCTGGTGCTGCTCGGTGTCCTATGGGCCGTGTTGTGCGCCGCCCCGGCGCGCGCCACGGTCTACGACGCCGAGCTGCCACCGGAAATGCTGCACGGACCGGACCTGTGCGCCTACGCGCCATGCGCCGACGTGCTGCCGCAGGCCACCCGCTTTTCGCAGCGCAAGGGTGCGCCGGCCTACGTGGAAGCGTGGGGACCGGGCGCCGACAAGCACGAAAAATTATTGGGCTATGTCTTCCTGTCGACCGACGTGGTCGACATTCCCGCTTATTCCGGCAAACCCGTCGTGACCCTGATCGGCATGGACCGCCAGGGCATCATCACGGGCGTGCGTGTACTGAAACACTCCGAACCTATCCTGCTGGCCGGCATCCCCGAGTCGGCGCTGCTCAAATTCATAGGCCAGTACGTGGGCCGAAAGGGCGACGCCAAACTGGAAATCGGCCATGGCGACGCGAGCCAGGGCGCCGTCGGGCTGGACGCCATCAGCGGCGCCACCGTCACGGCCATCGCCGAGAACCAGGTCATTTCCCGCAGCGCCTATGAGATCGGGCGCCAGGTGGGCATCTTCACCAGCGCGGCGCGGCCGCCGGCCCGCTTCACGCCGCTCGACGAGCGCCTCGACTGGGCCAGGCTGGCCGCCGAGGGCAGCATCGCCCACCTGCTGGTGCCGGCCTCCGAGGTGGGCGCCAGCGACAGCGGCGGCCCCTATATGGACCTGTATTTCGGCTACCTCAACGTGCCTACCATCGGCAACAGTATCCTGGGCGAGCATGGCTACCAGCGGCTGATGGCGGACCTCAAGCCCGATGAGCACGCGATCTTCCTGATCGCCAAGGGCCAGAGTTCGTTCAAGGGTTCCGGCTTCGTGCGCGGCGGCATCTACGACCGCATCCAGGTGCGGCAAGACCCGGTCACCTTCACCTTCCGCGACACGGACTACCTGAACCTGTACCGGCTGGAACCGAAGGACGTGCCAGAGTTCAAGGAATCGGCCATCTTCATCGTCCGCTCCAAGGACTTCAACCCGGCCTGGCCGTGGCAGCTCACGCTGCTGGCCAACAAGCCGGACCGCGAGCATGGCGGCAAGACCTTCGTCCACTTCGACCAGCAGTACTGGCTGGCCGACCGCTACCTCGAAGGTGGCCGTCCGAAAGTGGTGCAGCCGGAGGCGGCCTGGAAGAGCCTGTGGCGCAACAATGCCCTGGTGGGCGCCGCCTTCGTGGCGCTGCTGGGCGCGGCCGCCTTCTGGTACGCGCGGCGCGACAAGCTGGTGCGCGCGTCGAACCGCAAGCACAAGCCATGGATCAGCCGTCCCCGCATGGCCCTGTGGATCGCCAGCGTGGGCTTCTTCGGCTTCTACCTGAAGGCCCAGCCCAGCATCACCCAGGTCATGACGTGGTTCCATTCGATCCTGCACCAATGGAAGTGGGAGCTGTTCCTGTCGGACCCGTACATCTTCACGTTCTGGTGGTTCATCATCGGCACCGTGCTGCTGTGGGGCCGCGGCCTGTTCTGCGGCTGGCTGTGCCCGTTCGGTTCGCTGCAGCACCTGGCCCTCAAGTTCGGCGCCATCGTCGGCCTGAAGAAATACCAGCGCCTGCTGCCCAAGGCCTTGCACGACAAGCTCAAGTGGATCAAGTACGGCGTGTTCTTCGTGCTGCTGGGCGTGTCGTTCTATTCGATGGAAATGGCCGAGAAGCTGGCCGAGATCGAGCCGTTCAAGACCACCTTCCTGGTGGGCGTGTGGAACCGCACGTGGCCGTTCTGGATCTTCATCGGTGGCATCCTGGGCCTGTCCATGGTCAGCGAGCGGCCGTACTGCAAGTACATCTGCCCGCTGGGCGCCGGCCTGGCCATTCCCAGCAAGTTCCGCCTGTTCGGCCTCAAGCGCAAGGCCGAGTGCACCACCTGCCACGCCTGCGCGGCCGGCTGCGGTTCGCACGCGATCGACAAGAACGGCAAGATCGACCAGATGGAATGCCTGCTGTGCCTGGACTGCATGGTGATGTACTACGACGACCATGCCTGCCCGCCGCTGGTCAAGGAACGCAAGACGCGTACGGCGGCCGGCCAGGCCCTGACGCCGATTAACGACCAGGGTTATTTCATTTCCCTCGACAGTTTGCGCAGCACCCTGAAGGAGCGGCGTCCCGCCGCCCGCCAGGAGTCGCTGTGAACACCCACAGACGGGGCGAGACGCGGCCGGTGTTGCATCACCGGTTGCGGGTCTGGCTGCTGGCATGTGCCAGCGGCCTCGCCATCCTGGGCACGGCGGCCGATGGGGCGGCCGCCGTGTTGCGGGTAATGCCGGGCGACTCGATCGCCGCCGCCGTGGCGCGCGCCGCGCCGGGCGACACGGTGCAGGTGGAGCGGGGCGACTACACGGAACACATTTTGATCGACAAGCCGCTCACGCTGCGCGGCCATGAGCAGCCCACCATCAGCGGTGGTTTCAGCGGCGACGTGATACGGGTCACGGCCAGCGACGTCACCATTGCCGGCCTCAATGTGCGCGACAGCGGCACCAGCCTGGACGCCCAGAACGCGGGCATCTACGTGGTGCCCGGCGCCGACCGCGTCACCATCGCCGATTGCGCGCTGGTGTTCAACCTGTTCGGCATCTGGCTGGAAAAGTCGGATGACGCCAAGGTGCTGCGCAACGTCATCACGGGCCGGCGCGACCTGCAGTCGGCCGCGCGCGGCAACGGTATCCAGGTCTACAACACGCGCGGCGCCCAGATCATCGACAACAACATCAGTTTTACGCGCGACGGCATCTATGTGGACGTGTCGCGCGACGCCCTGTTCCGCGGCAACAAGATCCACCACGTGCGCTACGGCACGCACTACATGAACACCAATCACAGCACCTGGGAAAACAACGAGTCCTACCAGAACCGGGGCGGACTGGCCCTGATGGAAGTGCGCAACCTCATCGTGCGCAACAACATCGCCTGGGGCAACACGGACCACGGCATCATGCTGCGCACCATCCAGGATTCCCTGATCGAACACAACGTCGTGGCCGGTAACGGCCGCGGCTTTTTCATCTACGACGCCGAATACAACATCGTGCGCGACAACCTGGTGAGCCACAACCGCATCGGCGTGCACCTGTCGGCCGGCTCGGCGAACAACGAAGTGGACGGCAACGACTTCATCGGCAACGAGGAGCAGGTCAAGTTCGTCGCCGCGCGCGACGTGGAGTGGGGCCGCAAGCAGGGCAACTACTGGAGCAACTACAGCGGCTGGGACCAGGACGGCGACGGCGTGGGCGACGTGCCCTACGAAGCAAACGACCTGGTGGACCGCTTGAACTGGCAGTACCCGCTGGTCAAGCTGGTGCTGTCCAGCCCCTCGGTGCAGACGCTGCGCTTCGTGGCGCGCCAGTTCCCGCTGCTGCGCGCGCCCAGCATCGTCGACCGCCACCCCCGCACCCGCCCACTGAACCCCAACTGGAGACGCTGGAATGACATCCTCCCCCATTGAACTGGAGCAGGTCAGCAAATCCTTCGGCGCCGTACACGCGCTGCGGGACGTGTCGCTGACCGTGGCCCCGGGCGAAATGTTCGGCCTGATCGGCCACAACGGCGCCGGCAAGAGCACCCTGTTCAAACTGATGCTGGGCCTGCTGCCGGCCAGCGCCGGCACCGTGCGCGTGCAAGGCGTGGACACCACCAGCCCCGAATTCCGCCAGGTGCGGCGCCGTATCGGCTATCTGCCGGAAAGCTTCGTCACCTACGACAACCTGACGGGGCTGGAAGTGCTGCAGCTGTTCGCCGACCTCAAGCACGTGCCGCGCCGCGCCTGCGCCGGCGTGCTGGAGCAGGTGGGCATGAGCCTGGCCGCCGGGCGCCGCGTGCACACCTATTCCAAGGGCATGCGCCAGCGCCTCGGCTTCGCCCAGGCCCTGCTGGGCGAGCCGGACCTGATCTTCCTGGACGAGCCCACCAACGGCCTGGACCCGGAAGGCATCGCCGACTTCTACCGCATCCTGCGCGAAGTGCGGGAGCGCGGCGCCACCATCGTCATCACGTCCCACATCCTGGCCGAGATCCAGGACCGGGTGGACCGGCTCGTCATCATGCACTCGGGCCGGATCGCCGAGCAGGGCACGCTGGCCCAGCTGCGCTCGCGCATGGTGCTGCCGTCGCACATCGTGGCCACGCTGCGCCCCGGCGCGGCGGCCGAACTGGAAGCGGCGCTGGCGCCCATGGATGGCCCGGACCTGCGGCTGGTGGGCAGCGAGGCCACCATCGCCTGCCACAGCCAGCACAAGATGGCTGTGCTGTCGGCGCTCGGCGCGCTGGCGCTGGACGTGACCATCCACGAACCGACACTGGAACAGCTGTTCCTTGGCCACGGAGGCGCCCATGTCCAGCCGCATTGAATGGTCGCAAGTGCGCGTCATCGCCAGCAAGGAGTGGCGCGACCGCATCCGCAACCGCTGGGTGGTGGCCGTGGCCGTCATCTTCGCCCTGTTCGCGCTGGCCATCGCCTATTTCGGCGCGGCCCAGCAGGGCGAGGTGGGCTTCCATGGCGTGGACGCCACGGTGGCCAGCCTGGTCAGCCTGGTGATCTACCTGGTGCCCCTGATCGCCCTGATCCTCGGCTACGACGCCATCGTGGGCGAGCGCGAGCGCGGCTCGCTGGAACTGCTGCAATCGATGCCCATCACACGGGCCGAAATCCTGCTCGGCAAATACCTGGGCCTGGCCGGCGCGCTGGCCGGCGCCACCGTGGTCGGCTTCGGCGCCGGGCTGCTGCCGCTGGCGGCCGAACTGACCGCGCGCGACGGCTACCATTACGCCGGCTTCGTGTTCAGCGCCGTGCTGATGGGCATGGCCTTCCTCAGCATCTCGGTGCTGCTGTCCGTGCTGGCGTCCGACCGGGTGCGCGCCAGCGGCGCGGCCATCGGCCTGTGGTTCTTCTACGTGCTGATCTTCGACTTGCTGCTGATGGGCGCGCTCGTCATGAGCCAGGGCAAGCTCAGCAGCGCCCTGTTCGGCGCCATCCTCATGCTCAACCCGGCCGACGTGTTCCGTCTGCTGAACATTTTCAGCTCGGAGCAGGTACAGACCATGTATGGCCTGTCGACCGTGATGCCGGGCGCGCTGACCAATCCGCTGGTGCTGCTGGCCATCATGCTGGCCTGGATCGCACTGCCATTTCTTATCGCAATCGGGAGATTCAAATGAAGTTGACTACCTTGGCGGCGCCTGCCGCCCGCCGCGGCCTGCTGGTGGCCGTCATGCTGCTGGCGGCCTGCACACCCAACACGCCACGCGTGGCGGCCCAGGAACCGGGCGCCGACACGGCTTGTTCGCTGGACGGCATGGTGCTGCGCGACTTTCCCGGTCCCAAGGCCCAGATCCAGTACGCCGAGGGCAAGCCCGATTACTACTGCGACCTGATGGAACTGTTCGCCGTCGTCCTCGGCGCCGAGCAGAAGCGGCCCGTGGCCGGACTGTACGTGCAGGACATGAGCAAGGCCGACTGGGAGCACCCCAGCGGCAACTGGATCGAAGCGCGCAGCGCCTATTACGTGGCGGGCAGCCGCAAGCACGGCTCGATGGGCCCCACCTTCGGCGCCTTCGCCACCTTGCAGGGCGCGCAGGACTTCGCCGCCGCCCAGGGCGGCAAGGTGCTGCGCTTCGAGCAGATCGGTCGCGATATGGTCAGCATGAGCGGCAGCGCCGCCCATGACGACGCCATGTCGCACTGAGAAAGGGGGCAATCGTGAGTTGATCGACTATCCGCCACCGTCCCCCTGTTTTTTCTTTTTTTAACTGAAAGTGAATCCCCATGAAATTAGCTACCCTCCTTTCCTCCCTGTTGCTGGCCGTGTGCGCCGCCGGCGCCGCCCAGGCCGCTCCCGACCTGGCCAAGGGCGAGAAGATCTACAAAGCCACCTGCCTCGCCTGCCACGGTGCCGGCGTGATGGGCGCCCCCAAGTTCGCCGACAAGGCGGCCTGGAAACCGCGCGTCGCCAAGGGCCAGCCAGCGCTGTACACCAGCGCCCTGAACGGCTTCAAGATGATGCCACCGCGCGGCGGCAACGCGGCCCTGAAGGATGACGAGGTCAAGGCCGCCGTCGACTTCATGACGGCCAAGTCGATCTGACGTTGAAGGCGCTGCCGCTGCGGCGGCAGCATGATGCACACGGGACCGGGTCCGCCCG
>JAZJZQ010000781.1:0-2606 GCA_040389625.1 Pseudomonadota bacterium | reverse complement strand
TGAAGGCGCTGCCGCTGCGGCGGCAGCATGATGCACACGGGACCGGGTCCGCCCGGTCCCTCACCGCAGGGAGGGCGCCAGCATGCAAGGTGCCGTGAAAAAAAATACCGGAATGGCGCGCTGGCTGCTGCTGGCGCTGGTGCTGTTGTCCGGCCTGTTGTCGGGCTGCGCCCGCGAATACCATACCTACAAGACCCAGGGCCACGTGTTCGGCACCGTGGTCGAGATCAGCATCTACGGCGAGACGCCGCAGCGGGCCGATGCCCTCAGCGCCGCCGTGCTCAAGGAATTCGACCGTCTGCACCACAAGCTGCACGCCTGGCAGCCCAGCATGCTGACGGGCCTGAACGACGCCATCGCGGCCGGCCAGCCGTTCGCGGCGGACGCGGAACTGGTGGGCCTGCTGCAATCGGCCGCCGTACTGTCGGCCCGCTCCGACAACCTGTTCAACCCGGCCATCGGCCATTTGATACGGCTGTGGGGCTTCCAGAGCAGCGACATCCACGACCTGGGCCCGGCCCCGGACGAGATCCGGCGCTGGGTGGCGGCCAATCCGCGCCTGTCGGACCTGCGCTACCAGGGCAATACCATCACCAGCACCAACCGCGCCGTGATGATAGACCTGGGCGGCTACGCCAAGGGGTATGCGCTGGACCGGGCGGCCCGCATCCTGCGCGACGCCGGCGTCAACGCGGCCCTCATCAACGTGGGCGGCAACATCCTGGCCATCGGCCAGCCCGGCAAGCGGCCGTGGCAGGTGGGCATCCGCGACCCGCGCGGCGACGGCACGCTGGCCACGCTGTCGCTGCGCGACAACGAGGCGATCGGCACCAGCGGCGACTACGAGCGCTATTTCATGAAGGATGGCAAGCGCCATCCCCACATCATCGACCCCCGCACGGGCGAGACGATAGACCTGGTGGCGTCCGTGACCGTGATCGCGTCCGGCGGCAGCGATCCCGGGCTGCGTTCGGACGGCAATTCCAAGCCCCTGTTCATCACGGGGCCGGCCGGCTGGGAAGCGATGGCCCAGCGCCTGGGCCTGAAGGAAGTGATGCTGGTCGATGCCCAGCATCACGTGGCCATGACGCCGGCCATGCGGGCCCGCATGGATGGCGGGCGGGCGCACTGAGGCGCGTCAGGCTGGCAGGGGCCGGGCCGCGTCGTGCGGCGCGGTGGCCACACCGGGCAGCAGCAGGGTCAGCATGCTGCCGCCCTGGCTGCGCGCCAGTACCATTTCACCACCCATGGCCGCCACCCGTTCCTTGATGGCGCGGATGCCGAAGGCGTCGGCCGTGGCCTGCTCCGCCTGCAGGATGCCGGCGCCGTCCGCGTGCAGCACGATGGTCATGGTGTCGGGCTTGAGGTTGAGCGACACCATCACTTCACCGGCCCGCGCGAAGCAGGCGATGCTGGTCAGGGCCGCCTGCACCAGGCGGAACAGGCCGGAAGTCTGGCGCTGGTCGAGCAGGGCATTGGCGCTGTCGTCGAGCACCTGCAGCCGGTAGCGCAGGCCGCTGCGCTGCTCCAGCTGGCCCAGCAGCCATTCGATGGCCGCGCACAGGCCCAGTTCCAGTGTGCTCGGATGCAGGTCGTTGATGATGGCGCGCACCGACTTGATGCTGGCGTCCAGCGTGGCCAGCACCTGGCTGGCCTGGCGGTGCAGCAGCGTGTGGCGGGCGGCCGTGCGCGCGTGCAGCTGGGCCACGTCCAGTTTCATGGCCAGCAGGTTCTGGCCCAGCTCATCGTGGATGTTGAGCGCGATGCGGCGCCGTTCGTCCTCGCGGATGCGGTCCTGGTGCAGCGTCATGGCCCGCAGCTGGTCCAGGGTGCGCTGCAGGGCCGCCTCGGCCCGTTTGCGGTCGGTGATGTCGAAGCACATGCCGATCAGCAGATGGGGCTGGCCGTCGGCATCGAAGATGGGCTTCTTGAACGTTTCCATCTGGCGGTTTTCGGCGCGCGAGACGCACCACACCAGCTCTTCGTTGATCACCAGCTGGCCGCCGGCGAAGGCGGCGCGGTCATTTTCCAGAAAACCTGCCATCTGCTCGGGCGGGAAATACGCGTTGCCCCGGTGGCCAGACAGCAGGGCGAACGGCACGCCGAAGATGTCTTCGCATGCCGCGTTCATCATCACGATGCGCGACTGGGCATCCTTGATGAACAGGGCGACGGGCATCATGGCGACGATTTCGCGCAATTGGAGGTCGGCGTCGGCATGGGCAAGCTCGGCGGCGCGGTGGGTGGCGGCATCGGCCCGCTGGCGGACATCGGCCACATGGAGGCGCCACAACAGCAGGGGGGCCAGCGCCAGCAGGGCGCATCCCAGCAGATAGCCGGTGGCGGGCAGGGCCGTGTGGCCCCAAACGGCCCCGCCCAGCCATCCGGCCAGCAGCAGGGCTGCGCCGGTCGCAACCGGGCGCAGGAAGGGAGTCGACCAATTTTTCATGGCGGCAAATAATAGAATGACAATACCCTGGTCGCGGGGTGCAGCGGAATGTTGGCGTATTGTAATTCTATCTTTGCCGATTTGTCTTTCTTTTAATGTAACTAAAACAAGCGGGGTCAGATCCGACTAAAACAAGCGGGGTCAGATCCGACAATCG
>JAZJZQ010000780.1:0-9477 GCA_040389625.1 Pseudomonadota bacterium | reverse complement strand
TCGCCGCGCGCCAGCGGCACCACCTCCACCCGCGACTGCTGGCGCGGACGCTGCTCCGTCAGCACGAATTCTCCCCCGTCGAAATCCATCCCCGGCTGCGACAGCAGCACGGCCGCCTGCAGCGGGAACACGTGCTCGCCGTACAGGTCCTGGTGCAGGCAGTTGTAGTCGCCGGGACGATATTGCAGCAACAAGGGCGTGGGCCGCTGCTGGCCGGCCGCATGGCAGCGGGCCAGGAATTCCGCATGGTCAGCCGGGAAGCGCGCATCGATCTGCAGCAAGTCGTGCCAGCGGTTGGCGATGGCGGCCAGCGGCCCGTACAAGGCCTGGCGCAGCGCCGCCACGGTGGACGGCAGCGGATAGCGGAAATACTGGTACTCGCCGCTGCCGAAACCATGCTGCGCCATCACGATACGGCTGCGGAACAACTCGCCCTGCCCGTACTGGGCCGCCATGGCCGCGCACTCGTCGGCCGTCAGCATGCCCGGCACGATGGCGTAGCCGTTCAAGTCCAGCTCCTCGCCAATGGCTTGCCAGTCCAGCCCCGCCACGTGGGTGGCGATGCCGACGGCCGCCCCGATGGCGCGCCGCGCGGCGGCCTGCCGCGCTGCCTGCCCGGCGTCGGCGCCGTCTGGCAGTGTGGCGGTCACCGGCACTCCGGGCACGCCTGCCGCACCTGCGGTATCGGACGTCGGGACGGCGACAGCGGCCGTTCCGGCCGGGCCGGCAGCCTGCCCCGGCGCCGCCTTGCGCGGCTGGCGCGGCGGCGCACCGGTGCTGAAATCGAGTTCACCGTTATTCACTGACCGCCTCTTCATCCTGTCCCATCACGGCGCTTTGCGCCCCCTCCCGCTCCAGCAGGGCCGCCTTGCGCTCCACGCCCCAGCGGTAGCCCGACAGCGCGCCGTCGTTGCGCACCACGCGGTGGCACGGCACGGCCACCGCCAGCGCATTGGCGGCGCAAGCGCCGGCCACGGCGCGCGCCCCGTTGGGCAAGCCCACCCGCTGGGCCAGCTGCGCGTAGCTGACGGTGGCGCCGGCCGGAATCTCGCGCAGCGCCTGCCACACGCGCTGCTGGAACGCCGTGCCGCGCACGTCGAGCGGCAAGTCCAGCCCGATGCCGGGCGCCTCCACCATGGCCACCACGCGCGCCACCACCTGTTCGTAGGCCGGTTCGGCGCCCAGCAACTCGGCCTGCGGGAAACGGTCCTGCAGGTCGCGCGCCAGCGCGTCCGCATCGTCGCCCATGAGGATGGCGCAGATGCCCCGTTCCGTGCTGGCCACCAGGATGGCGCCCAGCGAACAGGCGCCGATGGCAAAGCGGATCGCGGCCCCGCTGCCGCCGGCCCGGAAGGCGCGCGGCGTCATGCCCAGCACACCCGGCGACTGGGCATAGAAGCGGCCGCTGGAATTGAAGCCGGCCGCGTAGATGGCCTGTGTCACGGACGGCGCGCCGGCCAGCCCGTCCTGCAGGCGGCGCGCCCGCTCGGCCGCCGCGTAAGCCTTGGGCGTGATCCCCGTGTGGGCCTTGAACAGGCGGTGGAAGTGGAAGCGGCTCACGCCCACGGCCGCCGCCAGGCTGTCCAGGTCGGGCGCCTGCTCGGCCGCCGCGATCAGGCGGCAAGCCTGGGCCACGATGGCGCGCTGGCGCTCGGCCAGCGGCGGCTGCTCCGGCTTGCAGCGCAGGCAGGGGCGAAATCCAGCCTGCTCGGCCGCCTCCCGGCTGTCATGGAAGGCCACGTTGCGGCGCAGGGCGGCACGGGCCCCGCACGAGGGCCGGCAGTACACGCCCGTGCTGCGCACCGAGTAATAGAACACGCCGTCGGCGCCGGCGTCGCGCTGCAGCACGGCTTGCCAGCGCTGTTCGTCGCTGGCGTAAGGGGTCTGGCTCATGGCCCGCTCCGTTGAATGATGATGGATGATGCCATGTTAGCGGCCGCCGCGCAGCCCCGCACTCCGTCCCTTGCTTTTGAATCGGCGCCGGCCCGGCCCTTACGGCAGCGCCCGCCCAAATGCTAAAATGACGCCGAGCCGCCCGTCCCAGGCCGGACTACGGAGAAACCGTTTGGACCAGTCAGCCCAGCAAGAGAACATCCCGATTTTCCAGCGCATCAAGGATTACCTGCTGGCCCAGATCGCCGCCGGCACGTGGAAGGAAGGCGACGTGATCCCGTCCGAGCAGGCCCTCACGCGCCAGTTCGGCGTCTCGCGCATGACCGTCAACCGCGCCGTGCGCGAACTGACGGCGGAACAGGTACTCACCCGCCGCCAGGGCGCCGGCACCTACGTGGCGCAGCAAAAATACCAGGCCACCCTGCTCGAGATCAAGAGCATCGCCGACGAAGTGCGGGCCCGCGGCCACGTGCACCGCTCCAGCCTGCGCCTGCTGGAACGGGGCAAGGCCGGCGACCTGCTAGCCAAGCAGTTCGAGCTGACGCCCGGCCACCAGCTGTTCCACTCCGTCATCGTCCACTTCGAGAACGGGGTGCCGATCCAGGTCGAGGACCGCTGGGTCAACCCGCTGTGCGCGCCGGACTACATGGAACAGGATTTCAGCCACCTCACCCCCAATGAATACCTGATGGCGGCCGCGCCCCTGCAAGGGGCCACCTACAGCATCGAAGCGCTGGCGCCGCCGCGCGAGATCGCCGAGATGCTGGCCATCGACACCCGCCAGCCCTGCCTGGTACTCAAGCGGCAAACCCACTCGGCCGGCATGGTGGCCTCGCTGGCCACCATGTGGCATCCGGGCCACCGCTACCAGTTCGCCGGCAGCTTCACGTAATTTAATTTCAGTATTGGCCGCGCAATGAAATATTCTTTCATCGCGGCCCGGCCCGGCCAGCCCCTCTTTCCGCCCCGCCCCGCCCCCTTTCCCGCAGCGTCCGGCATAGCACTTTTTTGCCGCCACATTCTCACCCTTTGTCACCGGATCGCCTGTAATGACGGGCAAACTTGCGCCAGCGCAGGCGGCGCCGGCACCGCCGTTCCGTACGGTAAAAGTTAACACTACGGGCAAATTTTCGATGCTATAGTTGACCGGAACCGAGGCTGGCGCCGGCGCGCGCCGGCATGCCGCCGCTTGAAAGGGAAGCCCTTGTCGCCCAACCGTCCAGCGCACCACCGCACACCGCACCGGCGCCACCTTCCGGGCTGGCTGATGGCCGGGTGCTTGCTGCTTGCAAGCTGGCAGCCGGCGGGCGCGGCGGAAAAAGTGGTGTTGCAGCTCAAGTGGCAGCACCAGTTCCAGTTCGCCGGTTATTACGCGGCCCAGGCCCAGGGCTATTACCGCGAGGCGGGCCTGGACGTGACGCTGCAGGAAGCCCGTCCCGGCGAAGACCCGGTGCAGAACGTGGTCGATGGCCGGGCCCAGTACGGCACCGGCGACAGCACCTTGCTGCTGGCCCGGGCCCAGGGCCAGCCGGTGGTGGTGCTGGCCGCCATCTTCCAGCATTCGGCCGCCGCCCTGCTGCTGCGGCGCGACGCCGACGGCAAGCGCCTGCCATGGGCCGGCAGCCGCATCATGCTGGCGCCCGGCAGCGAGGAGCTGACCGCCTTCCTGCGCCACGAGCGCGTGCCGCTCGAACGCATGGTGCGCCTGCCCTACAGCCGCAACGACGACAACCTGCTCGAAGGGCGGGTCGACATCCTGTCCGTCTACAGCACGGTCGCCCCCTATCTGCTCAGCCGCGGCAGTGTCAACTACGAACTGCTGTCGCCACGCGCGGCCGGGATGGATTTTTACGGCGACAACCTGTACACGACGGAGACGGAACTGCGCGAACACCCGCTGCGGGCCCAGGCCATGCGCGAAGCCACCCTGCGCGGCTGGCAGTACGCCATGGCGCACCGGGGCGAGATCGCCGACCTGATACGGGCCCGCTACCCCGAGCGTCACAGCCGCGAACACCTGATGTACGAGGCGCAGCAGATCGCGCCCCTGCTGGAACAGGGCTTGATCGAACTGGGCTACAGCAATCCGGAACGGTGGCGTGCCATCGCCGCCTTGTTCACGGCCCAGGGCATGCTGCCGGCCGGCTTCGTGCCGGACGGCTTGCTGTACCGGCCGCCGGCGGCCGGCGGCACGCTCCACTACGCGGGGGTGGCCGGCGCCATCGTGCTGCTGGCGCTGGCCGCGGCCGCCCTGTGGCGCCTGCGCGCGCTCACGCGTGCCCTGCGCCAGGCCGAGGCCAGGCTGGGCGGCGCCCAGCGCCTGGCCAGCCTGGCGCTGGAAGGGTCGGGTGAAGGGACATGGAACTGGCTGCCCCAGGAAGACAGTCTTGAACCGTCGGCCCGCTACTGCGAGCTGCTCGGCTATGGGCCCGGCGAATTCCATCCGGCGCCGGGCGCCTGGCTGGCCCACGTGCATCCGGACGACCAGGGCCGGGTGCGCGCCGAGATCGCCGCCTTCCTGGACGACGCCACACCACCACACCAGCCCCAGCGCTTCATCAGCCAATGCCGCATGCGCTGCCGCGACGGCAGCTGGAAATGGGTGCAGGCCCGCGGCGCCGTGCTGGAACGGGACGGCGCCGGGCGCGCCGTGCGGGCGGCCGGCACCCTGGCCGACATCAGCGAACACATGGCGGCCGAGCAGGCCCGCGTGTGCGCCATCCTGGAGGCGACCCCGAACGCCATGCTGGTGGCCGACCGCGGCGGCCAGGTGCGCTACGCCAACCAGGCCTGCGCCCGCATCTTCGGCTACGACGGCAGCGCCATGCAGGGCCGCTCGATGGACCAGCTGGTGCCCGACGCCATGCGCAGCAACGGCCACATGCGCGAACTGTTCTCGCGGCCCCAGCTGCCGGGACGGGTGCTGACGGCCTGCCGCGCCGACGGCAGCCGCTTCCCCGCCATGCTGCACCTGTCGCCCATCGCCCTGTCCGGCCAGGACTTGTCGGTGGTGGCGCTGCGCGACATGACCAAGCGCCAGCGGGCCGAGGAAGCGCTCCACTCAAGCACGGAGCGCTACCGCCTGATCGTGCAGACGGCGGCCGAGGGCATCTGGATGTGCGACGCGCGCGACCGCACCAACTTCGTCAACCCCACCATGGCCCGCATGCTGGGCTACGACGTCGAGCACATGCTGGACCGGCCCATGACCGACTTCATGGACGCTCCCAGCGCCGAGCGGCTGCAGCAGCACCTGCGCCAGCGCGCCTCGGGCCAGCCGGAACAGGGCGACGTGTGCCTGTACCGGCGCGACCGCAGCATGCTGTGGTGCTTGCTCTCGACCACCGTCATCTACGCCGACGACGGCAGCTACGGCGGCACGCTGGCCATGCTGACCGACATCACGGCGCGCCGCGCGGCCGAGGCGGCCCTGCGCAGCTCGAGCCAGCGCCAGGCCTCCATCTTCAACGCCGTCACCAACGGCCTGGTGGTGCTGAACGGGGCCGGCCGCCTGGTCGACAGCAACGCGGCCGCCGCCCGCATGCTGGAGCACGGCGCGCCCGGCCTGTGGGACGCGCTGCGCGAGGACGGCACGGCCTACGACCCGGACAGCCATCCCCTGCAGCGGGCCCTGGCCGGCGGCCAGCCCGTGCGCGAGGCCGTGATGGGCTTGCACCTGCCCGGCGGCGCCGTGCGCTGGCTGTCCGTCAACGCCGAGCCGATCGCCGACGAGCAGGGCCAGGTGTCGCTGGTGGTGGCCAGCCTGACCGACATCGGCGAGCGCAAGGCGGCCGAGGATGCGCTGCGCCGCAGCGAACAGCGGCTGCAGGAGATCATCCAGATGATGCCCACCGGCCTGTTCATCAAGCACCCGGACGGCCGCTTCCTGCTGATGAACCGGGCCTGCGAGCAGCAGCTGGGCTTCGCCTTCAGCGACCTGCCCGACGGCGACGACAGCGTCATGCACAGTCCCGAGCAGCTGGCCACGTTCCGCCAGCGCGACCGCGAGGCGTTCGCGGCCGGGGTACTGATCGACTACGAACAGACCATCTGGCACCGCCAGCTGGACCAGCAGCGCCACCTGCGGGTGCTGAAGAAACCCGTGTTCGACGAGCAGGGCCGGCCGGCCTACCTGATCTGCATGTCGCTCGACATCACCGACAGCAAACAGGCCGAGCAAGCGCTGCGCGAACTGAACGAACACCTGGAGGAACGGGTGGTCCAGCGCACCGAGCAGCTCGACCAGGCCAAGCGCCTGGCCGAGGAAGCGAGCCAGGCCAAGGGCCAGTTCCTGGCCAACATGAGCCACGAGATCCGCACCCCCATGAACGGCGTGATCGGCATGGCCTACCTGGCCCTGAAGACGGAGCTGGACCCGCGCCAGCGCGACTACCTGGAAAAGATACGCTTCGCCGGCGAGCACCTGCTGGGCATCATCGACGACATCCTCGACATTTCCAAGATCGAGGCCGGCCGGCTCGACATCGAGCAGACCGACTTCGCGCTGGAACACGTGATCCAGACCCTGACCACGGTGCTGGCGCCCAAGGCCGCCAGCCGCGAGCTCACGCTCACCTTCGACCTCGACCCGGCCCTGCCGCCCGTGCTGCGGGGCGACCCGCTGCGGCTGGGCCAGATCCTCATCAACTACACCAGCAACGCCATCAAGTTCAGCGAGCAGGGCGCGATCGACGTGGCGGTGCGCCAGCTGGCCGCCGACGCCCACAGCTGTTTGCTGCGCTTCGAAGTGCGCGACCACGGCATCGGCCTGTCGGCGCAGGAGATGGACAAGCTGTTCCAGTCGTTCCAGCAGGCCGACGCCTCCACCACCCGGGCCTACGGCGGCACGGGCCTGGGGCTGGCCATCTGCAAGCAGCTGGCCCAGCTCATGGGCGGCGAAGTGGGGGTGCAAAGCGCGCCCGGCCAGGGCAGCACCTTCTGGTTCACGGCCCGGCTCGGCATCTCGGGCGCCACCGTGCCGTCCATCATCCACCAGGTGAGCGACGCGGCGGCCGAGCTGGTGGCGTCGGCCCGCACGGCCACCGTCATGCAGTCGCTCAAGGACGCCCGCATCCTGCTGGTGGAGGACAACAGCTTCAACCAGCAGATCGCGCTGGAAATGCTGGAGGACGTGGGCTCGTCCGTGTGCCTGGCCAACAACGGCGCCGAGGCGCTGGAACTGCTGCGCCAGGCCGCCTTCGACTGCGTGCTGATGGACGTGCAGATGCCGCTGATGGACGGGCTGGAAGCGACGCGCCGCATCCGCGCCGACCCGCGCCTGGCCGACACCCGGGTGCTGGCCATGACGGCCACCGCCACCAGCGAGGACCGGGAACGCTGCATCGACGCCGGCATGGACGACTTCATCAGCAAGCCCATCCAGCCCGAGCTGATGTACCAGACCATCGCCAGCTGGCTGCCGGAACGGGCCGAGCCGCTGCCGCCGTCGCCGCGCGGCGCGCCCGCCTTCCGCGCCACGCTGGGCGGCGACCCGGCCGTGATCGACCTGTCCATCCTGGCCCGGCTGCTGGGCTACGACCCGCACAAGGTGCGCAAGTTCGCCTTCAAGTTCCTGCACACCACCGAAGATGGCCTGCGCCAGATGGAGGCGGCGCTGGGACGCGGCGAGCTGCAGCCGGTGCGTGAGCTGGGGCACCGCATCAAGTCCTCGGCCCGCACCGTGGGCGCGCTCGGCATGGCCGAACTGTGCCTGCAGCTGGAACACCTGGCCGACGAGGCCTCGGCGGCGGCCACCGCGCGCGCCGTGCTGGCCCGGCTGTGGCCCCTGCTGGACCAGGTGACGGAACAGATCATGACCCATACCACCTTCGCCGACGAGCGCTGACCGTGAACCTGCCCCTGCCCCCCGCCCTGACGGCCCCGCTGCGCGTGCTGCTGCTGGACGACGACCGCTTCATGCTCGAGCTGCTGGCCGAGATGGTGGCGGCCCACGGCCCGCACGCCGTGCGCTGCGAGACCAGCAGCCTGCGGGCGCTGGAACTGCTGCGCCACGACACGCCGGACCTGCTGATCTGCGACCTGGGCTTGCCGGAGCTGGACGGCATCGAACTGCTGCGGCTGATGGCCGAACTAGGCTATGACGGCAGCGTGGTACTGCTGTCGGGACTGGACGTGGGCGTGCTGCAGGCGGCCGAGCGGCTGGCCCAGGCCCACGGCCTGGCCCTGCTGGCGGCCTGCACCAAGCCGCTGGCCCCGCAGCGGCTGGGCCAGCTGCTGGCCCAGGCGGCGGCCCGGCGCGCGGCGGCCGCGCCATGAGCGCCGTCCCCGGCTGCGTGCTGGTGGTGGACGACGACGCCTTCCAGCGCGCCATGCTGGCCGACATGCTCGACGAGCTGGGCGTGGCTACCGTGTTGCAAGCCGGCGACGGCGCGGCCGGGGCGGCGGCGCTGGACGGGTCCGGCCCGCGCCCGGCCGTGGTGGTGGCCGACCTGTGCATGCCGGGCCAGGATGGCTTCCAGCTGCTCGAGGCGCTGGCCGCGCGCCGCTACGGGGGCGGGCTGATCCTGCTGTCGGGACAGCAGGAATCGGTGCTGCAGGCGGCCGGCGCCCTGGCCCGCTTCCACCAGTTGAACGTGCTGGGGGCGCTGGCCAAACCGTTGCGGCTGGAGGCGCTGCGCACGGCCCTGGCGCAGCTGGCTTGAGGGGTCATTCAACTATTTCAGGCAATCCGCCCCCTTTCCTGAAAAATGGGTTATTATTTCAGCCATCCCCGCCTGCCGACCTTTCTTGCCACCCCTTCCGCAGATTGAATTCCAGCAGACCGCCTCCACTTGCCTACTGTAGCCCGGCAACGTCGATGGCGCCGACAAGAATGGCTGAGCCCCAGGCGTAACCGATCCCACACTGACCCTCTGACTGAGGAAAACATGAGCGAAAATATCAAACACATCAGCGATGCCTCCTTCGACACCGACGTACTGAAATCGGACCGCCCCGTGCTGGTCGACTTCTGGGCCGAATGGTGCGGTCCCTGCAAGAGCATCGCCCCCATCCTGGAAGAAGTGGCCAAGGAATACGACGGCAAGATCCTGATCGCCAAGATGGATGTGGACGCCAACCAGGCCGTACCGGCCAAGTTCGGCATCCGCGGCATCCCGACCCTGATCCTGTTCAAGAACGGTGTGGCGGCGGCCCAGAAAGTGGGCGCCATGGCAAAAGGTCAACTGACCTCTTTCATCGACAGCAATATCTAAGTATCATGCAGCACACAGGCGGCGCTGCGCCCGCAGCGCCGCCGGATTGGCAGGGCGGCCCGTAGCGGCGTCCATGTGATTAACCCCACGCAATTCCCTCCCCTACCTTTACGTTCCCGTCACGGGACACTCAACACATATGCATCTATCTGAATTAAAGGCCCTACACGTCTCGGCGCTGCTGGAGATGGCAATCGGTCTTGATATCGACAACGCGGCCCGGCTGCGCAAACAGGAACTGATGTTTGCCATCCTGAAGAAGCGCGCCAAGTCCGGCGAACAGATCTTCGGCGACGGCGCCCTGGAAGTGCTGCCCGACGGCTTCGGCTTCCTGCGCTCGCCCGACGCCAGCTACATGGCCTCGACCGAC
>JAZJZQ010000779.1:0-2201 GCA_040389625.1 Pseudomonadota bacterium | reverse complement strand
GCGCAATGCGTGCCGAATAATCAACTGACCGAAGCACCGGAAACCGTGGCAAATTTGCCGCCGGCACCGGGCGCGGCCAGCCGGCACCATATGCATGCCCCGGCTCATGCCTACGACAATACGGAGACACCATGCTTACCCCCACCCTCTTGCGGCGCGCAGTGCTGATCAGTCTGTATGGCAGCGCAGCCCTGGCCAGCCTGGCCCCGGCCGCCTTTGCCCAGACCACCGCCCCGGCCGCCAAGCAGGACGACACCGTGCAGACCGTGAACGTGGTCGGCACCCGCCGCGCCAACGCCTCGGCCACGGAAACGGCGCTGCCGGTCGACTTCATCCCCATGACCAAGGCCGCCGAACAGGGCGCCCAGTTCGACCTGGCCCAGTCGCTGACCTATGTGTCGCCCTCGTTCAACTCGACCCGCCAGACCGGTGCCGACGGCGCCGACCTGGTCGACTCGGCCGCCCTGCGCGGCCTCGGTTCCGACCAGACCCTGGTGCTGGTGAACGGCAAGCGCCGCCACACGACGGCCCTGGTCAACCTGTTCGGCGCCCGCAACCGCGGCAACACGGGCACGGACATGAACGCCATTCCCCTACTGGCCATCAAGAACGTGCAGGTGCTGCGCGACGGCGCCGCCGCCCAATACGGCTCGGACGCCATCGCCGGCGTGATCAACATCGACCTGAAACGCAATGTGGGCTGCGAAGCGGTGGCCGGCTTCAGCGAATACTCGGTGGGCGACGGCAAGAACTACCTGACCTCGGCCTACTGTGGCCTGCAGGTAGGCGACAAGGGCGTGGTCGGCATCACGGGCGAATACCTGGACCGGGGCCGCTCCAACCGCGCCGAAGCGGGCAACCCGCGCATCATCGGCGACACCAAGGCCCGCAACAAGACGCTGTACGCCAACGGCGACTTGCCGATGGGCGGCGACGGCCACCTGTACTTCACGGCCGGCGCCCAGACCCGCGACGCCTCCAGCGCAGCCTGGGCCCGCAACGGCACGGACGATATCCCGACCCGCAATTCGGCCGCCATGTACCCGGACGGCTTCGTCCCCTTCATCAACGCCACCATCGACGACCAGTACGGCACGCTGGGCTACCGCACCCGATTCGGCGAGTGGAACGCCGACCTGTCGCAGACGGCCGGCTACAACAAGATGATGTACGACATCAGCCACACGCTGAACGCTTCCATCGCCAACAAGGACCTGCTGGCCGGCGGCAAGGGCATCAGCCCCGACAACTTCAAGGCGGGCGGCTTCTCCTTCCTGCAGCAGACCACCAACCTGGACTTCAGCCGCCTGTACGACGGCATCATGCACGGCCTGAACCTGGCCTTCGGCACCGAATACCGCACCGAGACCTACAAGATCTTCGCCGGCGAACCGGGCTCCTACATCGACGCCGACGGCGTGGGCTTCGGCGGCAACGCGGGCAGCCAGGGCTTCCCCGGCTTCCAGCCCGGCGACGCCACCGACAAGAGCCGCCACAGCATGGCCGCCTACCTCGACGTCGAGGCCGACGTGACGGACCGCCTGAAACTGCAGACGGCGCTGCGCTACGAGAAGTTCAGCGACTTCGGCTCCACCACCACCGGCAAGCTGGCCGGCGCCTTCAGCGTCAGCAACGACGTGCTGCTGCGCGGCTCGGCCTCCACCGGCTTCCGCGCGCCGTCGCTGCAGCAGATGTATTTCTCGTCCACCTTCACCGACTTCATCAGCGGCCAACCGAAGGACGTGGTGCTGGCGCCGAACGGCGGCACGGTGGCCAACGCGGCCGGCATCCCGCCCCTGAAGGAAGAAAAATCGAAGAGCTACACGCTGGGCACGACCTGGACCCCGACCAAGAACACCTCGGTGACGGCCGACCTGTACCGCATCAAGATCGACGACCGCATCGTGCTGTCGGGCCGTTTCGACGCCGACAACTACCCTGCCCTGGGCGCCATCCTGTCCAACCTGGGCGTGGGCCAGGCCCAGTTCTTCGTCAACTCCATCAATACCCGCACCCAGGGCCTGGACCTGACCGTGTCCAACAAGGCCAACGTCGGCGCCGGCAAGCTGACCACCTTCCTGGCCGCCAACTTCAGCAAGACGGAAGTGACGGGCATCAAGGCGCCTGCCTCGCTCAAGGGCTACGAGGATGTGCTGCTGTCCGAGCGCGAGCGCCTGTTCATCGAACAGGGCGGCCCGCGC
>JAZJZQ010000778.1:0-3179 GCA_040389625.1 Pseudomonadota bacterium | reverse complement strand
AGTTCAGTTCGAAGTCACGCAAGGCCCTAAAGGCAAGCAAGCTTCCAACATCCAGTCGGCGTAAGCTGCCGCTACGGAAGTCGAAAACCCCGCTCCGCGGGGTTTTTTTTCGTCCCGAATAAGCAGCAACTGTTGCTGCCAAGTCACGGACGGGGAAAGAAAAAAGGGGTACGTCCCCATTTTTTGACGATAAAAAGCCCCGCCCTCTCGCGAGAACGGGGCCGGGGCGGACGCCGCACAGGGCTGCGCCGGCCAGCGCGATTACATGTTTTCGATCATCACGTCGCCGAAACCGGAGCACGACACCTGGGTCGCGCCTTCCATCAGGCGGGCGAAGTCGTAGGTGACGCGCTTGGAGGCGATCGATTTCTGCATCGAGTCGATCACCAGGTCGGCCGCCTCGGTCCAGCCCATGTGGCGCAGCATCATTTCCGCCGACAGGATCAGCGAACCGGGGTTCACGTAATCCTTGCCTGCATATTTAGGTGCCGTGCCGTGGGTGGCTTCGAACATGGCCACCGAGTCCGACAGGTTGGCGCCCGGCGCGATGCCGATGCCGCCCACCTGGGCCGCCAGCGCGTCCGAGATGTAGTCGCCGTTCAGGTTCAGGGTGGCGATCACGCTGTACTCGGCCGGACGCAGCAGGATCTGTTGCAGGAATGCGTCAGCGATGGAATCCTTGATGGTGATCTCGCGGCCGGTCTTGGGATTCTTGAACTTGCACCATGGGCCGCCGTCGATCAGCTCGGCGCCGAATTCCTGCTGGGCCAGCTCGTAAGCCCAGTCGCGGAAGCCGCCTTCCGTGTACTTCATGATGTTGCCTTTGTGAACGATGGTCACCGATGGCTTGTCATTGTCGATCGCGTACTGGATCGCCTTGCGCACCAGGCGCTGGGTACCCTGGCGCGACACGGGCTTGATGCCGATGCCCGACGTCTCGGGGAAGCGGATCTTGGTCACGCCCATTTCCTTGACCAGGAAGTCGATCAGTTTCTTGGCGCTGTCCGACCCTTCGGCCCACTCGATGCCGGCGTAGATGTCTTCCGAGTTTTCGCGGAAGATGACCATGTCGGTCTTCTCCGGCTCTTTCACCGGCGAAGGCACGCCCGTGAAGTAGCGCACCGGGCGCAGGCAGACGTACAGGTCCAGCTGCTGGCGCAGGGCCACGTTGAGCGAACGGATGCCGCCGCCGACCGGGGTCGTCAGCGGACCCTTGATCGACACCACGTAGTCCTTCAGCACTTGCAGGGTCTCTTCCGGCAGCCACACGTCGGGGCCGTACACGGTGGTCGACTTTTCGCCGGCGTAGATTTCCATCCAGCTGATCTTGCGCTGGCCGCCGTAAGCCTTGGCCACGGCCGCGTCGATCACTTTGATCATCACCGGGCTGATATCGACGCCCGTGCCATCACCCTCGATATAGGGAACGATAGGGTTATCTGGTACATTCAGGGAAAAATCGGCGTTGACGGTGATTTGTTTGCCGTCAGCAGGTACTTTGATATGTTGAAACATCGTGTTCTCCGAAGTGGACGCTCGGCAAGCGGCAAGGTCCTTGCGCTTCCAGGGCATGATCTGCAATCTGAATTTGCTGCCAATTTACTACGTTCGCCCTAGGTCTTCTATAAGACATAAGACAGGCGTTTCACATTATGCACGAGTATTTTACTAGGCGCTACGGCTTTTTGGACGCCGGCGCCGGCGCCCGTATAAACCAGGCTACCTAGCCTACACCACAATCGATCCACTGATAAATATGTCTTTAATACTATTCAACAAGCCGTTCCAGGTACTGTGCCAGTTTTCCCCGCAGCCGGGCCGCCCCACCCTGGCCGACTACCTGCACATTCCCGACATCTACCCGGCCGGCCGGCTCGATGCCGACAGCGAGGGTTTGCTGCTGCTGACCGACGACGGCAAGCTGCAGCACGACATCGCCCACCCCGACCGCAAGCAGCCCAAGACTTACCTGGTGCAGGTGGACGGCGTGCCCGACGCGGACCAATTGACCCGGCTGCAGGCGCCGATCAACCTGGGCGACTTCACCACCCAGCCCTGCAAGGCGGTGCGCATCGCCGAGCCGGCATGGCTGTGGCCGCGCAACCCGCCCATCCGCCAGCGGGCCGGGCTGCCCACCAGCTGGCTGGCCATTACGCTGCAGGAAGGCAAGAACCGCCAGGTGCGGCGCATGACGGCGGCCGTCGGCCTGCCCACGCTGCGCCTGGTGCGCAGCGCCATCGGCGCCATTTCGCTGGCCAGCCACCCGCTGATGCCGGGCGAATGGCGGGCCGTGACGCCGGCCGAGCTGGGTAAATGAGGGGCGCGGGGCCGGTGCGGGGTGGGTAGCATGCTGCGGCGCAACAAAAGTTTTTCAAACAATTTGCATTTTTTTTGAAAAATCATGTCAACCGACAATTTCCAGCCCACGTTAAAGGGTGCAGATTCACTTGAATCCTTGATTTCTTTAAACGCCAAAGGAACTGACATGTCTAAAATCATCGCTGCTCTGGTTGCATCCCTGTTCGCCGCTTCCGCTTTTGCTGCTGCTCCAGCCGCTTCGGCATCCGCTTCGGCATCTGCTCCTATGGCTTCGGCATCGGCTCCAGCCGCTTCCGCAGAAGCTTCGGCTCCTAAGAAAGCCAAGAAAGCCAAGAAGGCCAAGAAAGCTGCATCCGCCTCCGCTTCCGCAGAAGCTTCGGCTCCAGCCAAGTAATTCTTCTCGGCATGATCAAAAAGGCAGGCGCGTCCTGCCTTTTTTTACGCCTGTTGCCAGCGTAAATCCGGGCAGCAGCGGGGACTGGGTGCTGCCGGCTGCACGCACCAACGACAAAACCCGCGCTGACCGGAGGTCAGGCGGGTTCTTGCTGTATTCCCTGTCGCGGCCGTAGCCGCAAGCAATGGAAATTAAGCGGACAGTGCCTTCAGGGCTGCTGCCAGACGGCTCTTGTGGCGAGCTGCCTTGTTTTTGTGGATGATCTTCTTGTCGGCGATGCTGTCGATGGTCGACACGGAAGCCTGGAAGATAGCAGTTGCAGCTGCTTTGTCGCCGCCCTGGATCGCTTTGCGGACAGCTTTGATAGCCGTGCGCAGGGTCGAACGCTGGGACGAGTTGTGTGCGTTTTGCTTAACTGCTTGACGAGCGCGTTTGCGCGCTTGTGCGGTATTTGCCATGGAATTTC